>JAOAEO010000001.1:7253-56040 GCA_026416735.1 Thermodesulfovibrionales bacterium
TTGCTTAACTTGTTTTTGCACCTGTTAAGGCAATTACATCGAGCTTTACCATAAGCTCACGTGGTTCTCTAAAATTTCTACCCCTTATATCGAGCTCTTTGATTACAAGATAAGGGATGTGACTCTCTATTTCATAAATAATTTCCATTAAAGCCCTTATATCAGGTATTACTGTGTCAATACTAATACTTATAACTTTATAATTGCCTAAATCTTCCGCTTTTCCTACTCTCTCACTCGAAATTGTTCCACCTCTACTGATAATTATACCTTTGACCATATCTTGTAAAGTCGCAGCTGAAAGAGAAAGAGTCTGACCTTCTATAAGTTTGGTTTCCTCCGTCCTTTTAGACTCCTTCAAGGTAGCTATCATCTTTTCAAGATCTGGTTTTTCTGCTATTAGTTGATTATATTTTTGGAGGGTTTTAATCTTCAAATTCAAAGACTCTTGAGCAGTTGAAAATTCCTCCTCCAAATAGAGATAACCATGTTGATAAAAAACAATAGTGAACAAAATAATTATTAGAGGGATGGAGATTTTCAAGAATTTACTTCTTCTCATAAAAAGGGGGCTCCTCCATTAAGAATAAACCGATTTTGATGGATACTTTATTCCTTTGTAGCGTTTTCTGTAACATTCTCTATCTCCATTTTTATACTGAATCTGTCAGCATTCAGCCTTGTGTCTCTAAAGGTGGGAGATGCAAACTCAACCTTTTGTAAGAATTTCGAGGCTTCGATTTTTGGCAATAGTTCTGTTGCAGAACTTGCATACCCCTCTATCTCCACTACCTTTTCAGTTATCCTAATCCTCGTTAACCAAGCATTCTTTGGAATTATCGATGTAAATTCCTTTATTATATTGAGAGTCATTTGGCGGTTACTCTTGAATCCATCAATCGTTGCTAAATCACCTCTCAAGGCTTCAATCTCCTTCTTCAAAGTTTCTACTTTCTTAACCTCTTCTCTCTTAAGAGTGAGTTGTTTATCGATCTCTTCAATTTTTTTATTTTCTAAATAAAGTGGGGCCACAAAATATAAAACTAAAATAATCAGAAGCAAAATCAATAAAAAAATAGTCAGAAAAATTGGCTTTTTCTGCTCATTTACCTTACCCTTCGACATTAAATTAAGATTGTCCGTTTTCTGTTTGAGTGCTAAGAAAGAACTTCCCAACGATGAATAGGAGATTATCTCGGTCTTAGGACTGAAACTCATCCTTAGATCAATCTCATCTAGGAAAGTTAAAGGCATATTTACTATAGATTTCAAGCTCTCTTTAAGAGTGCTGTTCTTAACTTTAAACAAAATGAAAATCTGTGGTTTTAGTTCGTTTTTTTTATTAATGGAAAGGAAATTCCTAATACTATCGGTTAACTCTGTTGCACGATCTCTGCTGCCATCGCCTCTAAATTTATTTGCAAAAAAATTAATAGGTTTTGACTGAAGGAATAAGACTCCCTCATAACCCACCTCATCGATTTCCACATAGAGGCTTAAGGATGGCTTGTAAGAATGATTTATAAGATTTCCTATGGCTGATGAATTGATAGTAATATATTCAACCTTTATGCCTTTTGAGTATAGAGCATCTATGAAAGGCTTAAGGAGTTGAATCTTTGTTACAGCCAAAAGGACTTTGATTTTCTCATTAGTCTCTTCAACAACTTTAAAGTCATAAAATACATCCTCTTCATCAAATGGAGTGAATCTGTCCATTTCGTAAGAGATTACATTGTTTAAACTTTCTTTTACAGTGGATGGAAACTCTAATACCTTTGTAATTGTCCATACCTTAGGAATACTTAAAGTAACAGCTGCATGTTTTAATTTATGTTCCTTTGAAGCAAGAGCTACTGAAGATGAGAAGAATTCGATGTCTGGTGAAGAAATGTCAAAGGGGTATTCCTTTATCCAATGGACTTTGAAACGGGAGAAAATCTTTGTAACATAGGCAATATGGAAAGTATTTCGCTCAATGGATATACTCAAACATTTTTGTGGAAACATTAGCTCAGAGAAGTCATACCAAAGAGCTTTCCAAAGAGGCTTAAAAAAACCTTTAACAGTTGTTAATGTCTCTGAGCTTATAGAGGATAATCTTTTTAGCGCTTCAGAATCTATCATGACTACAATCTTGCCGGACTTTTATAATAGAGATAACGGTATCTGTTACCACCCTCTATAAGCACTGTAGCGACTATTGTATAGGATGATCTTTCATTATCTTTAAAGGCAGTGGATTTAACCGTATAAGTGGAAGTAACAGCCATTTGAGAGATAAATTTAGCGCTCTCTTGAGGTAGATTTATTGTCAATGTTTCCGAGGTAGTTAGGTCCATCCTTTTACTAATTATTTCATCGACAATCTCTGAAGTTAATCCTGGTATAGCTAAAAGAACTTCCTTAGGTGCAGTTCTCAAATTTATACCACTAGTACCTGAATAAAGGGTGATATATTCTATTATACCCTTTTTCCCATCGTTACCAAAAAGAATCTCTTGATTCATTCCTTTTACAAGCAAAAGTTCTTCTAAAGTATCGAAGTTAGCATTCTTAGCTTTATAGGGTGTAGGTAGACTCATATAGTAATCGCTCTCGGCTCCATTTAGTCTTCTTAAATCATCTCCATCTTTCCAATCTAAGATAGAATCGATAATTACTGATGCTTCTTCATCTCTGAGGCCAAAATTGACTAAAAGGTTTTTCAGTATTATAGCAGACTGGTCATTCAAATTGTTTATATTAATTTTTCCAGATTCATCCATGAGGCTGATTTTGACTTGCCCCTTTGACAGCGGAATTGTATAGAGTGAGCCATCCACCCGCCAAACCTTTTTTTCCTCTTCAGTGATTTTTTGCCCGCCATATTGATTTCTATAAAAGAGCTCAACAATTCCTCTTTCGATACCAGCTTCAGCAAGATATTTCTTCTCCAATTCTTCCCTAAAGGCTATTGTAGAGTGCGTCTCTGTTCGAACCATCAAAGAGAAAGACATGGTAATAACCATTAAAATAGTTATAACCCACATTGTTATAATAAGGATTAACCCCTTTTCACCTTTCATATTATCTTTTAAGTTATGATCTCTTTTGAACAGACATTAATTACATACTCTGATTAATTTTTTGTTGAGCCACCGGGTTTAGGAAAACCTCTACCTATACCTGTAGCATCATGAGATAGAGGTCGCATAGAAAGGGCTGGTTGATTCCTAAGAAATATCAAGAAATTCATGTTTATTTTTTTAGTGTCATCGATGATGTTGATAGCTACCTTTTCAGGTATAGAGGAGTCCTCTGTCCATTCATCTACCCAATAACCTTCTTCGTCTTCTATAGAAGCCTTGTAAAAGTAGTAGAAAGAGATGCTCTGTACCCCTGCTAATAAAAGGGTCCTCTTTGGCTGATCTATCGATATAGTATTCTCTGTAATATAAAGAGCTTTTCTGCCAGTAAGATCCTCTTCAACATTATATTGTACCTTTACATAGCCTTTATGTCCTCTCCAAATTGAAAAGTTTGTAGCAAACTGTAAAGAATCTTTAAGTCCGACAAAATAAAGTTTTTTTTCCCCGTCTTCATCATAGGTTAGTGGTATTTGTGATTGGAGTTGAGAGTCTATTGTATTTAGAGTTGCTCTCAACCTCTCAAGGAATTCAATCTTCTTTTCAGCCTTTTCTATGGAGCGATGTCCCAGTCTCATAGCTCCAAAAAGGATGAGTAAAATAATGCTGAAAATTGTTATGGATATGATCAACTCTAAAAGAGTGAAACCTTTAATAGATATTTTTGGCATATTTTAAATTTTTTTGGCTACTGTTTTTAATGTCTTAAAACTATAAGATTTGCTTTTTAAATTTTCTCTCCAACTGATCGTCAAATGAATCTCCATCAAACTGAATTGTAAGGTTTCAGTTTTTTCTTTTAATATCTCTGTTATTACAACATCCACTCTATGACCGCTATCTGTAGTTTCAGACCAGATTTTTTCTTGCAAATCCTCGCTCTGAAGTAGTTCTCTCATTCTTATATCGGCTTTAATTAGCGCATGAACATAATCTTCAGAACGAGAAATAGCCCTGAGATTTGCTGAAAATAACTGTAGTATGACAGTAATTGCAATGCCTAATATTGAAAGAGCTACGAGTATCTCTATAAGGGTATAACCTTTGCTTAAGTCTCTCATTTTAGAATAATTGTCCCAACGATGGGATCAAGACTTATGGTAGCCGTTCTTTTACCATCAAAGACAAAAATTGTTCCACCATCCACACCCCCCGAAGATTGGACTACCATTTGATATCTACCTCTAAAAATCTCTCCCACTATAGGGTCAAAAACTTTTATATTTATATTTTGAGGCAATTCCCGCGATTTTAAACCTTCAACTCCATACTGCCTTAAATCAAGATCTATAAAAAAGGCTTGATTTTCTCCTTTAAGTTTTGCAATTGTCCTTGCATATTTCATATGGGCAGCGATCTCCCGTACCGTCGCATTAAACTTGTTAGATGGGAGAGAATTTGCAAAAAAAATAGTCGACAACCCCAACATAAGTACAATTAGAACTAACACAATTATCAACTCTATAAGCATAAAGCCTCTTTTATTACTAACAAGAGGATTAGTGTATTTTCTTAAAAAAATATAATTGATGAAAGGTGCCATAAAAAAAATTAAAAGGGTATTTCCGTTATGCTAAAGATAGCCATTAGCATTGCAAGTACGATGAAACCTATTATCAAACCCATGAAAAGTATTAAAAAAGGCTCAAGAAGACTAATGAATCTCTTTATAGTAATTCTAAGGCTTTTTTCATAGGTTGTAGCTACCTTTATTAACATCTCATCGAGTTGACCTGTCTCCTCCCCAACCTTTATCATGGAAAGGGCGAGGTCTGGAAACACCTTAGCTTTTTGAAGTGGCACAAAGACTCCTTGTCCTTCTTTTGCTCCTTTAGAAACTATGTCAATTGTAGAGGAGATTAATTGATTATTTATTACCTCTTTGGAGTTATTAAGTGCTTGTAAAAGTGGAACTCCACTCTTAAGAAGAGTTCCTAATGTTCTACAAAACCTTGCTGTCTCAAGCTTTATAATTATATCTCTGAACAATTTAAGTTTTAACGAATCCCATTTGTATCTTCCAGAAGGCTTTTTAACATATAACTTTAAAAGAATTAATCCAGAAAAGATTAAGCCGAATATTAACCACCAAAAGGATTGCAAAAAATTACTGATGGAAAGCAAGATTTTAGTTGGAAGTGGTAAAGAAGTCCCTATCTCAGAAAAGATAACAGAGAATTTTGGTAAGACATAGGTAAGTAAAATGATTATGGAAATACCACCAGTAAATAATAAAATAGTTGGATAGATCATTGCTGAAAAGATATGATCTTTAAGTTCTTTGGAGGATTCAAGATATTCATTGAGCTTATCTAAGACAACATTAAGTACTCCTCCTGCTTCACCAGCCTTTATCATGTTTATGTAAATTCTTGGGAATATATCTGGGTGTTTTTGTAAAGCCTCAGAAAAAGAACTTCCTTCTCTTATGGATTTTAAGATAGATTGGATTATCCGCTTCATATATTTATCTTCCGATATTTCAGAAAGGATATTAAGGCTCCGATCGAGAGGAAGTCCGGCAGATAAAAGAGAAGAGAGCTCAGTTGTGAAGATAATTAAATTACCTCTCTTGGATTTTAAAGAAAAACCCCTACTAACATCTTCCTTAGACAGAGAAATCCTAATGGGGATGTAGCCAGAGTTTCTGATTTTTTCGATAGCAGCCTTTTCATCGGAAGCTTCTATAAAGCCTTCTACTACCGCACCCTGAATAGAAGTAGCTTTATAAGAAAATATTGCCATGAGTATTATCTTTTTACCTTATATAGGCCTCCGTAACATAGAGTCTCATCATTCTATGGCTATTGAAGTAATAGGCGTTTTTACCTATGGCATTCTCCATTATTTTGATCCATATATATTTATCATTATAAAAGGTAGGGATTATTATTTTTTCCAGTTTGGTATATAGGTCATCAGCATCCTTTTTGGGGTCTGCTATTGTATCCGCTGAAGGACCTATCGACCATCCCGTATAACCCTCAATATGTCCTTCAATCCACCACCCATCAAGAACACTAAAATTAGGAACACCATTATGAGTTGCCTTCATACCACTTGTTCCAGAAGCTTCCAAAGGTCTCATAGGAGTGTTTAACCATAGATCGACACCTGAAACCATCTTTAGCGCAAGATCCATATTGTAATTTTTAAGATATGCTATCTTTATCTTGTTTTTTAATCTCTCTTTTATCTCAAAAATTTGTTTTATTAATTGCTTGCCACCGTCATCCTTGGGATGAGCTTTGCCTGCGTATATAATTTGAATTCTTCCTTCACCAATCTGAACCAATCTTGAGGGGTCTGTAAAGAGAAGATCAGCTCTTTTATAGGCTGTTGCCCTCCGAGCAAAACCTATTGTTAGGGTATCGTAATTCATACCAACCTGTGTCTCACGATTTACATAATCTATGAGTTGCCTTTTTGCTTCCATATGGGCTTCCCATAACTCTTCCGCAGGAATACGGCCTACCCTTACAAAGATTTCTGGTTCATTTGCCCAACCAGGAAGATACTTGTCATAAAGCCTTTTAAAACTATCACAGGTCCAGGTAAAGGAGTGGACACCGTTTGTAATGGCATGAATTTCATACCCCGGGAACATGCTCTTAGATACGTCCCTATGTTTCTTTGCGACTCCATTTATATAGTTACTTAAGTTTATGCCTAAGATTGTCATATTTAAATATTCTCGTCCTGCAAACTCTTTTATCACATTTAGTGGGACTATTTCAGAGAGTGTTTTTTCGACAAGAGAATAGGGAAATCTATCGTGACCTGCTGCCACAGGTGTGTGAGTAGTAAATACGCAAAGACTTCTTACCTTCTCTATGTCCCAAATGAGCCTCTCATCCCAAACACTTTCGATGTCTTTTTTGTATCTTCTCAATAACTCAAGAGTTAAAAAACTTGAATGCCCTTCATTCATATGATATTTCTTTATATCAAACCCTATCTCTTCGAGCATTCTCGTTCCACCTATGCCAAGAACTATCTCTTGTTTGAATCTGTATACAAGATCACCACCATATAAATAGTAAGTAATTTCTCTATCTTCAGCAGTATTTTCTGGCAAATCGGTATCTAAAAAGAGTATCGGGACGTTGCCACCTGTGGCGCTCTCTACAATATATACCCAACAACCTATTAAGACATCCCTTCCATCAATTCTAACCGTAACTTTTTCTTTTATAGGAGATAGATATTTTTCGATGTCCCACTCATCGGGAAGCTCAATCTGCCTGCCAAATATATCTATGTCTTGTCTGAAATATCCTTTTTTTGAGAGGAGCGTAACAGCAACTAAAGGGAGCCTTAAATCTGCAGCAGATTTGATAGTATCTCCTGCCAGAACCCCAAGTCCTCCACTATAAGTTGGAATCTCACTTCTTATTCCAATCTCCATTGAAAAATAAGCAATCTTTTGTTCTTTAGTAAAAGGCTCAAGGGATAGGAATTTCATGAGACCCCCAAAAATATATTCTTAAATATAGATGACTAAAGACCTTTACTCCCATCTGTTAGATCAATCTTAGGCAATCCAAGCATCTTTGAATATAATTCTTCAGCCCTTCCCAATAATTCCTTTAGTGCTTGCCAGCCATCAGCTCCAATATTAAATGTGTAAGAATTAACATAGAGAGAAATATGTTCCTTAATAACCTCATCAGTTAATTCCTGTGAATATCTCTTAATAAAAGAAATATTTTCATCGGGATTGCTAAATGAATATTTTATACTGTCAATTATAATGTCTTCAATTCTTTTAATTGTATCATTTCCTATTTCCTTTTTTGCAATTATTCCCCCAAGAGGAATAGGCAGTTGGGTCTCCCTTTCCCACCATTGCCCCAAATCTACGATTTTTAATAATCCGTAATTTTCATAAGTAAATCTCCCTTCGTGAATCACTATTCCAGCATCTATTTGTTTTTCATTTATAGCAGGCATTATCTTATTAAAGGGGAGGAAAAGATAATTAACAGATTTTTTAGGATATTCTCTCTCTAAAAAAAGCTTAAGGAGTAAAAAGGCAGTCGTTAGTCGCCCAGGAACCCCAATTTTTATAGTATCTCTTTGGTGTAAAAGATCGAGCCGATCTGAGACGACTATAGGACCACAACCATATCCAAAGGCTGCACCACTCCTTAGAAATCGATAATCTTCATGCAGATAGAAGTATACATGGGCAGAAACCTTAGAGATATCCAGCTTCTTCGATAGGGCAAGCTGGTTAAGGGTCTCTACATCTTCAATAATAAAATCAAAATGGAGCCCTCTTAAATCTACTCTCTTTTCAACCATACCATAGAAGATAAAGGTATCATTTGGGCATGGCGAGAAACCGAAGGTGTACTTCTTCATTTTAAAGTTTATAACCTATCCCTCTCAAGAATTCTTTTCTCTTCCTCTTATCATCATCTAACTCTATCCCCTTAGGGGGAAAACCGTCTATAATAGATACAATCCCATTACCCTGTTCGGTTGAGACTGTTACTATCTCAAGAGGATTGGCAGTTGCACAATAGATACTGCAGACCTCTTGGCAACTCTTAATAGCATTGAGAATGTTAATGGGGTAAGCATTTTTTATGAGAATACAAAAAATGTGCCCTACTTGTAAATTCTGGAGATTTGTTATACACGCCTTTATTAATTCAGTATCATTTCCTTCAGTTCTAATTAAACAAGGACCTGATGCTTCTGAAAAGGCTATCCCAAATTTTGCATTGGATACCGTCGTTGCTATTATCTCATATAGATCTTCAATAGTTTTAATGAAATGGGATTGCCCAAGTATAATATTGCAACCTTCTGGTATATCTATCTTTACCACTTTGAAATCCATATTTACCTCCTTCATTGAAATAAATATTGCTATAAACTTTTAGCTACAAATATCTCAAAATCCCTCTGTAGCTAAGCAAATTTTCGTATCTTCTAAATCTCTTAGCTTATCCATAGTTAAATATAATAACATTTAAAAAATTGAATAATATAATCTCATTTCAGCTTTAGTCTTATAACTACTATATAAAGATTCTGTTAGATTTACTACAACAACTATAGATTTAAAAGTCATCGAGTTCTTGAGCTTGATCGATATCTTTGATAATTGTCTGAACCTCATCCTCTATTTTTCTCAGTCTACTTAAACAATATTTACAAAGATAGTCTGCCCTTTTAACCTTCTCCGTTAATATATCAACATCGATCTCTTCGCTCTCCAATTCCTTTATAATCCTCTCCAATTCCGCTAATGCCTCTGTATAACTAAGGCTTTTTTCATTACTCATCTTATTAACTCCTCTTATTAATAGAGCTATCCATCTTACCGAGTTATTATCAAAGCCCCTTCTTTTTTTAGATTATAGATGCAACAGTCTTTCCGGTTTTAGCAACCCCCTTGATACCCCACCAATACCTAAGATTTTACCCTCTAAATCTTTAATTTTAAAAAATTGAGAGAATTGTTTAAAGTCTTCTAAACTGCTTGACAAATCAACTTTAATCGGGTTGCCATTTTTAAATCTCTGAATAGCTACTGAATCTCTGAGGATTATCTCAGGCATATGCATTAATGCTTGGTCAATTGAATAGAAGGACTCCCCTTTAGCGGGCAACTCCTCAAATTTAGAAGAATTAGATAATGTGAAATGCCCAATTCTCGTTCGCATTAGGTCAGTTAGATGAGCCCCTACACCAAGTTTCTGTCCTATATCATTACATAGAGAGCGTATGAAGGTTCCCTTAGAGCATACAACTCTTATTGTAAGATAGGGTGGTTCATACTTAATTAGATCGATAGACTCTATCGATATCTTTCTTGGCTTTATATCTATTTTCATGCCTTGTCGAGCCAACTTATAGAGAGGTTTACCCTGAAATTTTATGGCTGAATAAATCGGAGGAATCTGATCAATTTCCCCGATGAACATATTGAGTGTATCCATTATGTCAGAAAAAGATATCTCAAAGTCTGAAACAGTGCCAATAACTCTGCCTTCACTGTCATAGGTATCAGTAACTTCTCCTAATTTCATAGTAGCTAAATATTCTTTATCGAGGTTTGTTAGATAATTAGAGATCTTTGTTGCTTCATTTAGGCACACTAAAAGCACGCCTGTAGCGAGAGGATCGAGGGTTCCGACATGACCTGCCTTCTTTACTTTGAGTAGTCCTTTAACCTTTATAACAGCTTGACTTGAGGTTATGCCTCTCTCTTTATTTAGGTTTAAAACGGCATTCATAGAGTCCTAAACTTTCCCACTCCTACAAGCTCAATAACAAAGGAGAAACTATATTCAGAAGGTCTCGTCGCATCTCCTGGTTTTCTTGAGATAATGGTATTTATTCCCCAGCATTGTTCTCTAAAGGAGGTTTTAATAAAGGATTCTCTAAGCCCCCCACCTTTACCATCATAGGATATATTGGCACCAAAGGTAAACCTTTTGGAGAGCATCTTCTCAAATCCCAGATTGAAAAATTTTATATCATCCTTATGACTATATCTTTGGGCAGAAAATACCCCTAAGGTTTCACTAAGTCTAAGATGTAATGATGAATTCAGTCTCTCTATTTTACTTTTCTTGAGGTCCTGAATTGTTTCAAATCTTAGAGTTATGGCTGGACTCATTAATGATGTCTCAATAACTAAAGGACTCAATGACTTTTGCTCTAAATCATAGGGCTGGCGAATACGAAGATTGGCTGTTAAATCCCTCTTTTTAAAGGAGTTATAGAGAGAGATTTCAACTTGAGAAGTCAAGTTGAGGAGTTCCGTAGAATCAAAGATTGGCAAATCCTTTGTCTTTGGCGAGAATCTATAACCTAAGGATAACTCGACATTATGTGTAAAGTAGCCATAATTTTTAAAGAGATTAGAGAATGCCTCAGCCCTATACTCAAAGGTTTTTCTATTAATGGTTGACCTGTAACTGTCGTTGTTTGAGAGGTTATAGATGGTTTGAAAAAATGATAGACTCTGTAAAAATTTGATTTCGTCACCTAAGGAATGTGAGAAAGAAGGATTTATTAAAAGTCTTTGACCCTTTAATCCCTCGTCTTGAATGAAGTTAACGATGTTTGTATTTAAAGAGAATAATAGTGGGCCAATTTTCAGAGGATTCACAACATATCCCAAGATAGGTGCCTTTAAGATGCCTTTAGAGCTATCTTCCTGTAAGTCTATCCAATATTGACTTGCAAGATAAAAGCGGGAACCTTTTAGGGGCAAGGAAAATTCTCCTGAAGATTGTAGAAAGCGATTGATTTCTGAGACCCCTACTAAGTTAGTCATCCTCCCTTCGGTGTTATAGCCATATTCTTTATAGAAAATCCTGTCGCTGATATAATTTATATCAACAAACCCATCGAACCTACCAAAAGAGAAGAGGTCTTCTCCTTTAAAAGCATAGAGGTCCCTCTTAAAGCTTCTGTCTCTTAGATGATATACCTCCCATATTCCTATGCCTGTTAGATCTATATACCTTAATTCTATCCCCTTGCCAACTCCCCTTCTGCTTAAATAGTCGAGGTAGAGAGTCGTGTCGATATCTTCATCAATAGCCCAGAAAAAGGCTGGACTAAATCTAAAGCCTTTCTTGGAGCTCGTGCCAATTATGGGAACTAAAAAACCACTCTGGCGCTCCTTCAGTATTGGCAACCAGACATAAGGGGCGTATAGAATTGGTAAGTCTTTTATATTGTAGGTAACATTTTTAGCTTTTAGGGTGTCTCCAACTTCTATATGAACGTCTTCACCCTTAAAACACCAATCGGGTTTTCCTATTTTGTTTTCCCTCTGTTTTTCAAAATAATTTTGTGGGAATTTGTTGGGCAACAAATAAGGTTCTGTATTGCAGGTAGTAAAGGTTGCCTTAGATAAATAATAGGATTTTTCACCCCTTTTGGAGATACGTGTACCCATAATCCAATAATTATCTCTTTTGAAAAAGATTATTGCTTCTTCTATCTCACCAACCCGATGTTCAATATTTATTTGAGCTTTCTGAGAAGTGATTATAACCTCTCTATCTTGAAAGACTATGGAACCTTCTAAAATAGCTTCAGAAGTCTCTCCGTTAAAGGTAATCCTATTTGCAGAGATGGTGATATCCTCACTCTCTATCTTAACATTGCCTGTTGCTATATAAGTGGAACTTTCTGGTAAATAATCGAGCGTATCGGCGGTGAGCAGGGCTCCCAATCCATGGGGGATGTTATAGAGAAAAATTAATATAGTAAAGAATGACTTTAGGAGAATATATTTTAATCTACCATTGCTCAAATCTTCTCTCTTAGATCACCAAGAGTTGATTTTTCTCCTAATATCTCTAAGGCTTCTCCAATTGTATAAAAAGAACCAGTAATCAAGATTAGAGGTCTTTTTCGATCAGGGTGCATTATTTGAGAGGCGATAGAGATCGCCATCTCCAAAGCTTGTTTAATTGTGGGGGCAATTTTTGAATCAAAGCCTTCAGAAAGGGCAATGTCAGAAAGTACTTTGGGAGATGCAGCTCTGCCATAGTTAGGTGCAGTGAATATTATCTCTGAACACAATGGTAACAGAGGCTTTAAAATACCTCGAATGTCCTTATCTAACATAATCCCAGTGACTAATATTATTTCATAATAGGGCAAAACTAATTTTTTAAGAGATACTGATAACTTCTCTGCAGCATCGGGATTATGTGCTCCATCAATCATAATGGGTGGTTCTTGTCTAAGCAATTCAAGCCTACCTCTCCATCGTGTTTGTGAAAGGCCACCCTTTATGCTTTCAAAAATACTATCTTGGGGGTCTTTAGTGAATTTTTGTAAAAGTAATTTGGAAGCCTTTATGGCTACGGAAGCATTAATAAGTTGGTGTTCACCTGCAAGGGGAACGTAAAAATTATACTTCGAAGAGAGACTTTCACTAACTTCCTTATCTCTATATTCAAAGGTGATACCGTGAAGATCGGATTTTACTAAGTTGCCTTTAAAATCAACATCATATAGGTATAACCTTGAAGACTGCCTAAGGGCTGTGTCTTCTATTACTCTCTTAGCCTCGTCTTCCTGAGATGATGCTATTACAGGAACTGTTTTTTTAATAATTCCTGCTTTCTCTTTAGCAATCTCAGTTAAGGTGTTGCCGAGAAATTCCTTATGATCATAACTTATCCTCGTTATTACAGAAACCTCTGGTATTATTACATTTGTACAGTCGAGCCTCCCTCCCATTCCTACTTCGATCACTCCCCAATCAATCTTATTCCTACTGAAATAGAGGAAAGCCATAGCCGTTACAAATTCAAAAAAAGTAGGTATTTCCGTAGTAAGGCTACTTATTACTGTTTTTATCTCATCAGTCAACTGGACAACTTCAGATTCAGCTATTTCGACTCCATTTATAGAGATCCTCTCAGTAAAACTGACAAGATGGGGGGAAGTGAAAAGTCCAACCTTGAAACCACGAGATTTCAAGATAGAAGCTATCATTGCAGAAACAGAGCCTTTACCATTCGTTCCAGCTATGTGAACTGATCGGAAATTCCTTTGAGGATTACCTAAGGCCGACAGTATTAGTCTCGTTCTATCGAGCCCTAACTTGATTCCATGCTTTTGTAATCCATACAAATAATCTATTGAATCCTTATATTTCGATGACATCTTTAGATTTCTTCCTCTCCTTTAATTGCCTTACTCAATCCTAAAATAAAACCCTTAGCTTCCTCAGGTCTTTCCTTTAGAGCTTTAACGATTGCGCTACCAATTATAACTCCATCTGCGAGTTTTGACACACTATGAGCTTCTTCAGCCGTAGAAACACCAAAACCAATAGCAACAGGCTTTGAAGACAGGCTCCTTATAAGATGCATATGTTCATTAAATCTCTCATCTAAGGATAACTTTGAACCAGTAATACCAGTTATAGAGATGTAATAAATAAAGCCTTTACTTATTGATGATATTCTCTTAACTCTCTTAATTGTAGAAGTGGGGGCGATAAGGAAAATAGTATCGAGATTTACTTTACGGCAAAGGGATATAATTTGATATGCTTCATCAAAGGGTAGATCGGGGATGATCAAGCCATCAACTCCTACATCAGCTATTTGCTTTATAAAATTCTCCTCTCCATATTTAAAGATGGGATTGTAATAGGTCATTACAACTATAGGTATCTGCGAATAAGTCCTAAGCTCCTTTATAAAAGGGATGACCCTTTTTAGAGTTACACCTGCCTTTAGAGCTCTTTCAGCAGCTCTTTGTATAATTGGTCCGTCCGCAAGAGGGTCAGAAAAGGGGATTCCAAGTTCGATGATATCGGCACCACATTCCTCCAGAAGCTTAACATTCTCTAAGGTCTTTTCCAAGGATGGATCCCCCGCCATTATGTATGGAATAAAGGCTTTCTTGTTTTCTTTCTTTAATTTTTTAAATGTCTTGTCTATCCTACTCATAGGTTTTTTAGTCTCACTCTTTGTAAAAATTCTTTTCAATTGCCTATTTAGCCGAGTTTAAAAAAATTGGGTAAAGGCGCCTTAATTTTCATAATTCTACATTAAAGGCATAAGAAATTGCTTCGTCTCAAACTCTTTTTTTCTAACTAAGTCAGCAACTACATAAAATCTCACATTAAAATCCTATAGTTCTAAAAAACTCGATAATCGTAATAATTAAACCAATTTTTGCCTATCTGAAAAGATTAAGCTCATCCTTTAAAACTATACCTTCTTCATTAAGAAGCCTTCCAAAAGGTTTATCTATAATTGCCTTAAACTCTTCAACAGTGACTCCTTTTGGCTCAATAAATCCCTCTGAGTAACTATATAGGAAGTCTAACCTTTCCATAGGATCCATGGGTAGGTTATCTGAAATGATCAAGACATCTATATCGCTCCAGTCTCTAAAATCGCCCCTTGCAGTGGAACCATATAAGAGAGCTGTCTGTTTGCCAAGATGAAATGAAAGCCTTTGAACATACTCAAGGGCAATCTTAAATCTTTCCTCTCTCTCTCTCTTTCTCTCTTTAATTATCTTTAACATTTTCAAACTCTTTTTTAACGAAAAGCAGTATCGTTTCAGAGCATCGTAATGCCACTTCAAAGTCTTCAGAATCAAAGCTCTCAAAGGGACTTCCTAATCCTATAGCATCGGGATATCTTGTGGGAATATAAAATTTGTCCAGCTTTCTGGCACATTTTAATAGGTCTCCTGTGATGGCAAAGCCAAAAAGCTCGAGGTTCTTTAAAAGATCAAAGATTGAATGCCCTTTAACAATCTTGCCTAAGCTTACAATTAAACCTTTTATAGCTATTTCTGCTGCCTGCTGTGCCTTGAAACATGCCCAATCAAAGGAACCGTCTTTGGCATCAGATTTAGCAGATCTTAAATTATGTTCTGCTTGCTTAAACCATCTAAAGAACTCTTTCTCATCTATCATCAAAGCTCTGTTCCCTTTATCCTCGCCACATGCTGGACGTCTTTATCTCCTCTACCAGATAGATTCACAATTATAATATTATCCTTAGGTAAATTTGGAGCTAACTTTATAGCTTCAGCGATTGCATGAGCTGATTCTAAAGCTGGAATAATTCCTTCTGTCTTAGAAAGGGTCTCGAAGGCAGCCAATGCTTCTTTGTCAGTAGCATAGGTGTATTTTATGCGACCGATGTCTTTAAAGTAGGCATGCTCAGGACCCACTGAAGCATAATCCAACCCTGCAGAGACCGAATGAGTGCTTAGTACATTTCCATCTTCATCTTGAAGCAAGTAGCTTTTACATCCTTGGAAGACACCGATGGAACCTCCCGCAAATCTTGCTGCATGTTTACCACTCTCTATCCCCAATCCACCTGCTTCGACTCCTATCATCTCAACATCATCATCAAGAAATTCATAGAACAACCCCATAGCATTACTGCCACCCCCTACACAGGCTATTAAGTAGTGAGGCAACCTTCTTTCCACTTGGAGTATCTGTCTTCTAGTTTCGACCCCGATCACCGATTGAAAGTCTCTAACCATCATTGGGAATGGATGGGGACCAAAGACTGTCCCAAGGACGTAATGAGTAGTTCTAACATTAGTAGTCCAGTCTCTTAGTGCTTCGTTAATAGCATCTTTGAGAGTCCTCGATCCCAAAGAAACCTCTCTAACCTCAGCACCTAACAGTCTCATTCTGAAGACATTCAGTGATTGCCTCTCCATATCTTCAGATCCCATATATATCTCGCATCTTAACCCCACTAAAGCGGCTCCTGTAGCCGTTGCTACTCCATGCTGTCCAGCACCTGTTTCAGCTATTAACCTCTGCTTCTTCATTTTTTTAGCAAGGAGGGCTTGACCTATTGCATTATTGATCTTATGCGCACCGGTATGGGCTAAGTCCTCCCTTTTTAGATATACCTTTGCACCACCAAGATGTTCAGTCAACCTCTTAGCAAAATATAAAGGGGTTGGCCTTCCTATGTATGTTCTTTGAATCTCTCTCAGCTCTCTTTTGAAAGAAATGTCATTCTTGATTCTCAGATAATTCTCTTCAAGCTCTTCTAAAGCAGGCATAAGGGTTTCGGGTACAAATCTCCCCCCGTATATACCAAAATACCACTTTTTCGACGACATTTTCTCTTGCCTTTCCTTCTATTATTTGCTAAGATTTCGTATTATATCACACTTAAATGGTAGAAATGTTTATAATATGGAAATGGTATTTCGTGATCTTTTACGAATGTATTTAATGTATTTTAGGTAGAAAAAATTTTTATTAACTTGTTACAATAAAAATTTGGGTGAATTAATATATCACATTTTTAATGTATTCCACCTTTGTCTATAAAAAGCATCTATCTTGAATTTAGAGAGAATCAGAGAGGGGTTGAAAAAATTTTTTACCAAATTTTATAATTACTCTTCTTACTTACTCAAGCTGGTTTTAAATAGTTAATGAAGATCGTGATTTGTATAAAACAGGTACCCGATACCTCTGAAATAAAGATTGACCCAGTGACAAACACCTTAATAAGGGAAGGGGTACCGAGTATTATAAATCCCTATGATTTGCATGCTATTGAAGCAGGACTACAAATCAAAGAGACAAAAGGTGGTAAGGTTACTGTTATTACGATGGGGCCTCCTCAAGCAGAGGAAGCTTTGAGAGAGGCTATTTCAATGGGAGTAGATGAAGCATATCTCATATCTGACAGAGCCTTTGCTGGGTCTGATACTTGGGCAACTTCCTATACCCTTTCTAAAGCTATAAATAAACTCGGATATGATATAGTGATTTGTGGAAAACAGGCTATTGATGGTGACACAGCTCAAGTAGGTCCTGAGATTGCTGAATTCCTCGATATCCCCCACATTTCTTATGTAAAAAAGATAGAAGAAATAGAAGATTCTTTTATAAGAGTTCAAAGACTTATGGATGATGGTTATGATGTCGTTGAATCGACTATACCTGTTTTGTTAACGGTTGTAAAGGAACTAAATATCCCTCGACTCCCATCTCTCAGAGGCAAAATGGCCGCAAAGAAAGCTTCCATCCCACGATTAACTAAAGATGACTTGGATGTAAAAGAAGAAAACATCGGCCTTAAAGGATCTCCTACAAAAGTAAAGAATATTTTTGCTCCACAGTTTAAGGGAGAAAGAAAGATTCTACAAGGGGATTTGGAAGAGCAAGTTAACGAGCTTATCCAGATTTTGAAAGATCTAAAATGCCAATAATTATAAAAATAGAGAAGTGTACAGGCTGTGGCCAATGTACAGATTCCTGCCCCTATAGTGCCATAGAGATCAAAAAAGAGAAAGCATTCATCACCGAATTTTGTAATGACTGCCGTCTATGTTTAAGTATATGTCCTGAAGGTGCAATTGCTGAAGTAGCCTACAGAAATGAACCCCCCCTCTTAAAGGATGAGTATAGAGGTGTTTTAATATTTGCAGAACAGAGAAGAGGTCAAGTTGCCTCAGTCTCTCTGGAACTTTTAGGTGTGGGGAGAAAATTAGCAAATGACTTAGGAGTAGAATTGAGCGCCGCCCTCTTTGGCTCATCTGAAAAGGAGGCAAAGGAACTAATTAAGTGGGGTGCAGATAGGGTATATCATGTAAATGATCCCTCTTTGGACAGTTTCAATGATGAACCATACTCTCAAATATTGTATGAATTGATAACGAGATATAAGCCAGAGATAGTTCTTGCCGGTGCCACTGCTATTGGACGTTCTTTCATACCAAGAGTAGCAGGGAGGTTGAAGACAGGTTTGACAGCTGATTGCACCTCCTTAGAGATAGATAAGGAAACCCGTAACCTGCTTCAAATAAGACCTGCCTTTGGTGGCAATATAATGGCAACTATAGTGTGTCCCGAACATAGGCCTCAAATGGCTACAGTTAGGCCCCGTGTTATGAAGAGAAACATATACGATCCTAAAAGAGAAGGAGAAATCATTACTATTCCCATTCAAAACATAAAATCGAGGACAAGAGTATTATTCAGTATTAATGACTCTTCTGAATCTTTCGTAAATCTTCAGGATGCAGAAGTTATTGTTTCTGGTGGAAGAGGGCTTGGCAATCCTGAGGGTTTTAACATGTTGCGGCAGCTCGCCCAGCTTTTAGGGGGTACAGTTGGTGCATCGAGGGCTGCTGTTGATGAAGGATGGATACCTTATAGACATCAGGTAGGACAAACGGGCAAGACGGTGTGCCCCAAAATCTATATTGCCTGTGGTATTTCTGGGGCGGTTCAACACCTTGTCGGAATGCAATCTTCTGACATCATTATAGCTATAAACAAAAATCCTGAGGCTCCTATATTTAATGTATCAACTTACGGAATAGTAGGAGACCTTTATGAGGTTATCCCACTTCTTATCAAGAAGCTAAAGGAGGCAAAACAGTGAGTAGAAAGATAGCTTTTGTCTTTCCAGGTCAGGGCTCACAATATGTGGGTATGGGGAAGGATCTATATGAAAATTTTGATAGTGTTAAAAAATTGTATAAGGAAGCATCAAAGATTTTAGGTTATGATGTAGCCGACTTAAGCTTTAACGGTCCTGCTGAAGAGCTAAATCTAACCTATAGAGCTCAACCCTGTATTTTAGTGGCAAGTATAGCTGCCTATGTAGCTCTGACTTCGAAAAAGATTAAACCGACGATAGTTGCAGGACATAGCCTCGGTGAGTATTCCGCATTGGTTGCAGCAGGTAGCCTCTCTTTTAAGGATGCCGTTAGGCTGACTGAGATGAGAGGCAGAATAATGCAAGAGGAGGTCCCCTTAGGCAAAGGAATGATGGCGGCTATCTTAGGATTAGAGAGAACAGTGATAGACAATATATGTCAAGAAATCAGGAATTCCAATAATGGTTATGGTGGCTATGTGGCTGTTGCTAACTATAATTGCCCCGGACAGACAGTAATTTCTGGTGAAAAGGAAGCTGTCGAATATGCCATGACTGAAGCCAAAAGATTAGGGGCAAAAAAGACTGTTCCCCTTGCTTTGAGTGTACCACCCCATTGCCGTTTGATGGATAAGGCAGCTGAAAGATTTGGCGAAATTCTTAAAAAATACAAGATTAAGCAGCCCAGAACATTGTTTGTCACAAATACTAACGCCCAGATACTATTCAAGCCCGACGAAATCAAAAAATCTCTTATCTTACAGCTGAATAATCCAGTATTCTGGGAAGACTGCGTTAAAACAATGGTCGAAAGGGAGATAAAAGATTTCGTTGAGATCGGACCTGGTAAAGTTCTAACAGGACTAATTAAAAGGATAGAGCCCACTGCTAACACCTTTAACGTAGATAATTCTGAATCAATAGCTAAGACATTAGAGGGCTTAAAGACTGTTGAAAGACTTGAAGTTACTGGATTGGATATGGTCATTCACAAATTCAAAAGGCCTGCACCCTTTTGGTATCCTAATTATTTATGGGAAGGAGACCCTGAAAGATAAAAAATCTCTTGTGAGTTTTTCCCTATCAATAAGAGAGATTTTGAAGCCTAAGGGTAGATCTTTTACAAAGTCTTTAAAAAATGCTACTCGACTTAAGGGGATTAGATCATCCTCAACATTTGCAAGAGTTTAAAAAACATTTTGAAGGACTCTGCACTGTCTACGAGGATGTAGAGGTTTTACTTAGTAACAATAAAGAAAATATCAAAAAATTCGAGATATTTATAAGCTTTTTAAGAGCTCAATATACGATTGATTTCGTTAATGACTTTGTTAAATTGAGAATTATAGCTCCCTTCTCTTTATGTGGATGATTGCTAAAAAACCTCCAGAATGACTAAAAGACTGTGACATCTTGATTTAAACTAAAATACTTCAAAAATCTATATATAAGGGAAACTAATCAGAATAAATAAAATTTTTTGGAGGTCCTAATGAGGAAAAAGGTTTCAATAATTGGTGCAGGGAATGTCGGGGCTTCGTTAGCTCAGTTAGTTGTTCAGTCGGGATTGGCAGATGTAGTCCTTCAGGATATAGTCGAAGGAGTTCCTCAAGGTAAGGCTTTAGATCTCTCCCAAGCATGTCCGCTTTGGGGTTCTTCTGTGACAGTAACTGGAACCAACGATTTTTCCCCTACAGCTAATTCTGATGTAATAGTAATCACTGCAGGTTTTCCTCGAAAACCAGGAATGTTGAGAGAGCAGCTTTTAGCTGCTAACGCGGAAGTCGTCAGTGGAGTCACAAAAAAATCAGCAGAGTTATCACCTAAGGCAGTTATTATCGTAGTAACAAATCCTATGGATGCCATGACCTATCTCAGTTACAAAGTTTCAGGATTCGATCACTCCCGTGTTATAGGAATGGGTGGCGTTTTAGATTCAGCTCGATTTAGAACTTTCGTTGCCTGGGAATTCAATGTGGCACCAAAGGATGTAGAAGCTCTCGTCTTAGGTGGCCATGGAGTCGCAATGGTCCCTATGCCGAGATATACCACAGTCAAGGGAGTACCTTTAACTGAGTTGTTACCTAAGGATAAAATAGATGCCCTAATCCACAGAACCAGAGAAGGCGGTGCTGAAATTGTCTCTTTATTGAAAACTGGAAGTGCCTTTTATGCCCCTGCTGCTGCAACCTTTGAGATGGTAAAAGCTATCTTATTAGATGAAAAACGCATCCTTCCCTGCTCCGCCTACCTAAATGGGCAGTACGGTGTTAAAGATGTATACAATGGAGTCCCTGTAATTTTGGGTTGCAATGGAGTAGAGAAGATTATCGAACTTAAGCTAAACAAAGAGGAGATGGATGAATTCGTAAAATCGGCTCAATCAGTTAGAGCAACTATTGACGAATTAAAGATATAGATTAGCGGTTTTCATACCTTTAAAGGGAATACTGACTTTCTCGTTTTCAACCGATAATTGAGATAATTTTACAAAAGGAGGGTAAGATTTTGCAGAGGACTTTAGTAATCATAAAGCCTGATGGAGTGCAAAAGAACCTAATAGGAGAAGTTATCGGTAGATTGGAAAAGAGAGGTTTAAGGATAGCTGCTTTGAAAAAGATTAAGATCTCCAAAGAGCAAGCTAAAGGTTTTTATATAGTCCATAAAGATAAGCCCTTTTATGACAGTCTTACAGATTTTATGTCAGAGGGTCCCATAGTTGTAATGGTCGTTGAGGGCAAGGATGCTATCTTAGAGGTAAGAGACATTATGGGAGCTACAAACCCTGCTGAAGCAAAGGAAGGGACTATTAGAAGGGATTTTGCTGAGAATATAGAGAGAAATATAGTGCACGGTTCAGACAAACCAGAATCTGCCGGTTTTGAGATATCCTATTTCTTCTCTCAGATAGAGATCCTATAAAGAGATGTAAAGAGGCTTTATCTTTTTAAGTTTTTCTAAGAAAGATTGATCCAAAAAGGAGACTGCCCTTAAAGCAATTGAAAAACTCTTAATCTTTAAAAAGAGGAGATACTTTACAAAGGGATTTAGTAAGTTTTTGTTGCTTTTAGAAAAGATCCTCCCTTTGCATCCCTATTAAGATAGAAAAGGTGACAAATCTTTATCTCATCGATGGAAATTCATATTTTTATAGAGCTTATCATGCTCTAAAGGGGCTTACTAATAGCAAAGGTTTCCCTACCAATGCTATTTATATATTTACAAACATGCTTTTTAAGATACTCAGAGAGAAAAAGCCTGAAAGGATAGCCATAGCCTTTGATACTCCAGCACCAACGGAGAGGCATATCCTCTATGAAGATTATAAAGCCACAAGGCCTCAGATGCCCGATGATTTAGCAGTTCAAATACCATACATTAAGGACATAATTAAGGCTTTAAAGATACCTACCTTTGAAGTGCCAGGTTATGAGGCAGATGATATTATAAGCACCATTGCTAAAAAGGCAGAAGCCGAAGGACTTCAAGTATTTATTGTAAGCGGCGATAAAGATATGATGCAAATAGTCGGTGAGAATATATTCCTTTACGACCCCATGAAAGATCTTTTAATCGATAAATCAGAGGTCCTTAAAAAGTTTGGTGTTCCCCCTGAAGATATTCCCAATATAATGGCTTTGGCTGGCGATAGCATCGACAACATACCCGGAGTAAAGGGGATAGGAGAAAAATTAGCAAAGAAGATTTTAAAGGAGGCTGGAAGTATAGAGGCTTTGATAGAAAATCCAGATCTTATTAAAAATGAACGAATTAAAAGGTTGATAGTAGACAATTTAGAGGTCATCAAATTGAGCAAAGAACTTAGCACAATTAATTACGAAGTGCCTTTGGACTTCAGAATCGAAGATCTAACGGTCAAAGAGCCTGATTGGAAAGAGCTCTTTAAACTTTTTGTGGAATTGCAATTTAATAGTCTTCTCGATTTGATCCCCTCAAAGGGTCATCTTACCCGAGGTAGCTATCATCTGATTTCTGACAAAGAGATGCTCCTTAACTTTATTGGAAAACCCTTAATGACCCAACAAACCCTCTTTGATCTCGAAATTGAGAATATTAAGAGAGAAAAGCTTTCACATATCTATCATAAACTTAGTGAAATAGCTTTCGATGTAGAGTCTTCCGGTAGAGATCCTCTATCAGATTATGTAGTGGGAATCTCTCTTTGTAAGCAGAAGGGGACTGCCTATTATGTGCCCATTAGACATTTAAACTCCAAAAATGTTAATGAGGCTCTATTAATACTCAAAGATATCTTTGAAGATAGATCTATTTCAAAGATTGGTCATAACCTCAAATTCGATATCTTGATGTTGAAGCAAGAGGGTATAGAAGTAGCAGGCATACTTTATGACACAATGGTAGCTTCGTACTTATTAAACCCAAATAAACAGATCCATAGCTTGGAAGAGGTAGCCGCTGAATATTTACAACACAAAAAAAAGTCCTTTAAAGAACTCTTAGGAAAATGTAAGTCCTTTGAAGAAGTACCCCTCCAAGAGGCTATCGATTATGCAGCTGAAGATGCCGAACTCACCTTTGAACTAAAGGAGATCCTTTTTGAGAGACTTAAAGAGGAAGGGCTCGAGAAGCTCTATTTTGAATTAGAGATGCCTCTGATTAAAGTGTTAGCAGAGATGCAAAGAAATGGAATTATGGTAGACCTAAAATTAATCGAGACCCTTTCTAAAGAGATCGAAAGAGAACTCGACTCCCTCCAACGGAAAATCTATAGTCTTGCTGGAGAGCAATTTAACATAAACTCCACCCAACAATTAAGGAAGATACTTTTTGACAAATTAAAACTCAAAACTGGTAAAAAAACAAAGACAGGATATTCTACAAGTATCGATGTTCTTGAGGAATTGGCTAAATCCCATGAACTTCCAGCAGAAATCTTAAATTACAGGACACTTTACAAGTTCAAGACAACCTATCTCGATATATTACCAAAGTTAGTGAATAAAGAGACTGGTAGAATCCATACCACCTTTAATCAAACAGTTACAGCAACGGGGCGACTTAGCAGTAGTGAACCAAATTTACAAAATATCCCTGTGAAGGGTTTTTGGGGAAACCGGATACGGGAGATTTTCATCGCACCGGAGGGTTCACAGTTATTGTCTGCCGATTACTCCCAGATTGAACTCAGGATATTAGCTCACATGAGCAAAGACGAAACTCTGTTGGATGCCTTTTCAAAGGGAATCGATATCCATTCAAGAACTGCAGCCGAGATATTTAAC
Source organism: Thermodesulfovibrionales bacterium (assembly GCA_026416735.1). GTDB lineage: Bacteria > Nitrospirota > Thermodesulfovibrionia > Thermodesulfovibrionales > Dissulfurispiraceae > DYHD01. Next base: position 31,542 of record JAOAEO010000001.1, read on the forward strand.
ATACCTTTAGAATCAGTTAGTACTGAACATAGAAGGATAGCAAAGACCATTAATTTTGGAATAATCTATGGCATAAGCCCCTTTGGACTGTCTGAAGCTTTAAGTATAACAACCCAAGAAGCTAATAGACTAATTGAAGGTTATTTTAAGAGGCACTCTGCCGTGAAGGAGTATATTGATAGGACACTTCAAGAAGCACGAGAAAAGGGTTTTGTTACAACCCTTTTAGGTAGGAAAAGGCAAATTCCTGCTATTAATAGTGATAATGCTATTTTGCGACAGCAAGCAGAAAGAATGGCTATTAATACCCCAATCCAAGGTACAGCAGCAGATTTAATAAAGAAAGCGATGATATCTATACATGACTCTCTCAAGAGCAAGAGCTATAAGACAAAAATGATTCTCCAGATTCATGATGAATTACTCTTTGAAGTCCCAGAGACTGAATTAGAAAGTTTAAAGATTATTGTCAAAGAAAAAATGGAATCGGCACTTAAATTAGATGTTCCCCTTATGGTAGACTTACGAATAGGCAAAAATTGGGCAGAGATAAAATAGAAAGGAGCAAGAAAGATGATAATGTCCCTTTTAAAAAAAGCTATTATGGCTGGAAGTATTGCTACACGCGTAAGTTTAGGAGTAGTGGGCATAATAGTTACGATTATAGCTCTTAAAAACGTGTTTAAAAAATAAAAAGTTTTCAACGCACCCTTCTATTCCCCTGTGAATCCTTTTAGTTTCTTTCCTCTTTACTAAAGCGAGTTCTTTATTTCTATCAAAATTACTATCATTTTAATTTCCTTTAGTGACTTTCTCTTTATTATTTTAATTGCCGCTATCAATACAATAACAATCATCTAATATCTTTTCATCTACTTATGTCAGACTATCTTTCTCTGCTTATGTCCAAACTTAACTTTTATTCCTAAAGTCTTTTTAAAAGCTAAAAATACACTTTAAATTCTCTACAGTAATCATCTATAAGGGTATCCAAGATTCCTTGCCCTTTTTGGGGGTGTCTACTTAAAGCCACCGATACTTCAAGTCAGACCTCTTTATTCCTTGACCCTTTATCTTTTTTTATTGCTTTTCCGTTAACTCCGAAGCTACTATTATAGCTTTCTTCTATAAATAATTAATTTTAAGTCTTAGCCCGTAACTTCAGTAAGGCTCGTTACCATACTCTTAAAGCTTTTCTATCCTTTCTTTCTACTTAGTATTGGATATACCTTCTTTAAGTGATTTATCAATCTTTAATTTAGCGTATGTTTTTATAGTCAAAAAAAAAGAAAATTGCTGAAAAAAGTCTTTAAAGACAACCTGAAAAAATTAGGTGAATTTGGGTAAACACAAAAGTTGACCTATTTATAGCTTTCCTAAGGGTAGTATGCCCCTTATAAAATTTATAAGGACAGAATAAATCGAGACCGATACTTCAACAATAACTTTAAAGCTTTTCAATTTATTCTCTGAAGACTGTTATACTATTTTTAATGACCTTTTGAGGTACGATAATTTTTTAATTTAAAAGAAGGGATTTGGTATGTCTTCAAAGGTTATAGTCGCGATAAGCGGAGGTGTTGATTCTTCCGTTACAGCTTTCCTCCTCAAACAGGGAGGATACGATGTAGAAGGAGTTACTTTTTTGTTGCATAACGATAACGATAAAGAAGCTGAGAAAGGCTCCTTTAATTGTTCGTTAACCTCCTTAAAGGTCGCTCAAAAATCTGCTCATGCACTTGGCATAAAACACAGTATAATAGATCTCAGAAAGGAATTCTCTCAAAAGGTTATCGAGCCATTCATTTGTGCATATGCTATAGGTCAAACCCCTAACCCATGTATTCAATGTAATAGGCATATCAAATTCCCTAACCTAATAAAAATAGCAGATGAGAGAGGAGCAGACTTCATAGCAACTGGCCATTATGCTAAGCTTAAGATTATTAATAGTTCTCCTATTTTGATGAAGGCTATTGACATTAAAAAGGATCAATCATATTTTCTTTATGCGGTCGACAGCAATATTTTGAGAAGGGTTCTATTACCATTGGGAGATAAAACTAAGGACGAAGTCAAAAAGTTGGCCTCTCTTTTTGACATTTCATCCATAGAGAGCAAAGAAAGCCAAGAGATCTGTTTCATAAAAAACAAAAGATATTATGATTTTCTCAAAAACAGCATCGATCCTAAAGAAGGTCCGATCGTAGACGCCCATACTAAAAAAATTTTAGGGTATCATAAAGGAATACATTTATATACCATTGGGCAAAGGAGAAAGCTTGAGATTGCGAAGAATGAACCAAGATATGTAGTTCAAATTGATATATCTCAAAACGCTATTTACATAGGCAGAAAAGAGCTTGCAATGTTTAATAGTATGATTGTTGACAATCTCAACTGGCTAACCCCCCAGACAGACTTCTTTCGAGCTACAATCAAAATCAGATCGACGATGAAAGACGAGCCAGGATTTGTAGAGATAATAGATAAGAAAAGGGCGAGAGTGGTTTTTGACAGGCCCCAATGGGCTCCCGCGCCAGGGCAGAGTGCTGTATTTTATCGAGGTGATGTTTTAGTAGGTGGTGGAATAATTGTTTCCTCCTCGAGTAAATTGCCCTCCTCTTGTGTTTGAGAAGAAATTTTATACTCCTCCGTTGCCCATTTGCCTAAGTCAATAAGTTTACATCTCTCAGAGCAAAAGGGTCTCCATCGATTTTCTCCAAGGGTTGTTGGTTTTCTACAAATGGGACATTTTATATCCATCCTTAGAATGATAAAAAAATGTTAATTATATATAATGTTCTATGAAAAGAGACCTATAAAAATTATACTCAATAAAAACAAACTTTTTCACTATTTATAATTTAAAATTCCATCTAAAAAGCTGTAAGTTTTAATGTTACATTATTAAAATTAAATTTTTTTTTATCACTGAAATTTAAAAAGGATCACTTTTTTTCATTAAAATATTATAATTTAAAATATCAATAGGTTAGTTTCATTAGCTAATAGCCACAGAATTTTCTTATCATAAAAAGTCGAGAGTAAAAAGTTTGATATATAAAAGTGGCATTTAGAACACCCGAAAGGCATAACTTTAAAAGGACAGAGAGGCTGACTAAAGGCTCTTCTATTAACTTAACTATAATAAAAAATTATGGGTTTAATCATAATTTTAGGATTACAGATTAAGTTAAATACGAGTAAAATAGGCTAAATGAAGATATGTTTGTAAACAGACTTGCCTAGTTCATCTAAAAGTATTTTGCTTAGACATGATTTAATTTTGAGAAAGGAGATTTTTTATGGAAAGGTACATAACTTTAGAGATACTCCGTGTAACTGAAGCAGCTGCTATTGCGGCTGCAAGACTTATGGGTAAAGGCGATAGAAAAGACGCCGATAGGGCTGCTGTCAATGCGATGAGAACTGCCTTAAATGATATTTCCTTTCGCGGTAAAATTGTTATTGGCGAAGGGGAGAGAGATGAAGCTCCTATGCTATATATTGGAGAAGAAGTAGGTAGTGGCGGCGATCTCGAGGTCGATATAGCGGTAGACCCTCTTGAAGGGACTAATTTATGCGCCACTGGTTCTCCCAATGCCCTTTCTGTGATGGCTGTCTCAGAAAAAAATGGTTTACTCTATTGCCCAGATACTTATATGGAGAAACTCGTTGTCAGACCAGCTGCAAAGGGAGTAGTAGACATTAGGGCTTCTGTTAAAGAGAATTTAGAAGGCATAGCGAGAGCCTTAAGCAGAGACATCGATGATCTCGTTGTTGTCATACTCGACAGACCTCGCCATGAGCAGTTAATAAAGGATGTAAGAGCTGCAGGTGCTCGTATAAAACTCATTAGCGATGGGGATATAACCCCTGCTATTGCAGCCATAGTAGAAGGAACAGGTATACATGCTTTAATGGGAATTGGTGGAGCACCAGAAGGTGTGTTATCTGCTGCGGCCGTGAAATGTCTTGGGGGAGAAATGCAGGCAAGAATGAGATGGCGTAATGAAGAAGAAAAACAGAGAGCTATCAAGATGGGAATGGATATAAGTGAAGATAAAGTATATACCACCGATGATCTTGCTCCGGGAGATGACATAGTCTTTGTAGCAACTGGTGTGACTAAAGGAGATATACTTAATGGTGTAAGTTTCTTTGGTGGTGGAGCAAGAACTAACTCATTAATACTTTCTTCAAAAACAAGGGAAATCAGATTCGTAGATACAGTTCATGTTTTTGATAAAGTGGGCAAGATAATTTTGAGGTAATCGATTTTCTAATTTACTCGATTTTTAATGATACTTACTTAGACAGCATCTAAAATTAATGAAATTCAGACCTATAGATATAAGTAAAGTCAAAACTTACTCGCTTAAGGATAGGAGAAATAAAGTCTCTATTGGTGATCACTATGGAATATATAAAAAGGGTGGATCTTTCCTCGATTTTATATCATCATTGCCTAATTTTTTGGCTGTCTGTGATCTGAAAGGGGTGGTAGAGGCCATCATAAAAGCCCACAAAAATGGAAGGCCAGTGATACTTGGCATGGGTGCACACCCAATCAAGGTAGGACTTTCCCCATTTATAATCGAATTGATGAAAGAAGGCATACTGTCAGCTATAGCAACGAATGGTGCTAGCATAATCCATGATTTTGAACTATCTTTTATAGGCGAGACATCGGAGGATGTTCTTAAAGAGTTGTCTCATGGAACCTTTGGCATGGCAAAAGAGACCGGTAGACTCCTAAATAATGCAATTAATGAAGGTGTAAAAAAAGGCAAAGGAATTGGGGAATCTATTGGTGAATTTATAGCTTCCAATGATTTCCCCTTCAAAGAAATCAGTATTTTTGCTACAGGACATAAGTTATCCATTCCCATTACTGTTCACATTGCCATTGGAACTGATATTATTCATATGCATGCTGAAGCTGATGGAGCCTCTATAGGTGAAGGTACCATGAAAGACTTTAGACTTTTTGCTGGGATTGTCTCTGAACTCGAAGGAGGGGTATACATAAATCTGGGTTCTGCTGTGATTCTTCCAGAAGTCTTTTTAAAGGCTCTTAATCTTGCAAGAAACTTAGGATATAAAGTGGAAGAGTTTACTACTGTAAACATGGATTTATTTCAACACTATAGACCTTTAGAAAATGTTTTGAACAGACCAACGGCTATAAGAGGTCAGAAGTTTTCTTTGACAGGACATCATGAAATAATGTTCCCCCTTTTAACAGCTATGATTTTAGAAAGGTTGTAGAAAGATGGATATAGTCATTATTGAAGAGAGGTGTATAGGTTGTGGTAACTGTGTCGAGATTTGCCCAGCAGTTTTCTATTTGGATGAAGAAATTGGTAAATCTCGAATTATAGATAAAGAGGCCTGTGAATATCTGGGATGTTGCGAGGCTGCAGCAGAGAACTGTCCAGTTGAGGCTATAGTAATAAAGGTTTAAAAAAATTTTTTACTCTCCATAGGACAACCTATTAATTAAGTAAGGGGGCAGACCATACTTCATCATTTTATTTTGTGTTTTAGTGATGTCATATTCAATTCGACGAAAATAAATTAACCCATCGTCGAACACACAATAGCATGCTCTTGGATCTCCGTCACGAGGCTGCCCTACGCTACCAACGTTTATAATGTATCTTGAGTCGTAAGAAATCTTTACCCTTTGGCTATAGGTTATTAGTTCATCTGATTGTTTTTTTTCCACTATAATTGGGACATGAGTATGTCCTATAAAAGATATCTTTTCATCAAAATGTAGGAAATTAACATAAGCGTCATTGAAGGTCAATAAATAGGACCACTTCTCAGGATTTTTAGGAGTTGAATGAACTAAAAAGATATCTTTATTCTGAATTTCTTGAGATATTTTAAAGGTTCTTAGAATCTTTATTCTGTCGGCATCTGTATTCCTTAAAGCCCATATAATTGACTCCTTTGCGTAGGGATTAAAGAAATTAATGTCTATCAATCCAAGCATCGCCCAATCATGATTACCAGCTATTTGGACTGCGCTTTCATTTTTTATAATATCTATACATTCCTGAGGATTGGGACCATAACCAACAACATCTCCCAAAAAAAATATTTCTTTAATATCATTTTTCTTAATATCGGATAAAACAGCATTTAATGCCTCCAAATTGGCATGAACATCTGAAATTACAGCATATTTCATAGCTTATAAATAGTTTTAGTTAAAAATTAAACAATTGTTTTATAATAATCAACAAAAATCTTTTCAATTTAATCATTGTATAGATTTCAGATCTAAGCAACTTTTCCTCTTTTTCAATTATAAACTCTATGGGTGTCTTTTTGTTAAGTGATTTATATTTTTTTGTACGACAGAATCAAATAATCTGCAAATGCTTGGCTAAGAGCCTTTTACTTAGATTATATCGAGATCTTTGTCTAAAAATTCTTCCAGTTATGTTTTTTATACCTCTCCTTTTACTATTCTTTGCCCAAAGACTATCAGGATTGTGATATATCCTGCCTACTCTATGAAAAAAAAGTTTATGTCTTTTGATTATGTTGCCCATGGTCGCCTCAGATACCGTCTGTAAACCCTCTGTCTTTACAACATTCATCTAAAAAGGTGCTTTGTCTTTTCTTTACCAAACCTTGGGTATCCTTAATTTACTGTACTTATAAAAATAGATCATCTTAAAGAGTATCTATGATTTCCTTATTCCTCATCGGGTGTATACTTAAAACACTAATGCCTCAAGTCTGCTCCACTTTCTTTTAAATTTTTTTTACATTTGTTGATTAATTTTTTTGTCAATCCCAAAGGATTCTATGAGGCTTCTTTCATACTTTTCAAAGGATTTAATAACAACTTTACTCTTTGGAAACATACCGAGGCTGGCTACATGCTTAAAAATTAATATCGCATATGTATACAATTTTTTTATAAATAAATTTTTTGTTGACAAATTTTATATAAATATTTATAATTTGTAAAGGAGCTTATATGTTAAAAACTCTTTTTTCCTCTTCAACGAGAGTAGATATTTTATCATTACTCTTAAACAATCCAGAGGAGAAATTTTACATAAGGCAGATAGCAGCGATTTTAAAAAGAAATCCTGCGGGTGTAAAGAGAGAACTCGATAAATTGGAGGATATGGAGTTAGTGATTAGTGAGAAAGTGGCAAATCTTAAATATTTCCAAGCTAACAAGAATTCTGCTTTGTTTTCGGAATTGAAGAGTATTATTGCAAAATCTTTAGGACTCTCTGGGGCATTAAAAAGCCTATTTAGGGGCAATTCCGTTAAAGCTGCCTTCATATATGGTCCTTATGTTGAAGACGATGAATCCCCTGTGGTCGATCTCTTAGTAATTGGTCCTTCTACACCCACTATTCTTATGGGATTACAAGATATCGAAAAAAAATTTAATAAATCATTTAATTGCACCTTTATGGATTACGCCGACTTCAAATTAAGAAAGAAGACTGACATTAATCTTAGAAAGATCTTACAAAGTAAGAAAATAAATCTCATAGGGAGTTTACGTTAACTATATTTTCGTTGCCCTTTACAGTGACGGTTTGTGAAGTGGATAGTTAAAAGGAGCATAGATAAAATCACTAAAGAAGGAGGTGAAAAAGATGGCAGCAACTAAAAAGGCTCCAGCAAAAAAAGCTGCAGGTAAAACAACAACTAAAAAGACTTCAAAGAAGAAGTAAGATCTTATCGTAAAAATAGCAATAAAAAGGGAATGCCTCTATTCGTAGTTCTTTTATATCATCCGGAAGGTATTCCTTTTTTTATTTTGATAGACTTAACTCTAAGGTTTTACTGATAGTGGTATTATTGGTTATAGTAAAACAGTCTTCAGAAGATATTAGTTTTTTAAGGAAGTTAATATTGGCTGTATGGCCTGCCTTATCAAAAATAATATGACCTCTAATGTTATAGCCCGTCAATAGAAAATCACCTATCGAGTCGAGAATTTTATGTCTCACAAATTCATCGGGGAACCTTAACCCCTCTTCATTCAAGATACCCTCATCTCCAATAACGATGGCATTTTCTAAAGAACCCCCTTTTACAAGTCCCTTTAACCTCAAATTTTCGACATCCTTTAAGAAACCAAAGGTTCTGGCAGGAGCAATTTCTGTTATAAAGGCTTTCTCATTTATTTCTATACTCAGCCTTTGTTGCCTTAAAAATTTATGATCAAACCTAATATAATAGGATATGGAATATCCATCATAGGGTAAAGCTACTATTTTTGAATGCCGATCTTCATAGACAACGGGTTTCTTTATTACAAGAAAAAGCTTTCCTTTAGGCTGCTTCGTTATACCAGCCTTTAGTATTAAGCCTGTTAAATAGGTAGAACTTCCATCTAAAATTGGTATTTCAGGGCCATCAATCTCTATAAATAAATTGTCTATACCAAGACCAGCAATAGCTGCTAACAAATGCTCAACTGTTTTAATCCTAATTCCATTGAGACCAATTGTTGTTGCAAAGGATGTATCTACTACTGAATATATATTAGCTTTGATTATTACTCCCTTATCGGCACGACAAAAAATTATACCTGAATCAACAGGAGCAGGCTTAAGCCTGACAGTTGCAAGTTTACCCGTGTGGAGCCCTTTACCCTCAAAATATACTTCTTTAGAGATGGTTCGCTGAAGCATCATTAAGATGATGATCTTAGCAATTGATATGCCAGCAGAAGATTTCGTTAAATCAATACATGCCCTTTTAAAAATGTAGATAAATTTCTAAGTTGTGTAAAAATTAACACACTACCTCTCTATTTCACCACCAACTACCATCTCAGGGATCCTCAGGGTAGGCATCCCATCAGAGACTGGGACTCCCTGAGCATCTTTTCCGCAAGTCCCTATTGAAAATCCCAAATCTGAAGCTACCATGTCGATAGCTAATAATATCTCTGGACCATTACCAATCAAAGTTGCACCCCTCACTGCATCTCCAAGAGAACCATCTTCTATTAAATAGCCTTCTTGGACATCAAAAACAAAGTCTCCAGTGATTGTGTTTACCTGTCCACCCCCCATTTTTTTTACAAAAAGCCCTTTGTCGACAGATTTTATTACATCTTCAGGGCTTAATAATCCAGGGGCTAAAAAGGTATTAGTCATGCGTGGAATAGGTTTATGTTCGTAAGATTGTCTTCTCCCATTCCCAGTGGATGAAACATTATCAACCATAGCTGTATATATATCATACAAATATCCCTGTAGAATACCTTCTTTAACAAGAATATTTCTCTTAGAAGGAGTTCCTTCATCATCAAAACTGAAGGATCCCCTCTTTGCCGGCATTGTGCCATCATCGATAACAGTAATTACGGGAGAAGCAACCTTTTGTCCCACCTTCCCCGAATAGACGGATAATCGTTGTTGAACGAGATCAGCTTCAAGACCGTGTCCGATAGCTTCGTGTATCATCGTTCCGCCGGCTTGTGAGGAAATCACAACAGGCATACGTCCACCTGGTGCTCTTCTTGCATAAAGCATCATAATAGCTCTCTTTGCTGCAATTAAAGCAAACTCATACAAAGGTGAATTATCAAAGAGTTCGAAACCCAAGTTTCCACCTATTGCTTCGTAGCCTGTCTGAATTTTTTCACCATCAGAGGAAACGACATGAACTATACCAGTTGTATATATCCTTTCGTCCTCTGTAAAGATGTTTTTAGAATTAAAAATAGAGACCCTTTGAACTGTATCTCGATATATAACATTCACCTGCTTGATTTTCTTGTCAAATTTACGAGCTACATCATTAGCCTCTTTGACCTGTTCAATCTTCATAAATACAGGTACTTCATCTGGCCGCTTTTTTATAGTAAAAGAGGTTGAAGGATAGCTCTTTTTAAAGCTGAGAATCAATTTGTTACTACCGTCTTTTGCAATCTTGCTAACTGAATCTGCCATATCCATTAAGACTTTCTCTCCAAAATCGTTGCTAAAGGCATAGGCAGTTATTTTATTAAGTATTAACCTGATACCTACTCCAGAATCAGATCCTATTAAGACCTTTTCAATTTTGTCATCTTCAAGTTGTATTGTTGTGGTAGATTTATTTTCGCAGAAGATATCGGCAAACTCCCCACCTCTCGATAGAACCTTCTTCAATATCTTATATGCTAAATTAGGATCTAACATTTTTCCTCCTTTGATAAAACAGAGATTGTTCAATAAACCACAAAAGCTTGAAAATCAAACATCTGTAAGCCATTTTTACCTCAAATTGAAAAATCCTCCATAAGAGTCTTTACATATACAACATTATATTAAAAAATCTTAATCTCCTTCCAACAAACCTTTGCAAATTTCACTGCCACAAGTATTATTCTTACTTTATATACAAGATTTGCCAATCTAAGTTTCCCAAAGTTGGCAGACAAAGTTTTACTCCCAAAAGCCTCTTTAAAGTCCTACTTCTCATCTATCTCGGTTATGCTTCCTCTGAAAGAGACTTAGCTAAGAAGCTCAGATTTGATAGTAGACTCAACTATCTTTGTACTTTCTCCTATGGAAACTCTCTGAGCATAATACTTTCCACTATTTTAGAGAAAGTCTTAGAGAGAAGCATAAGATTCTTCTTAATCTTTCAGCTCAAGCTTTGTGCCTTATGAAAAGTAAAAAATCTTAAACTTTCCATAGACTCCTCCCATACAGAAGCTTTCCCTCTTATAGGGATACTCAATGGGGACATAAGCCTATGGATTTTAACTTTTAGAGATACAAGGTTCATCATAAGATTAGCTACGCCGCTTCTTATTCTGCTTCTATAAAGCTCATAGAGTGATGCTGGCTATGACAGTGTAAACAGAAGAGATAAAGGAACTGACCACACTATGTGCCAACGAGATAACGACATCAGATGGAATAATAATATGAGATACGACGCCAATAGAATCACTTAAATAATAAACTAAAAACTTACAATTTTAATCAAAAATAATCATTTAATGTTAATTCTATTCATTTTATGTAAATATAAGCCACTATTAACATTTGTAAGAATTTCTCAATAAAGGTTATATTAGCACTCACTAATGGTGAGTGCTAATAAAATAATATATTAAGGAGGTAAAAGAATGAAGATTAAACCACTTAAAGAAAGGGTAGTTGTAAAGTATTCAGAAGAAGAACTTGAAAAGACAGCAGGTGGTATTTATGTTCCAGACGTGGCTAAGGAGAAACCACAAAAAGGGACAGTAGAAGCGGTTGGCTCTGAAGTCAAAGAGGTAAAAGTAGGTGATGTTGTATTGTTTGATAAGTATTCAGGATCTAAAATTAAACTTAATGATGTTGAATACCTGATTATCAAAGAGGAAGATATCCTTGGGATCATTCAATAGTTAAGAGGAGGGATTAAAGATGGCAGCAAAACAGCTTTTATTCGATGAAAATGCGAGACAGGCAATTTTAAGAGGTGTAACTATACTGACAGATGCCGTTAAGGCTACATTGGGGCCAAGAGGTAGAAATGTAATAATTGACAGAAAGTTTGGAGCTCCAAATATTACAAAAGATGGCGTAACTGTCGCGAAGGAAATTGAGTTAAAAGATCCCTATGAGAATATGGGTGCTCAACTGCTCAGAGAGGTAGCTTCGAAGACTTCAGATGTTGCCGGTGATGGTACAACAACAGCAACAGTTCTTGCCTATTCCATGTATAAAGAGGGTATGAAATATGTAACTGCAGGCGCTAATGCAATAGATGTTAAAAGAGGAATCGATAAAGCTGTAGAGGTAGTTGTAGAAGAACTCAAAAAGATGAGCAAGCCTGTGGCTGACAAGAAAGAGATTGCTCAGGTTGGAACGATTTCTGCTAACAACGATGCCTCTATAGGTGAGCTCATTGCAGAGGCTATGGACAAAGTAGGTAAAGATGGTGTAATTACTGTGGAAGAAGCAAAGAGTATGGCTACAACCCTCGAAATTGTTGAAGGTATGCAGTTTGACAGGGGTTATATTTCGCCATATTTTATAACTGATCCAGAAAGAATGCAATGCGTTCTTGAAGATGCTTTCTTATTAATACATGATAAGAAGATTTCAAGCATGAAGGACCTCCTTCCTATACTTGAGCAAATAGCTAAGATGGGTAAACCTTTATTGATTATCGCCGAAGAGGTAGAAGGTGAAGCCCTTGCGACTTTAGTTGTTAATAAACTTCGTGGAACTCTCCAAGTGTGTGCTGTCAAAGCTCCTGGCTTTGGTGACAGAAGGAAAGCGATGTTAGAGGACATCGCCATACTTACAGGTGGTACTGTGATATCAGAAGATCTTGGGTTGAAGCTGGAGAATGTTAAACTCACCGATTTAGGTAGAGCTAAAAAGATCAACATAGAAAAGGAAAATACTACAATTGTTGAAGGAGCTGGAAGTCCAGCAGCTATTCAAGGTAGAGTAAGGCAGATCAAAACACAGATTGAGGAGACCACATCAGATTATGATAGAGAGAAGCTTCAAGAAAGACTTGCAAAACTCGTCGGTGGAGTCGCGGTAATTAATGTTGGAGCTGCAACAGAAGCAGAGATGAAGGAGAAGAAAGCAAGAGTGGAAGATGCACTTAATGCTACGAGGGCAGCTGTCGAAGAAGGCATTGTCCCAGGTGGAGGAGTAGCTCTTTTGAGATGCATTAAGGCATTGGACAATCTGAAATTAGAGCATGATATGCAAATTGGTGTCAATATAGTAAAGAGAGCCTTAGAAGAGCCTATAAGGCAGATAATTTTCAACACCGGACTTGAAAGCTCAATTATAGTTGAGAAGGTAAAGGAGGCGACAGATCCAAACTATGGTTTTGACGCCTACAAAGAAGAATTTACTGATATGATAAAGGCAGGTATAATCGATCCAACAAAGGTAACTCGTTGGGCCCTTCTAAATGCTGCCTCAGTTGCTGGGCTGATGTTGACTACCGAAGTAATGATCACGGAAGTACCCGAAGAAGAAAAGAAGATGCCTGGAATGCCTGGCGGCGGTATGGGTGATATGTACTAAAAACTTTTTAAAGATAAAAACAAATAGCTTAAGAGAGGGAGTGAGTATTTCATTCCCTCTCTTTTATTTTATTTAAAGATTTCTTTGATATTCCCTATTGTTTTGATACGATTGATCTGCTAATTGAACCTCAAATTTTTCTTTTTCAAACTAAATAAGTTATAGTCTTTTTAGCCATTTCTTTTCTTCAATTAAAATTAGAGTTTTGATAACCCCATAAAGTAACCTTAAACTCTCCAAAGATGTAGTGGCAACTCCAATACTGGTATTAACTGCTCTATAAAAATTCCCCCGTATAAACTTGAAAAGAGAGAGAAAGGGTACATTACCTATGTGAGATTGAATTATTAACTTTTTGTATTTTAATATATCCAGGATGATCAAAGAAGTCTCCCAGATGAAGAGGGTCATATTTGCTATCTTTATAAGGGAACTAAAAACCCGCTTCGGCAAATACCGTTTAGGATATCTTTGGGCATTGATAGAGCCCTTTTTACATATCGCAATCTTTGTCGGTATTAGGGGAATTATAGCTGGATCTTTGAAGGATGCAGCCGATAAGCTAATATATCATGTAGATTATCCTCTTTTTTTAGCTGCGGGGCTTGTCCCTTTTTTTATGTTTAGACATATTGTAAATCAAGTAATGAACTCAGTAGATGCAAACAGGGGGCTTTTTGCCTATCAGCCTGTTAAACCGATAGACGCTATGATCTCAAGATGGGTTTTAGAAGGAGTGATTTTCGTTATCGTTTGGATTTTGGTTTTTGTAATTCTCGATTTTTTGGGATTTAAAACAGAGATTAAAGATCCCCTCGGATTGCTACTAATCTATTTACTTCTATATACTTTCTCATTTGGTGTTGGGATGATCTTCTGTATGATTGTGAATATCTACGAGGAATTAAGAAATATAGTTCCTCCACTCATGATGTTTCTTTTTTTCACTTCAGCTCTTTTTTATTCCATAAATATGATTCCTAAAAAATTCCAAATATACCTTCTATGGAATCCCTGTTTACATTTTATTGAATTAAGCAGAGCAAGTTTTTTCCCCCTCTATAAAGCAGATGTGTGTAGTTTAGAATTTATTATAATTTGCACAATAGTTGCTTTATTTTTAGGGTTGGTATTATATAGGCTAAAGATTAAAGAGGTTCTTGCATTAGAATGATAGAGTTAAGAAACGTTACTAAGTCATATAAAACTAAGTATGGTAGGCATTATGTATATAGAAATGTCTGCGCCATATTCCCAGAAGGTAAAAATATAGGTATCATCGGTCCTAACGGTGCTGGTAAGACCACCCTCTTGAGACTTATTGGAAAGATAGACTACCCCGATAGCGGTGAAATATTAACTAATAAAACGATTTCATGGCCCGTCGCCTTTTCAGGAGGCTTTCAGGGAAGCCTCACAGGTTTTGAAATAGTAAAATTTGTGTGCATGATATATGGGTCCAATGGTGAGATGCCAGACAAAATAAAGTTTGTTAAAGACTTTACAGAGCTCGGTAAATATTTTGATATGCCAATTAAAACCTATTCAGCAGGAATGAAAGCCAGACTTGCCTTTGCTTTAAGCATGGCCTTCGATTTTGACTATTATTTAATAGATGAAGTTACGGCCGTTGGAGATATAAGCTTTAGGAAAAAATGTAATCAGATATTAAGAAAAAAACTCAAAAAATCAAATGTAATTATGACCTCACATGATATAGAGAAGTTAAGGAAATTTTGCCATATATTTGTTATTCCTTATCAGGGCGATCTTGTCGTCTTTGATAAATTTAGGGAGGCTGCTAAATTTTATGCAAATATTTCTAAAAATTCAGCAATTCCAGAGTTGGTTTCAAAAGCTCGATAAAAAAGAATTTTTAAAAAAGCATAGTCTTTTAATTTTGTTAGTAATATTACCAGTTCTTCTTCTTACCTTTTATTATTTATTTATAGCTTCTGATAAGTTTTTAAGTGAATCCAAAGTTACAATCAAGCAAACAGGTCAACAGCCCGCTGCACTAAATTTTGGAATCTTTTCTCTCGGCAGTCCCATAGTGAGAGAGGATGCAATGTATCTCCAAGAATATATACTTTCTTACGACATGCTTAATCATCTTGACAAAAAGCTTAATCTTAAAAAGATTTATCAAGATAAAAGAATAGATTTCTTCCAAAGACTTTCCCAAAATGCAACCCAAGAGAATTTTTTAAAGTACTATCAAAGACACATAATTAATGTTATTTTCGATGATGTGTCTTCAATTCTCACAATCAAAGTATATGCCTTTAACCCGGAAGATGCAAAAAAGATCAACGAAGCAATACTTGAACAGTGTGAAAGATATATAAATGGTGTTTCCCATAAAATAGCGAAAGAACAAATGAACTTCATTGAACAGGAGCTCTCCTATGCAAATCAGAAGATGCAGACGGCAAAAAATACTTTAATTAAATTTCAAAACACCCATAAAGTAATTGATCCATCTCAAGAAGCACAAGCAACTGCCTCTCTCATTTCCCAACTCGAAGTTCAACTTGCTACACAGGAAGCCCAACTTAAAAATTTACTCACCTATTTAAGCGAGGATTCCTTTCAAGTGCAAGCACTGAAAAACCAAATTAAAGCATTAAAGGAGCAAATAGAAGGAGTAAAATCAAAAATTATTGGTGGAGATGAGACTAAACTTAACAGAGTTGCAGCTGAATATCTCAATTTTAAACTCGATGTTGATTTTTCAACGGATATTTATAAAGCAACACTTACTGCCCTTGAATTAACAAGGGTTGAAGCATCAAGAAAAATTAAAAATCTGGTAATTATAGCCTCTCCAAACCTTCCTGATGAAGCCCTTTATCCTAAAAAAACCTATAATTTAGCTCTTACTTCTCTACTACTTCTGATTTTATACGGAATACTAAAAATTATAATAGGGGTTATTAAGGAGCATAGATTATGAAAGTTTTAATGATGCTTTTATCCATCCTCCTATCTACTTCAACAGTCTTTGCACAAATAGAAACTCAGAGTTTTCCAGGACAAGTAATTCAGCAGTTCTTACCCTTTCAACAAATCCAACCACCAACTACCCAGTCACAGGCTCAACCACTAACTACACCGCAGCCTGCCCAAATTCAACCGCCCCAGCTGCCTCAGCCTATACAGATAAATGTATTTGGTGAGCAACTCTTCTTAGGTAGATTTGCCACTGAGCATTATACAGGCTTTAATCCTGACTATCAATTGGCAATAGGAGACAGAATTACAATAAGAATGTGGGGAGCTGTTCAATATGAAGGTATCCTCACGATAGATCCACAGGGTAATATATTTATTCCCCATGTCGGACCCGTTTATGTTTTAGGGGTAAGAAATGTTGAACTAAACAATGTAGTAGAGTCAGCCATAAGAAGAGTCTTTAAAAATGTAGTCGGAGTCTATGCATCCTTAGAGACAGCAGTGCCTGTAAAAGTATTTGTAACAGGCTTTGTTAAAAACCCAGGGCTTTATAGTGGGCTTTCCTCAAACTCTGTATTATACTATCTCGACAGAGCAGGAGGAGTTGATCCCCATAGAGGGAGCTTCATAGATATTACCATCATGAGGGGGCAACAAATCCGAAAAAAAATAAATCTCTACGAATTCCTTTTAAAGGGCAGGCTTGAACTCATCCAAATGGTTGATGGAGATACTATCTTTGTTGCACCTAAGAAAAGCACTTTTACTGTCGTAGGCGAAGCCTTTAACCCCTATCAATTTGAGTTTGAGGGGGACTCTATTTTTGCAAAAGATGCAATTTCACTTGCCAAACCAAAGCCAGGAGCAACACATCTGACTGTAACTCGGAAGCAGGGACTTGAAAGGTATACAGAATATTACTCCCTTGAAGAACTTGAAAGGTTGAAAATTTTCGATGGAGATGAAATAACTATTCTCTCTGACAGATACCCTGGAACTATACTTGTCCGTGTTGAAGGTGCTCACATGGGATCCCATGCACTTGTGCTTCCTTACGGAGCCACAATGGAGGACGCTTTACCTAAAATTGTCCCAAATATTAGATCCAATCTTGAAGCAATCCAGCTTTTTAGAAAATCGGTTGCCCAAAGGCAGAAAGAGATGATTCTCACATCCTTACAACAATTACAAACCTATGCTCTTACGGTTAGATCAGAAACTCAAGAGGAGGTTAATTTAAGAACGAAAGAAGCAGAATTACTTATGAAATTTATTGACTTTGCAAAAAATATCGAGCCAAAAGGCCAAATAATTCTCGGATCCCTTGAGGAAGCAAAGCATACCCTTCTTGAAAATGGAGACATTATAAGAATACCAGAAAAAACTTCGGTTGTTATGGTCCACGGAGAAGTAAGATTCCCTAATGCTATACTCTATGCAGCTGGTAAAGACATAAAATATTATATTGAACAATCAGGTGGATTTACTCAGAGGGCAAATAAGGATGTAATAATAGTTATACATCAAAATGGCAAGTTTGAACTAGCCGAGAAAGCAAAAATTCAGCCTGGTGACGAGATTTTTGTATTGCCAAAAATTGAGGCAAAGAATATCGAAATAGTCAGAGGAATAACACAGATTCTCTATCAGATAGCAGTTACTGCGAGGGTTTTATTCATGGCATGGTAAAAAAGATGAACACCCTTTTAATATTTTTAAAAATTTGCCTTTTCAAGTTCTTTCGGTTAAAAACTGTAGTTTTTTATGAAGAAGAAATAAAGAAGTTATTTACCTTTTCAGAAGAAGGTCGAGAGATGATCTTTGATTTAAAAAAGTTTTTAATAAAGAGCTTGTCTAAAGGGGATTACCTAATTAAAATTTCACCCTCCTATCAAATTAAATCTCTTGAGATGTTAGTAGAGTATGGCACTAAAATTCCTCTAGAGAGCTATAAAGTAAATTTAAACAAATTTGGCCGTTTTGATATCGATGTAAACCTCAAAAATACTCCTTCTAAAGTAATAATGAGGACCAATGGAGTTACGGAAAAAGATTCTTTTTTCAAAAAGATAGTAATAAAAAGAACCAATATTGATTTAGAAGGATCCTTAGACGGAGTGATAGACGATCGCATAGCCCATGGCTGGTGCCGAGATGCTGCAAATCCTGAAAGGAGATTACTAATTCAGATTGTAAACGAAAGGGGAGATAAACTCGGTGAGGGTATTGCAAACCTATATAGAGAAGATTTGGAAAAGGCAGGAATTGGTGATGGAAGATATGCCTTTAAAATAGACCTTAAAGTTGAAAATATTTCAGAGGGGAGTGAGCTCATTCTACAAGAAAAAACTTCCCGTAAAGTTATTGATTCACTAAGATATACAACTAATTACCAACTATGGATCGAAAAATACGAGAAACCATTCATTGAAAAGATAATAAAAAAAGCAAAGGACGGACAGAGTCTTATCTATAAACCTAAGATAAGCCTACTAATGACCATCGGAGACATATCTCCAAGCTTTTTAAAAAAAACAATTAATTCAGTAACAAACCAGATTTATCCAAACTGGGAACTTTGCATTGCCTATAATACTTCCTTAGAAAGAGCCATAGGAATTTTGTTAGACGAATTTAAGAGTGAATTTCCAGAGAAGATAAAGGTAACATTCAGAGAAAAAAAAGATGAAAGTATTTGCGAAGCCAATAATGCTGCTTTAGCTTTAGCCACTGGAGAATACATAGCTCTACTTAATAATTTAGATGAATTAACACCCCATGCACTCTATTTGGTTGTAGAAACCCTTAATGATAATCCAAATTTGAAGATTATATATAGCGATGAAGACAAAATTGATGAACTAAGCTTCCGTTCAAACCCACATTTTAAACCTGATTGGAGTCCTGATCTTTTGCTTTCCTTTAATTATGTATCCAATCTACTCGTAATAAAAAAAGAAATTTTTGATAAAATCGGAGGCTTCAGAATAGGAACTGAAGGGTCTCAAAACTACGATATAGTACTAAGAGCTTCTCTCCATTGTAAAGATAGCGAAATTTTTCACATTCCCCATGTTTTATACCATTCAAAGGTTATTGAAAACTCTCCACCCTTAATTTATAAAGATTGCAAAGAAGAATCAGCAATTAAAGTGATTGAAGACTATTTATTTGAAAAGGGTGTGAGAGATTTTACCGTAACAAAAGGGAAATATATAAATACCTATAAAGTGAGTTATCTCAATTCTACAAAGTTACCGTTAGTGAGTGTCATCGTTCCTACAAAGGATAAAAGTGATTTATTAGAAAAATGCATTAAAAGTATCATAAGGAAAACCAACTACCCCTCTTATGAGATTATCATAGTTAATCACGATTCCGAGCTCGAAAGAACCTATAAACTATTTAATGAAATTTGCTCTATTTCTGATAAAATTAGAGTTCTAAAATTTAGTGGAGAATTCAATTTTTCTTTAATTAACAATTTTGCAGTTCACCATGCAAAGGGAGATTTATTCCTCTTTCTAAATAATGATACAGAAGTTATTAATCGAGAATGGATGTCAGAAATGGCAAACCATGCTGTTAGAGAAGAAATAGGATGTGTTGGGGCTAAGCTTTACTATCCCGATGGGACAATACAACATGGAGGGGTCATATTAGGGGTAGGTGGGGTTGCTGGTCACAGTCATAGATATAAAGATGGAAAGGACGGAGGATACTTTGGTAGGCTGTCTGTTGTTCAGAATCTCTCAGCAGTGACAGCTGCCTGTATGATGGTAAAAAAGAAGATATTTTATGAAGTTGGAGGTTTTGACGCTAAAAACTTAAAGATTGCTTATAATGACATAGATTTTTGTTTAAAAGTCAGAGAGAGGGGATACAGAAATTTATGGACACCCTATGCCGAACTCTATCATTATGAGAGTAAATCGAGAGGAAGTGACAATGCTCCAGAAAACATAGAAAGATATAAGAAAGAGATTGAATTTATGAAAAAAAAATGGGGGGAGCTCCTTTTAAAAGATCCCTACTATAATCCAAATTTAACACTCGAAAAGGAAGACTTTAGTGTAAAAATTGTTATGGATAATTTAGAGCAGCAAAATTAACAATTAGGTGTCATATAGACAAAAGTATAGTAGCAAGGGGCTTATTAAAAATTTATCCAATCTGTTATGTTAAAAACGGACAACCATATAAATTCCTTAGGAAATGATAAGTTCACCACCCATTTAGATGGTATTATAGACGGCATTATCTTTGGATGGTTTAACTATCCCATAAAAACGAAAACTCCTGAAATAAGAATACTAATAAATGGGACAGAGGTTGACAAATTCATAGATTTTCTACCTGCTCAAGAAATTCATCCTAATGCCCATAGATTTTTCATTGACCTAAAAAAGTACAATATTAAAGAAAAGGATGAAGTCTGTTTACTTTTGGAGGATCAAAGTATTGACAAAACACCTCTTATTCTTGAGAGAAACAGATATTTTGCTTTAATAGATGGTTTTTCTGCTAATGAATGTACAGGTTGGGCAGGTTCTATATTTGGAGAGTTTCCTAAATTGCAGGTTGTAATAGATGAAAACTTCTCTCAAGCCGAAATTGAATGGTATATAAGAGAAGATTTTAGAAAGAGAGGGTTTACCTTCCCCACAGGGCTAAAATTCAAAATTCCAGAGAAGTATTGTGATTCAAAGAAGCATAAAATATGTTTAGCAAATGCTTTAACAAATCAGAAGATCTGTGAAGAAAGAGAGTTTAGTTTTTTTATTAAGAACTTCATTGTAGATATAGCTGATAATGAAAGAATTGAAGGATGGATTCAGGTGGGTGAATATCCTGGTCCCGTCGAATTGGATATCTATATTGAAGGGAAAAAGTCTGGCTCCTGTAAAGCTGATTTCATCAGAGAGGATGCTGAAAAATTACATGGAAGGGGTTGTTATGGTTTTTACTATCCATTACCTGAAGAAGACAGGCTGAAAATCACCAAAGAGGTTGTTTATAACTTCTCTTTCTGTTTAAGGGACACAAATATTAAGATTGGAGATAGTTATTATAGTATTCCAGTCGTAGAGGTTATTGAAGGTTTAGAAAAAATAGGTCAATATTTAAGAGAAAAAAACGGTAAAAATTTTTCTTTTGCCTTAAAAAATGCAATAGAGACTTTAAAAATAGGAGCAACGAGGGACAGAAGAGTAATTATCAAAAAAGTAGATACATCAGACATAGTAGAAACGGTAGATATAGTAGATATAATAATTCCTGTTTACAAAGGCAAAAAAGAAACGATTGAATGCATCGAAAGCGTCCTAAATGCAAAAACTAACGTTAAATATGAGCTAATAATTATAAATGACTTCTGCCCTGATGATGAACTAAAAGAAGAACTCTTAAAATTTGCTGGTAGAGACGGGATAATATTATTAGAAAATAAAGAGAATCTTGGATTTGTCAAGACCGTTAACATAGGGATGAAATTGCATCCAAATAGGGATGTTGTACTACTTAATTCTGATACACTTGTGCCCGATTACTGGTTAGACAGACTAAAAAAGGCAGCCTACCTATCTAAAAATGTAGGGACTGTAACCCCTTTATCGAATAAAGCGACTATTTTAAGCATTCCTAAATCAAATAATGATAATGACTTACCAGAAGATTTCGATCATAAGAAAATGGATGACCTCTGCCGACTACTGAATAGAGATAGGGTAGTAGATATACCCACAGCAATAGGGTTTTGCATGTATATAAAGAGGGAATGCCTCAATGAAGTTGGATTCTTTGATGAAGAAAAGTTTGACAAAGGTTATGGAGAGGAGAATGATTTTTGCTTGAAAGCATCATCATTTGGATGGAGGCATTTGGCATGTTTAGACTTATTTGTGCAACACCATGGTAATTTATCCTTTGGAGAAGAGAAATCTCAGAGAGTAAAAAGAGCCCTTCAGATATTAAACCAATTGCATCCAGATTACAATCTGAGAATACAGAAATTTATTGAGAATGATCCCATCGCACCTTATAGAAATAGAATTGTAAAAGAAATCATAAAACAAAAGCATAAGAGGTTAGCTCTTTTTGTCTCCCACAGCTTTGGTGGCGGAGTAGAGAAATACTGTAAAGATATATCTAAAGAGTTATTGAAGGAAAATATTGTCACTCTGCTCTTATCATGTAATAATAGTGGAACCTCAGCAATAGTCTCTCAGGAGGAGACAAATACTAAAAGGGATTTAGAGTTCTGGTGGGCTCAGGGGGAATCATTAAAAAATATTTTTGAATTCTTAAAAGATTTAAACATAGAATTTATTCACTATAACCATACTTTAGGTTTTAGAGAGTTAGAAATATGGGAACTTCCAGAGTTTTTAAGGGTCCCCTATTATGTGACTTTACATGACTATTTCTATCTTTGCCCAAGGATAAATCTTGTAGATTTGGCTCAAAATTTCTGTGGTTTACCAGATGTAAACTTTTGTGAGATATGCCTAATGAATGGAAAATTACAGAGGGAAGTGAAATACCTCTTTGAGGAAAAATTTAATTCTTCAATAGTTAAGTGGAGAGAGTTTTATAAAGAGATTTTAGGGAGGGCAAAAAAAGTAATAGCACCCTCTCAAATAGTAAGAGAGATCTACGAAAGGATCTTTAAAATCGACAAAATTGTCGTCAAACCCCACCTCGATAAAATTTTAGCTGAGATTAAAAAACCAGAGAAAGTAGAAAGACTAAGAATTGCCATTATAGGAGCTATCGGTGATCATAAAGGATATTCTCAACTTTTACATCTGGTAGATTATACAGAAAAAGAAGCTCTGCCTTTTGATTTTTATATTATAGGATATACCAAGAACGATAAAGATTTTGAGAAATACAAAAACGTTACTATAACTGGTAAATATAAAGAAAAGGAATTATCGACTCTTATCAGAGTCTATCACCCCCATATTGCTCTTTTTCTTAGCATGTGGCCTGAAACATATAATTACACACTCTCTGAGGCTTTAAACAACAAGCTTTATCCTATAGCTTACGATATAGGGGCTATTGCTGAGAGAATGAAAGAGCTTAAAATAGGGACTTTAATACCTTTCCCCTCTGCCACTAAGAAGATAGCAGAGATACTTTTAGAGCTCCATTTAAAGGGATGGCAAAGGAAAGAATTGATTTTTAACAACGACTATAAATCTATTATGAGAGATTACTATGAAGCCAATTAAGAGATCCTTTTTATCTATTAGTATATTTTCAGTTCTGTCTATTTTTATTACCTATAGCTTTGCCTATTCAACAGTTTTATTTGAAGTAAAAAGCGATAACATCCCCTTTTATAGAGAAGACAAGATTTTTACCGTATGGAATCCAAGAAACCATCCCGAGATAAGAACTCCTGGCTTAAAGATTTTCTTCTTTGGAAAGGCTGAAGAATGCGAGCCCGAAGCTAAAAATGGGAATGTAAAAGTTACAAATCCAAACGAAAAAATAAGCAAACTTGTAGGATTACCCTTAAATGAAAGAGGGAAAGTTTTTGTACCCCTCCAAGATAAAAATTTATGTACTTTTAAAGAAACACCCCGTGAGGGCGGATCCTATGTCTATATCTATGAACACCCAAAGGAGGGGGGTATAGGTCTTTTTACAGCCTCTAAATTTGACGAAAAGGGAGTATCCTATTTTTTCCAGACCAGAGATGAAAGGGGAATCGGAGGCGGAGTTAATAAGTTTGAAAAGGTTACTGCAGTAACATGGCGGTTAGAAAAGGAGAACCTATTTCCCTTTTTGAACAAGGGTAATTTAAAATTATCTATTACAAACTCAGTAATAGGTTTACCCTCAGATATCCCCAATAGAGATCAGCCCGTTCAAGTTAGACAACAAATGGAGATAGGTTTTGCCAATAGAGCTTGTTTAAATGAGGCAAAGGAAGATAAAATTTTATGTTTAAATAAATTTGTATTCGATTTTTTAGTCCTAAGATGGGGCAAAAGGCCTGTTGATTTGAAAAGAGATGCCGTAATTTTTATAGATAAAGGGCAAAGTGGTCTACCCCATGTGGCTATTTATTCTAAATCTAATGGTGAAATAATAAGAGAGAAAAATTCCAAATTAGATGTTGCAATGTCTTGTGGTGAAGGCCTTCAGCAAAATATTTATAAAGAAAAAAATTTCTGTAATACAATAAGCTGGAATCAGTTTCAAAATGCTTTGAGAGCTATTGCTTCGAGGCATTTAAATAAGCATCCTTCTAAAATTACAAAGGAGGAATTGAAATCTTTGTTTGGTGCCAAGTTTGATGATCCAAAAGAGTGGTACATTACAGTCGTCAGCCTTCAACAGGAACTACATGATCCCTATAATGATAGAAATGTTTTTATAGGTGGAAATTTGAAGGAAATAAAAATTGAAAGCAAGCAATGAGATTATTTCTCCACATAGGAATTACTAAAACTGGAACGAGTGCAATTCAGATGTTTCTTTATAAA
>JAOAEO010000200.1 GCA_026416735.1 Thermodesulfovibrionales bacterium
TTGAAATGGAAGTTTTATACAAATGCATTGCTTAAATATGCAAAATTATAATAGACTTTTAAATACAAAATTTTAGAGAATTTTAACTATGGAAGTGAAATATATTATTTATTTTTTCATTGGTGGGATAATAATCAGCTTGGTTACTTATTTTGCAAGCCACGCTAAGGGACTTTTGGCAGCTTTTTTTGCAAACTTACCAGTAATGACTTTTTTAACTTTTTTGACTATTTATTTTGAAGCAGGAGAAAGGGCAGTAACAGAATATGCAAAAGGTCTTATAATAATGCTTTTCCCTTGGCTTGGTTATATCTTTTGTATTATTTTTTTGACCGAGAGATTAGGACTTATCCCTTCTTTGGCAACGGGGCTGACTGTCTACTTCATCTTTTCATATATTATAATATATATAAGCAATATTAAGTGGTTTTAATGCTAAAAATATATCTTATACAAGGCAATCATGTTTGGTTCTATAAAAAGAGATGTTTATAGAGTTGCAGAAGGCTTAGTAACTACTTTAGAAGATGTAATTGCCTTAGAAAAAAGACTTAAAATTTCTGTAAATGGTTTAGAGATTCTCAGCCTCTATTGTACTCCTCTAATGATTAGGGAATTAGTAGTTGGAATCTTAATGACTGAAGAAATTATCAAAGGTTCTTGGTGTTCTGAGAGGATGTCTATCCTTTATGGTGAAGAGGTTGAAGTTGATATTGCCGCAGAAGGTGAGGTTTTAACTGAAGGAGGAGTTATAACTTCTGGATGTATAGGTGGTATAACCTTTCCAAAGAGAAGATCTTTAAGAAAGATAGAAGACAATTCACGAATACCTTATGTTAAAATTATTGAATTATTCAAGATCTTTCAAAGGTCCTCTGAGCTTTTTAACCTTACAGGCTGTGTTCATAGCGCTGCAATTACTGATGGTGACAACATTATTTGTTTAGCAGAAGATATTGGCAGACATAATGCTGTAGACAAAACCATAGGTTACATGCTCTTAGAGAAAATACCCTTTGAACATAAAATCATGCTTGCAAGTGGGAGGCTCTCTTCTGAGATAGTCTCAAAATGCGCTAAATGGGGAATCCCTATAGTTGCCAGTAGAACAGCTCCTACAAGCCTTGCCGTTGAAATAGCCGAAAAAACAGGTGTTACACTCATCGGTTTTGTACGTGGTAAAAGGATGAATATATATACTTATCACGAAAGGGTTATCATACAATAACATACCATGACTATCCGTGAACAAACTCATCAGATAGAAGAAAAAACACTAAACCCCTATGCTTGTCTAAGCTCAAAAAGTAGAGGGAGGCTTAAACCTGAGAAGGATGATGACATAAGAACTTGTTTTCAAAGAGATAGAGATAGAATCATACACTCTAAAGCCTTTAGAAGATTAAAACATAAAACACAAGTATTTCTTGCCCCTAAGGGAGATCATTATAGAACGAGGCTTACCCATGTGCTTGAGGTATCTCAGATTGCAAGAACCATTGCTAAAGCATTGAGGTACAACGAAGACCTTGTAGAGGCAATAGCTCTTGGGCATGACTTAGGTCATACACCCTTTGGGCATGCAGGAGAGGCAATCTTGAGAGAAATTCATCCAGGGGGTTTTGATCATTATAAACAGAGTTTGAGAGTGGTTGATCTTATAGAAAGAGATGGGCAGGGACTAAATCTAACATTAGAAGTTAGGGATGGGATCCTTAAACACTCTAAAGGAAAAGGTGAGATATTCCCACTTCACAGTAAGAATAAACCCCTAACTCACGAAGGGGAGATAGTCAGAATCTCTGATATTATAGCT
>JAOAEO010000201.1 GCA_026416735.1 Thermodesulfovibrionales bacterium
GTCCAGCACAAGAGATCCTAATAGTGCTAAATAGAAACATTAAACATGAATGTACGATGTCTGATATCGTTTCTATTGGCAGGATGAACCGACAGACCGTCTATAATAACCTGCGTATTCTCTTAAATCTTGGACTTGTTGTTGAAAAGCGTGAAGAAGGATTTCCACCCAGGAGGTTAATCTCTCTCACGGAAAAGGGCAGGAAGGTGGCAGAAAAGCTGGAGGAAATTGAAAGGGTGCTAACTGGATGAATGCTGAGCAGATAAATTACTTTTTAACAATATTGGGCATCTTTTATCCGTTTATAGATGACCTAAAGAGATGGGTTGAAAAAAAGGAACACGAACACCAAATTAAACAAGAAATAAAAAAGCTCCATGATGACTTTTCTGCTTTTAAAGATAAACTCAGGATAGAGGGACGACGGTTTAAGACTAAGATAGCGCAAAAAGAAATGTTAGGTTTATTGCAAAGGATTCGCCCCTTAAAAATACACCTGATCGAGTACAGCAAAGCCTACCTATCCCCAGCTGAAAAAGCGGAAATTAAGGAATTACTGCTAGTACAGGACTCGCTCTGTGAGGCGATTTTTTGTAAAGAAGGTCCATTTAAGTTGAAAGAACTGAGAGAGGATTATAGGGTAGAAAGGGCCTTAAGAGTTGCATACGGTGAGGAAGCAGATCAATATAGTTTGCTATTAGCTAAGATAAACTGGAAGAAGTACCCAAAGAAGTATTTCGATAATCTAAAAATGATTGCAAAAGAAATCTATGAGGCTGGCAGACCCTATGATTTCTGAGGGAGGTAGAAAGGTGGCAGAGAAGCTGGAGGAAATAGAAGCAATTTTAGAGCAATATAGTGATTTTTTGAATAAATAAGATGTTAAATATAATAACATTTGAGATGAGGTCTGAAGGGGTATATAATGATTGAATTGCCAACAACTCTAACAGAATGGTCTACAGTTATTGGAAGTTTGGCAACCTTAATTGTAGCGATCATCACATTAATAAATGTGAGAACAATTCGCAGCCAACAAAAGATGTTAGAGAAACAAGTTCTAATTCAGAGATCGAGTCTCTGCCCCTTTATAGAAATTAAGAATGTTGATATCGAAGGAAATACCTTCAGGCTGAATCTCGTAAATAGAGGGAATGGCTCCGCAGTATTTCTTGGCCTCTTACTTCACTTTTTACCTTATAATCCGCTTGACCCGAATAGTATCTCTGCGATCCTATATGCACTAAAGGATGGGAAAAAGGTCAGAATCTACCCAAATGATTTATTGGTCTTCCTAAGAACGGAAACCGGAAAGTCGAACCTACACCCAAATGAATGTTGCATTTTCTCGGCAGAGGCAACCTTCTACTACACATACTATGAGAGCATTTTCGAGGGCATAAATAGGGAGGTATGCAAGTTTCTATCATTTGACGAGTTGAAAGCTATCTTATTAGATAACGGCTTTTCTTTTGCTGCGATTAGTGCTATGTTAGTTTACAAAGATATTGCTGAAGAGTATATCGGTAATGAGCTAATCTTCTACTATGTTGCAGATTTGCGAAAACATACATCAATACAAGAAGTCTTCAAGGATAGAATACCATTCAAGCAAAGAACAATTTTTATTGAAGAAGAGGGCAAATTCATTCCTTGGGAAATTTATAAAGAAGGGAAAAGTTCTCGTGGGATTTTAGAATTAAACTAATAGATACCTCATTTAAAATTTAGAATCTCAGAATGGGCAAACATGCCAAATGCTTTTTTAATTTGGCGAAGCGGAGGAGTAAAGGCTAAGTAAACTTGGATTTAAT
>JAOAEO010000202.1 GCA_026416735.1 Thermodesulfovibrionales bacterium
GTATACTGAAGGCTATTTGGATCACAATGCTGATACTATGAATAAGGAAACATTGGAAAGAACAAAGGAAAAACAAGCGCATAGAAAAGATCAAATAAGGTCTCTAGAGTAAAAAAGGCTCGGATTAAATTCCGAGCTATTGGATTTATGTCAATATAGTAGACACGGATAATCGAACTTTTATGCAGACAGCCTGGCCAATTCTTCACATTTTTGAGGAGAAATATAGCCAATGCTGCTGTGAATTCTCTTTCGGTTATACCAAGACTCTATGTACTCAAATATCGCTAATCTAGCAGCATTAAAATCATAATAGGTTACTAAATTTACTTCTTCTTTCTTTAGTGAGGCATGAAAAGACTCAATACACGCATTATCGTAAGGACACCCCTTAGCACTGAATGAATGAGTAAAAATCTTAGTTTCAGAGATGTATTCCTGAAAGTCAGAGCTAGTATACTGGCTCCCAAGGTCGCTATGAAGAGTTATATGCCCGTTAGGGCACTGAGATGTTACAGCGTTCTTAACAGCTTGTAGAGCTAATTCTGTTGTCATATTTTTAGAAAAAGAGTATCCAACTATCTTCTTTGAAAATAGGTCCATAACTGATGCTAAGTAGCACCAACCATCCTTTAGAGTATGTATATAGGTTATATCGGTAACCCATTTTTGATTTATACTAGTAGTTGAAAAATCCCTGCTTAAAACGTTTTCTCTGCTCTCTACTTTGCTCTTAGATGCCGTTGGTCTAAACTTTTTAACTATTATAGACCTTATACCTAGACTCTTCATTAATCTATATGTCCTTTTTACACTGATTTTTATACCTTCTGCGATTAGAGTTTGTCGTATCTTTGGCGCTCCATAACGTCGCTTACTGACGTTGTATATCTCAAGGATTCTTTCTTTAAGTATCTTATTTTCTTTTGATCTACTGCTCTCCTGACGCTTAAGATGTTTATAGAAGGAACTTCTGGGAACCTTCAAGATACTGCACATAAGCTTAATATCATAGGTATCCTTATTATCATAAATAAACTGATAGATGGTGCTTACTTCTTTGCGAATATGGCCATGGCTTTTTTTAATATTTCGTTTTCCTCCTCAAGTCTAGCCATCTTCTTTAACATTGCTTGATAGTCTGCTGCTGTAATAGTTGTATCTTTATCCACAGTTACCGGCTTAACTTTCTTCACCCATCCTGTGATTGTTGATTTTGATATGCCATACTCGCTGCTAAGCTCTGCTAAACTCTTACCGGAGTTATAGAGCTCCACAATTGTCTTCTTAAATTCTTCAGTGTACTGATTTTGTCCTCTTGCCATAGTAGACACTTCCTTCCCTTTTCTATATTTTAGAGCGTTCGGGTTTTCGTGTCTACACTAACATACTAACACCAGAAACCCTTGAATTAATAGAAAGTGCTGTATCTAAAGCTATTGTAAAAGAAGGATGGGAAAGAACGATATTTGATAATGCATACTATAAAATCATTTCTGAAAACTATATTAATAGCTGGGTATGGAAACAGCAAAAGCATAATCCAACGAGGAAGTATGTGGCTAAGGTATTATGCGAACATGGAATCTATTCTTGTGATATTAGTATTATCATTGTAGATATGAAAGAACAAGTGGTAAAGAAAGAATTAGTAATAAAAGAAAAACCAGATGAGTGGATGTTTAGTAAATATTTTGGTGATTTAAAATGGATTTCAAATAATGAAGTAGTTTTGATTGGGAAAAACGGTAACCAACAATTTAGTATAATAATTGAAGGATAAAAAATAAA
>JAOAEO010000203.1 GCA_026416735.1 Thermodesulfovibrionales bacterium
GCTTAGTGCTAACAGTTATTAATAAACCAAGTGATGGGTCTTTACCACCTTTACCCTCAAAGTCAATTGATAACACAGAGAGTTCTAAAACAGTATTAATTCCTTTAGCAGTTAGATAAGAATAGTTGACTTTCTGTTCAATGGTTGTTGGTCTTAGTTCATCTATAATAACAAAGCGATGTTGGGTTTGTTCAGAAGATACCTTTAAAAAGTGACTACGCATAGTGTCTTGAATTTTAAGTTCTGTTAAAGCTGTAGTTATTGCTGTCTCTATTTCTTTTGCTTTTTCTGCCGGGATTGATTCAGTAAATCCGACTATAGTTCCAGCTACTCCACCCGATAAAGCACCTACTGCAGTGGCAATCAAAATAGCAGGACCAAAAAGTATTCCAAGTGGAGATGCAAAAGTCATTGTTGCAAGAGCGCCCGATGCAGCTCCTCCGATAGTGCCGCCTGCTAAACCTTTAACAGCACCGCTTGTAAGTCCTTTAGTAAAAGCAACTAAATTTGACTCTGGAATAAAGGCTGCTGAAACAATGCCAATATTACCAAGCTTTGCCCTTGTTTCTTCAGATAGAGGCGGTGGATAAACAGTAATATTAGCACAACCAAAAGGGGTTACAAGTAATGACAATGATAAAAAAATAATTGTTAAAGAACGCATAAATTTCTTACTCATCTATCAGCAATGAACGTTTTATTCAATGACTCCCATATCAATACGTTAACAATAAACAGACTTCTAATTTTTAAAAAAATATCAGAGCAAAATAGATTTTGTCAATCCAAGCTTTCTTTTTTGTCAGTAATTTTTATTATTTAGGATAGGTGTAGCTGAGGATAATAGATAAATCATTTGCTTCTAACAAAAAATAAAAAAGTTCTTAAAATCAATAAAAAAATTATTTAGCCCAATTTTAGAGTATAGTTCTGCAAAAGAAATGTAACTATTTCCTCATCTATATACCGGGGTAAAGGATATTAGATTTTTAAACATTCTCAACCATCTCCCAGACACCGCAGGGGCAGATACCTACGCAGAATCCACAGGCAATGCATTTGTTGTCATCTACCACATATTCATATCTTCCATCAGGTTTTTCCACTCTACTTATGGCACCCCAATAGCAGGTCATCTCACACATATGACAGTCTCTACAGGAGCCACAGGAAAGACACCTTTCTGCTTCTTGTTCAAGGGATGTAACTGCACGGCATCTTTCATAGTAGTCAATCTTTATTTTTTCATATGGAATCCTTGGTCTTAAGTCTCTTGTTATAGGTGCATGCATAAGCTCTCCATGTAGATACTCGGCAAGAAGTCTTCCATGTCCTATTGCATGTGTTACAAGTCCAAGTCCTGTAACATCTCCTATGGCAAAAACTTTTGGGTTTGATGTTTGGAAAAACTCATTTATAACAACCCAACCCTTTTCAGTATGAATCTGATGAGGGATGAAATCTAAATCAGGCATATCACCTATTGCCATGATAACAAAATCTGCATCAAGACTTGTTCCATCTGTAAAGTAAATTTTCTTTTCTTCTGGAACATATTTCTCTGTAAATTTAGGCCAAATAATCTCAACACCTTTTTGTTTCGCATATTGAAGCTCTGCACCAAAGGCTGCAGGCTTTTGAATGTCAACAGCAGTTACTGAAGCGGCACCACAGAGGAATGCTTCAACTCCAGCATCCATTCCTACATTTCCGGCACCAATAATTACTACTTTTTTATCTTTAAGGTCAAAAACTTTTCC
>JAOAEO010000204.1 GCA_026416735.1 Thermodesulfovibrionales bacterium
ATGATGTATTAGATAGAGTTCATTTTAGAGTCTATCTTGACCAAGCTAATAATGGCAAAACCAAAATCGTCTTATTTACCCGAAAACCAGGCACTATAGGCGGACCAGGGATTGTACCCTATAGAAGATATAATGAAGCAGGTTCACTGGTTCATGATACAAATGTTAATCTTAGCAAAGTGGTCAATGTAATTGATGTACCAGGCACATCTAATGGTTGGGTATCAATCTGGAACATACCCTTTAATTGGCATACTTATGGTTTTTCGATAAACTCAGCATCTCCTGGGTTCAACCCTGCCCTTACTTGGGATGCCATATTTGAGGCTTATGTACTCCCATAAGATTATGCTAAAGAGGAGTAAGCTCAAAGTTTACTCCTCTGCTCTTTAATAAAAAATAACCATATTATAAGTGTTATGACTAATAAGAATACCCCTACGTAGATACTAATAGGTTCATAGTAAAATAAAACCATACTCCTGCCCTCTGGTATATGAACCCCTCTTAAGACCCCAAAAGCCTGAAGAATCTCTCTATTTTCACCATTAACCCTAACCTTCCAACCAGGATAATAATAATCACTCAATACCAAGATGCCCCCAGTTGATTCAATATCAACCAAAACTTCTCTTTGAGCATATTTCTTTATTGAGATCCTTTCTTTAACATTTTCATTAATGGTTTTTAAGGAAGCTTTAATATGCCTAAGATCATGAGGAGTTTCTTTTATAACATAGGCTTTTTGCCCAGGATTGTCTTCGTTCCTAAATTTATAGAACAGATCATCTAAGCCTTTGAGATATTCAACATCCTTTGCTAAGAAGACCCTCTGCATCACATTTTTATTTTCATAAATATAAATGCCTTCGTAATACCCTCTATATCCGATATATTTTGTTTCTTTTTTATGTATTTGAAACAAAATATTATAGATAGACCTTTCCTTTTCAGCACCTGGTGTAAGTCCAAAATTGCCCACAACTATGCTACCACTACTTTTTTCATCAGCCTGCAAGGTGATATAAATAGTTTTGCCTAAGAATTTTGAGACATCAAACCAAAAATCCTGCCACTTATCACCAAAAAGGTTTAGTTCTACCATTTCATTATCTAAGGTTACTTTTACTTTAAAAGAAGCCCTATCAGAATCCCCCTTATAGGCAAAACTCAGAAACAAAAAAGGCTCAGATATGGTTATTTTTGTTCTAAACTTGAACCTCATGGGAAAGAAAAAGGAGAACCTCTCATCCTCCCCAATCTTAAAAAAGCCATAATTAGCCCCACCCTTTACAGAGTGATTCTTCATTGAACTAAATAACCTTATCCATCTTAATGATTGAATATGGAAATCTAAGGATCTATCAAGTCTACTAAAATCAAGGGGGGCTTTACTAAGGATATATTTTACACCTACAAAGTCTATAAAAGGAGATGTGGCAGCTACCAAAAGGTTTGGTGAATTTGTATAAGGCACACTAAAGCTTATTAAGTTCTGAAAAAAAAGATAATAATCCCTTTGCAGTAATACATTTATCGCCCTTAAATCGTACAAACCCATAGCGTTACTTACAAGAGGAGGCAAGGAGTCTGAATCACCAATTATCCTATAGGGATGATCTTCTTTAAGTAGTTCTAAAAAAGGGGGTTTTGTATAGGGATGGTATCTATCTGGATGGTCCTTAGGCATATACATGAAGCTGTCTCTTATACACAT
>JAOAEO010000205.1 GCA_026416735.1 Thermodesulfovibrionales bacterium
AGATGTGTATAAGAGACAGTTGTTAGATAATCATCAGCTCCTTCTGTGAAACAGACCTCTTTGTCATTCATGCCTCGCTTTGCTGTGATTACCATTATGGGAGTGTTAAATCCTGCTTTTCTTAATGTAGAGATTATCTTTTCACCAGATGAAAATTTTAAGATTAGGTCTATGACTATAACATCAAACTCGTAGTTTCTAATTACTTTTGGCAGCTCTCTTTCGTCCCAAAGCCAGACTGTTTCAATTTCATGAATAGCAAGATAATCTTTAAGAGTTTCGCCTAATATTCTGTCATCCTCTATGAGGAGAATCCGCATCAGTCAACATTTTTTAAGTAATATAAATTAGAATTTATTCATTAGAACTTATTATTCTCGGTGTAATAAATATCAGAACCTCATTGATGTTTTCGTCTCTGCCTCTACTTTTAAAAAGTTCACCTACTATAGGAATATCACCTAACCCTGGAACTTTTGAACTCGAAATGTTTTCAGTTTTTCTATATATACCACCTAAAACAATCGTTTCCCCATTTTTTATCTGCACCTCTGTACTTTCTGAAACTTTTGCTGTAATCGGAGCTTTAATATCCTTAGATATATCAAGAAAATCTACGAATTCCTCTTTTTCAAATGCAATATAAATATTCATTTTTTCATCATCGATAACCCTGGGAGTTAGCGCAAGCTTTATCCCTATATCTTTAAATGCTGCGGTAACCAATGGAACACCCTGTTCTATAGTTACAAATGGATAGGGAATTGCCTGTCCTTGAGTAATACTAGCTACTTGATTATCAATTCCGATAATTCTGGGATTAGCAATCACTTTAGCCTTTCCTGTTTGTTGTAAAGCAGAAATCCTTAAATCAAGAGCAAAAGTTCCAGATGCATTCAAATAACCAACAGTGATAGCACTTTGAGGGATAGCAGCATAACTCGTTTTTGCTGGCAAATTAATGGCAAGAGGAGTAGAACCACCTGAAACATTACCTGAAAGCGAACCAACAATATTAGTTTTTGATCCCGGAAGAATCCAACTTATTCCCCATTCAAAGCCTAAGCTTTTTGAAAAGGAACTATTCAATTCAATAATTCTTGTCTCAAATAAAACTTGCTTTTGAGGCACATCAAGTTTAGCTATTATATCCTGAATAACACTGTGAACTGAATTAGGTGCATTTATAATCAATGAACCGGTTCTTTCATCTACAGCAATTCCTGCCATTTTTGTGTATTTTTCTTCTCTCTTTGTGGCAACAGATTTATTTTTAAATGTTAGACTTCCTTCTTTTGCTTCAGATGTACCTTCTTTCGTCACAGTAGAGACCGTTCTTGACTCCTCTAATCCTTTATAGGCAGTGTCGTAACTAAAAGTCATATCATCCGTTGGAGCACTTCTTTTTAATTCAGAAACTTTATATGGGAAAAATATTTCTAATTTATCAGCTTGTTCTTGTAATTTGATCGTATCAATATCTATAAATTGAAAAATGCGAGACTCGGCTAATATCGTACGTATTTCTTTTGTTCTTTGGATTATGTCTGAAGGCCTTACATACTTAAGCTTATAAACTTTTGTAACTCTCTTCTCAAGGGCTAGTTCTATCAGATAAGCGTCAATTGGACTAATTCTTATAATGTTTCCGTCTTC
>JAOAEO010000206.1 GCA_026416735.1 Thermodesulfovibrionales bacterium
ATTCTGACCTGTTGGATCAAAATCCTTATCTTCCTGCAAATCTGCCCTATATATGTAATATTTTACAACCTCTGGGGGCATCAGTTTTATGATGGTATTAATATCAAAGCCTATCCCTTTAGACTTTGAGTATTTCTTTCCTCCTAAAAGAAAGAAACCATACCTATAATAGAAGGGAGGCTCTCTTCCAAGTATTTTTCTGTGAACTTCCCTTGCAGTATCTGCAGAACCTCCTCTAGTTGCGTGGTCTTTTCCGAATCCTTCAATTGTAACATTTAGGAAGTCTTGTCTAGACGGCCATTCCACCCTCCAAAGCAACTTATACCTATGATCCGATATTTTTGACTTTCCCTCATAGCCGCATCCTTTAGTATATTCCACATCTTTATCGCACTTGTAATAATAGTATTCTCCATCAAAAGAAGTAACTGTACAAGTTGAGATCTTGCCGCATTTTTCGCATATTGGCGCAATAGGAGACCAATTTTCCCACTCTTTACCCTCTTTCTTTCTAAAAGAGGAATCAAACACTACATTCCTTACCTTTTCTCTTTCTTTCAAGTACTTTACTGCATATTTGTCGTATAGACCCTGTGCATAAAGATCGCTATTCCTTATTATTTCAGGATATACTTTAAACTTATCCATAAGGTTCGCTGCCTCTGCCAAAAAATGGTCTCCATAAGACTGATGGCATTTATATGGATCTGGGACATTTACAAGGGGTTTTCCAAGGTGCGGCTCGAGAATGGATCTGAATTCCTCAAGTGGCTTTGGTACCGAATCAAAGGCGTCCATTATGTCTCCTATAAAAATAAATCTCACATCATATCCTTCCTTTTTAAGAAATGTAACGATTGCATTTGGATAGATAAATTCGCTAGCTGTTCCTATATGGGTAGGTCCGCTTGTGGTCATTCCGGAGGCTACTACGAAAGGCGGCTTTGCTGATTGAACGATTTGTTTGACTAAAACCGAGACCCAATGTTCGGACAGTTTCTCCTCTTTTGTTTCATGTTGCATGATATCACTGTGTTTCTAAGAAGCTATAAGTTGCACAATGCGATACCTATCTATGTTAAAATATTTAAAAGTTATCCTAATAATTTATATTTTTGATATCGTGATCAACAAAGAACAGGAATAGAATTTATAAAACCAAAAATATGCAAAAGATGCTGGTCAAGGAATGGAGTAAAAAAATAGAAAATGAATTAATTGAAAATGAAGGAGACTGTAAACTGTGTTTAGGGTCATTCCTTAAGCTAGATGAGATAGCCAACAGCATGATCAAAGAGCTTGATTCGGCAAATAGCGTTAAGACATTAGTATTGGAACTATCGTCCCAAAAGGTTCAGAAGTGCTTGAGGAGCAGTTATGGAATTTTATAGATTTGACGTGCTAAAAGCATAAAGCCTGAATTTAACACGGAACTTGGAAAGATAATAGAAATTAAAACCAAATCCTGATTTTGATAAATTTGTTGAAAAGCTGTTCTCACATAGGAAAAATATACTTGGTGCTGCTGCAAAAGCAAAGGAAATAAAAGAAGAGTACCCTGATCTAATTGAGACTGTGGAAAAAAGTGGAATGGGAAAAAGAAGAGTTTTTACCTTAACAATCGAGGAATTAGAAGAAATATACAAAAAAACAGCAAAATGACTATTTCAACAGATCGAATA
>JAOAEO010000207.1 GCA_026416735.1 Thermodesulfovibrionales bacterium
ATACCTCAAGATAAACTCGATATAATTTTTGAAGCATATGAACAAGGTAAAGGAATTGGAGAGCGTTACGGTGGAACAGGGCTTGGTCTTTATGTAACAAGACATTTAGTGAAGCTTCATGGTGGGGATATAAGTGTCCGCTCTGAAGAAGGTAAGGGAACGGAATTTGTATTTAGCTTGCCAAAATGCTGTACATATGCAGATACTTCTCATAGTATTTCAGAAATGCAGAAAACAAAGCAGGATATACTTTGTAAAGAGAATATCTTACCTAAAACTATACCATTAATACAGAAAAAAATTCTTATAGTAGATGATGAACTTGTTAACAGAAAAGTGCTTAAAAATTTTCTTGAACATGAAGGATACACAGTTATTACTGCTTCTAACGGAAAAGAGGCATTAGAGATTATAGATAATAATGAATTGGATTTAGTGATACTTGACATGATGCTTCCAGACATAATTGGATACGAAATCTGCCGTGCTCTTCGAGAAACTAAATCTTTAGTTGAGCTTCCTGTGCTTATAATGACTGCTGACATCAGGCCTGAGATGGTTGTTATTTCCTTTGAATGCGGGGCTAATGATTATTTAAGAAAGCCGTTTAACCGTTCTGAGCTAATGGCAAGAGTTAAGACACTTATTTCTTTAAAGAACTCTGTTAATGAGATTTTGACACTTCAAAAGGAGGTAGCAGCTGCCTCAAATGAAGTTGCTGCATTAAATGAAAATATTAAAGAAAATGAAAAAGTTTTAACTGAAATGATTGAATACGACAAGTTAAAAACAGAATTTTTTGCAAATATATCTCATGAATTGAGAACTCCTTTAAATGTAATATGGAGCTCGATTCAGCTTCTTCAGCATATAGCTTCTCAAGGTACTGATGCAGGCAGTATAAGTAAATACCTGAAAATTATGAATCAGAATACTTTAAGGCTGTTGAGGCTTATTAATAACTTAATAGATTCAACAAAGATAAATGGAGGATATTTGTCGCTAGAGCTTTCAAATGAAAATATTGTATCCGTTATTGAAGAAATTGTGCTATCGTCAGTTGTTTATGCTGAGTCAAAAGGTATAAATTTAATATTTGATACTGAGATTGAGGAAAAATACATAGCTGTTGATATAGAAAAGATTGAAAGAATTATACTTAACCTTCTTTCAAATGCGGTAAAGTTTACCGACAGAAATGGTTCTATTTATGTAAATTTATATGACTTGAAAGATCGTATACGTATATCGGTGAAAGATACAGGAATAGGAATACCAGAGAAAGAGCTTGAGAGAATATTCGAGAGATTTTCTCAAGTAGATAAATCTTTGTCACGAAGAGCAGAAGGTAGCGGAATAGGACTTTCTCTTGTAAAGACATTTGTAGAAATGCATAATGGAACAATAAGGGTTAAGAGCAAGCTTCATGAAGGAAGTGAATTTATTATAGAATTACCTGTTATTCAATTAGAAGGAAGTTCTGGATTAATTGAGGATTCTTCAGCGCAGTTCTATACTTCAAAGTATATGGAAAGAGTACATTTAGAATTTTCGGATATATAATTAGTAATTTATTTTTAGGGTGCTTCTTTTAAGTAAATATTTATATATTTATAAATTTGCGAAGATATTTTAAGGTAAATTCCGTGGTATAATAT
>JAOAEO010000208.1 GCA_026416735.1 Thermodesulfovibrionales bacterium
GACCTGGACAGTCTACATGCGCATAATGACGCCTCTCTGTCTCATACTCTACATGCGCTGTGTTTATCGTTATACCACGAGCCTTCTCCTCAGGTGCATTGTCTATAGAATCATAACTGCGATACTTTGCAAGCCCCTTAAGCTCTAAATACTTGGTTATCGCAGATGTCAATGTAGTCTTGCCATGATCAATATGCCCTATCGTGCCTACATTTACATGAGGCTTTTTCCTTTCAAACTTTGGCTTGGCCATCACTTCCTCCTTATAAATTCTTTATTTAATCCCTCTTACCTTACTAATTATTTGATCTGCAAGCTGCTTTGGAACTTCATCATAATGGGAAAACTGCATAGTAAATGTCCCTCTCCCCTGAGTTTTCGATCTTAAATCAGTAGCATAACCAAACATCTCTGCTAAAGGGACTAATGCTTTTATAACTTGTACTTTACCTCTTTTCTCCATTGTTTGTATTTTACCTCTTCTTGAGTTTAGATCTCCTATTACTTCTCCCATATACTCTTCTGGAGTTACTACTTCTATGTTCATTATTGGCTCAAGAAGAATAGCTTCGGCTTTCTTACAAGCTTCTTTAAAGGCAATTGAAGCTGCGATCTTAAAAGCAAGCTCTGATGAGTCAACCTCGTGATAAGAGCCATCAAAAAGTGTTACCTTAACATCAACCACAGGATAACCTGCTAAAACTCCTACATCCATTGCTTCTTTTATACCTTTTTCAACGGCAGGAATAAACTCCCTAGGAATAACTCCACCAACAATCTTATTTGCAAACTCAAATCCTTTACCTCTTCCTAAGGGTTCAACTTCTATCCAAACATGTCCATACTGACCACGTCCACCTGTCTGTCTTATAAATTTACCCTCTGCTTTTGCAGGCACTTTAATTGTTTCTTTATAAGCAACTTGAGGCTTACCTACATTTGCACCTACTTTAAACTCTCGAGTAAGCCTGTCAACAATTATCTCAAGATGAAGCTCTCCCATTCCTGAAATAATTGTTTGACCTGTCTCTTCATTATAACTTACTCTAAAAGACGGATCCTCTTGAGAAATTTTCTGTAGAGAAATTGAGAGCTTTTCTTGATCTGCTTTAGTCTTTGGCTCAATTGCTACTGAGATTACCGGCTCAGGAAACTCTATTGACTCAAGTAAAACTGGGCTGTTTTCATCGCAAAGAGTATCTCCCGTAAAAGTGTTCTTTAATCCAACAACAGCTGCTATATCTCCTGCAGAGATCTCTTTTATTTCCTCTCTATAGTTTGCATGCATTCTGAAAATTCTTGCTACCCTTTCCTTTATATTTCTTGTTGAATTGTATACATAACTACCCGAAGAAAGCACACCAGAGTAAACCCTAACATAAGTAAGACTTCCCATGTAGGGATCTGCCATAATTTTAAATGCCAATGCAGTTAAAGGCTCATCAGAAGAAGGTTTTCTTATCACCTCAGAGCCATCAATAGGATTTATTCCTTTAACTGGAGGAACATCTAGTGGGCTTGGCAGATAGTACACAATAGCATCAAGAAGCATCTGAATACCCTTATTTCTAAAGGCAGCACCACAGAGA
>JAOAEO010000209.1 GCA_026416735.1 Thermodesulfovibrionales bacterium
ATTATCAGGTCTGGTAGGTATTTTTGGTTAATGTAATTAAGCATACTCTCGCCGTCGTAGAAACCTTTAACTAGGTAACCACTCTTTTCAAGGTTTATCTTTATTAATTCTACAATATCCGGTTCGTCATCAACAATAAAGATATTCTTTTTCATATCACCTCTTTACGATAGATTTTTGATTTTTGCAAATTGCAATCATAAGAGCGACAGGGGAGGTTTTATATCCTCACCCTGCCGTGTAGTTTAGTTTAGGATTTAATATTTTACAAGGGCCTGTAGAATAATTTGTGATACATCTTTATATTTATCTTTGTCTTCAAAGACCTCTCTTGTATAATTTAATCCTAATGCGGCTTTTTCATCAACGAAGTAGTAATACGGTCCTACGATGATGGTATCTTTTGAGTCCTTTTCTTTATCCGTATTCGGGTCGTATTTATCATACCTAAAAAATAGACCTGTCTGATTTGATGCTAACAATTTTTCAAGTTTCACTCTCGTAGATATTGAGTATCCTGCCCCTTTTGCAATCTTGGTCTGTTCTGAGTCAAATCCATCTTCCGTCAAAAGATATTGACCTAGCATTAGGAAATAATCGCTGTCAAAAGAAAGTCCAAAAGACATCCTCTGCCTAACGCTTTCAGCATCAGGTTTTGTCTTGTCTGTATTTGCCTTCCCGTATCCAATATAGTAGTGGAGCATAAGACCTTTTACAATATCCATTTCTGGCAGTGGTCTTATGGATATCCTTGCAAGCAGATCCTTGACTTTTGTATCTTCTATATTCTTGTATCCTTCTCCATTAATAGCTGATAGGACTACCTCTCCATATTTAGCAGGTAGTTTGTAAGACAGGTTAAATCCC
Source organism: Thermodesulfovibrionales bacterium (assembly GCA_026416735.1). Lineage (GTDB taxonomy): Bacteria > Nitrospirota > Thermodesulfovibrionia > Thermodesulfovibrionales > Dissulfurispiraceae > DYHD01. The sequence goes on from JAOAEO010000209.1 coordinate 868, forward strand.
TTATCTGCAGAATTTAAGATCTTTGCTCTATCTGTAAATGATGGCGACCACCACCTCATACCCACGAATTTGTCCTCGAAGCTGACCCAAGGTGTTGGCACCATACCAAGCTGTAATGTGAGACCCTTTATACCCATATCTTCGAGCTCTAAGTATGCATACTTTAGAAAGGCTATGGATAATCCATTGATCTTCGAAGATTTTACATCTACTTGCTCTTTCCCGTTAACATTAGTTACCTCATAGGTGCCTTTAGCAGCTACGTCTGAGTAGTCCCCAACATCTAATGTAAGTCTATAATTTATCTTCATCTCTTTGGCATCTTCATTGGTGAGGCTACCCTTGACTCCTAAATACGCCCTTTTTATATTGAAAGAATTGTAGTCCTCTTTGCCCTCAGTTAAGTCATAAGTATAGTCTGAATAAATCTCAATCGAAGGTTTTATCGATTGTGCCTCTACTTTAGCCGAGAGCGCTAGAATTAATGTGAGTACAAAAAAAGGAACTGCCACTACTGGTAGACCGTAGTTGGCGATAAATCTAACTCTTTTCATAGTACACCTCCTTTAATGGGCAAGGAAACTATTAGCTTTTAGTTAAGGAGATTTTTGCTGAGTATTAAGATTGTGTTAATTTTTTACTACTTCCCATAGTATTGTTTTATGATATTTTTGACC
>JAOAEO010000020.1:0-475 GCA_026416735.1 Thermodesulfovibrionales bacterium
CAGCAGTCCTACCTCTTAAGAAAACTCTATGCCCAACTATCTTCTTAGTATACCAGTCAAACACTAAAACTAAATATGTCACCCTTTGTTTATCTTGTGTTATCTACAAAGTGCAGCTACAGATTTACTGCCCTTAATCCCTTCCAGAACAATTGCCATCTTTTCTTCTGCTGTCCATTTCTTTTGCTTTATTTTTAATGCACCCCTTTTTGTTATTCTCTGTTAATCTGAACAAAAACTCTACAAAGTAACTATGTCCATTTTTAAGGGTTCAGTATGAAGGCCTATAAATTATCTTAATAATGAGCAGGACATTCAGACAATTGTATAGGCATTGCTAAGTCACCTGAATTCAAAAGAGGGGAATAGAACCTTTAAAGAAATTTGATATATAAAAATTGACACTACCGGAACTTTATAATCATTTGCTTAATTATCTTAATTTTGGTATATTCTTTAAATTATGAGTATCGTT
>JAOAEO010000020.1:485-17358 GCA_026416735.1 Thermodesulfovibrionales bacterium
ATATATTTCTGTTATTGGAGCGGGAAGTTGGGGCACCACCCTCGCCTCTCTTTTAGCTGATAAGGGTTATGATGTTGTTATTTGGGCAAGAGAGAGAGAAGTCGTGGACTACATAAATAATCAAAAGGAGAATAAACTTTATCTGCCTGGCTTTATTCTACCTGAGAGTCTTAAAGCTACAAACAATCTTATCGAAGCAGTAGCAACTTCTCGTTATATCATTAATGTTGTCCCTACTCAATATGTAAGGTCTGTATTCAGCCAAGCTTTAACTTTTATAAATAAAGAAGCTATAGTAGTCAGTGCTTCAAAGGGGATTGAACTTAATTCTCATAAGACTCCGTCTTTAATACTCAAAGAACTGTTAAATAGGCAAATATCGGTAATATCAGGACCAAGTTTTGCCAAAGAAGTAATGCTCAAATCTCCGACAGCTGTTACCCTCGCTACTGATGATAGGAAAGTGGGGCTGATGCTTCAAGAACTATTCAATACAAACTATTTTAGAGTATACACTCATGATGACGTAATAGGCGTAGAGATAGGGGCAGCACTGAAAAATGTTATTGCAATAGCTGCAGGCATATGTGATGGTTTAGGATTAGGCAATAATGCAAGAGCAGCTTTAATTACGAGGGGGATTTTTGAGATATCCCGCTTAGGAGTGAGGCTCAAAGCTAAGGAGATCACCTTTTTTGGGTTAAGTGGTATAGGTGATCTTATTTTAACATGTACATCTATGCAGTCAAGAAACTATACAGTAGGTTATAGGTTAGGCAAGGGGGAATCCCTTACGGATATAATGAGTAAAATGAAACATGTTGCTGAAGGTATTTCCACAGCTCAGGCAGCTTATGAGCTCTCCATAAAGTATGGCGTTGAAATGCCGATAACTGAACAGGTATTCCTTACCTTGTATGGTGGTAAAGCGCCGATTGATGCAGTTAAAGATTTAATGAATCGAACTTTAAAGAGAGAGTTCTATGGATATTCAACGGCTTAAGGGAATTCTTGAGGACTTAAAAAACGGTAAGATTGAAATAGATACTGCTTTAGAAAGGCTTAAATATCTGCCCTATGAAGACTTAGATATTGTCAAAATAGATCACCATCGGGATATTAGGACGAATATCCCAGAAGTTATCTTTGCGCTTAATAAAAAAAAAGAAGATATAATTAAAATAGCCCGTAATATGTTAAAGAGAAGTGGAAGGTTTCTGATTACCAGAGCTTCTCGTGAAATTTATGATGGTCTGAGATGCAAAAAGGCGAAATTTTATCCCTCTTCAGGCGTTATCTGTTATGGTGAAAAAAAAGATAAAAAGGGTAAAGTCCTCATAATATCTGCTGGGACTTCAGATATACCTATTGCAGAGGAAGCTGAAGTTGTAGCTTCTTATCTCGGAAGTAAAACAGAAAGACTTTATGATGTTGGTGTTGCGGGCTTACACAGGTTGTTAATCAATAATCACATGCTTCAGCAGGCGAATGTAATCGTTGTAGTTGCTGGTATGGAGGGAGCTCTGCCTTCGGTGGTTGGTGGTCTTACCGATAAACCAGTTATAGCGGTTCCAACTTCAATAGGCTATGGGGCTAATTTAGATGGGTTCTCAGCTCTCTTAACAATGCTCAACTCCTGCGTTCCTGGTATTGCAGTAGTGAACATCGATAACGGTTTTGGAGCAGGATGCTTAGCCCATAAAATTAATATGCTTAGTATAAAAGAGGAGTAGAAACAGATTCGCTCTTGATTTCAGCTTCAGATTTTCTTAAATAGAGAGGGGTTATTTTAATTATGTCTTCAAAATATCCCTTCTGTGCTCTTTTCATAGCTAAATAGGCGACATTTGAGGGGGATGGAACCATAAATTGTAAAGGTGGGAAAATTGCTCTCTTCTGCAGTCTGTCTTGGATATTAACTTTATAAATTATTGCACCATCTCCTAAAAAGATTGTCGGCTCCTGTATTTTGTCTAAGAGTTTTTCAATTTTAAGAGGTTGTTCTTCAAGTTCCTTTATAAAGTTATCTTCTGCCCATCGAAAGATTGCAGCATATACCTCTTTTTTACGGGCATCTAAGAGAGGACATACTTGATATCTGCTATAGGGTATATTCCAGGCAAAAGCCTCGAGAGTTGGAACAGCCACTATCTTTTTACCTGTGGCGAAAGCAAGACCTTTAATTACACTTAGACCAACCCTCAAACCAGTAAATGATCCAGGACCGGTAGCAACTCCAAAAATATCTACATCTTCAATCTTTAAAGCGGCTTGTTTCAGTATGTGATCGATTTCACCTAATAGTCTTTCAGAATGTGTGACCTTCACATTTAGTCGAGATTCAGCTAATAATGTTTCGCCATTAAGAAGTGCAACCCCACCAAGCATAGTAGATGTGTCGATGGCTAGTATTTTCATATTATTTTAAAGTCTTCGTGGATTTAATTTTCAAAATAAATATTATACTACAAAGAAGGCAAAATCCAGAAAAAATTCTTAAGGTTGTCTGAGTGCCTAAGATGTCTGCTGTATATCCAGTTATGGAATTGCCAATAGGAAGGAATCCTAAAAAAACGAGGGTATAAAAACTCATTACTCTTCCTCTTAAAGAGTCTGGCACTAAATGTTGTATAAAAATATTAGAAGTTGCTAAAAAGCTGGTAAACCCATAACCAGCAAGAGTTATAAAAATGCAAGAGAGAAGAAAAAGTTCTGTATTAGAAAGCCCTATTAGTGAGCAAGAAAAAACCAATCCTGAAACCTTCAAATAATCTTCTTTTCTGCCTATCTCGCCTCTATAGGCAATGGAGAGTGCAGCTGAGAGTGAGCCAACACCAACACAAGCTAAGAGTATACTGAATTCCTTAGCACCAACCTTTAGAATTTCGCTGGCAATGATGGGAAGTAAAGTTATATAGGGAATACCTAAAAGGCTGAAAATTGCGATTAAAAACATTATATATAGAACGGCTCTTTCCTGAATGATGAAATGCCAAGCATCTTTTATACCAATCAGATATCCTTCTTTTTGAAGGCGAGTTACTCCTTTAGATTTGATACTAAAAAGGGCGATAATGACAGGAATAAAGGTAAGTGCATTTATGTAAAAGCATGTCTGTAAACTAACCATAGTAATTACAAAACCAGCTGCAAGGGGTCCCACTATCCTTGCACCATTAAAGGCTACAGAATTTAGGGCAATAGCATTTGTTATATCTGCTTTTCCCACTAGTTCACCTACAAAGGCATGCCTTGCAGGTACATCGAAGGCGTTAACCAATCCTAAAAAGAATGCAAGAAAACCTATATGCCAGATCTCTATAACTTTTAAGTCTATCAAGATGGCAATACTTAAAGCTGGGATAATTGATAATACTTGAGTAACTATGAGTATATCTCTTTTAGGGTGTCTATCTGCAACCATTCCACCAATTAATGTGAAAAAGAGGATAGGGAAGGATGATAGTGCTGCAATTAAGCCAAGATAAAAGGGTGATTTAGTTAATAGATATACGAGCCAGCTTTGAGCTGCAGCATGCATCCATGTCCCAGATAATGAAAGCAACTGGGAAAACCAGAAGACCCTAAAGTCTCTTAAATATAGAGCTGAAAACCTATAACGGCTTTGCATAATTTTATTATACCTATCAAAGGGTAAGTTCTGAATTAATTATATTAGATAGACAGAATATGGAGGCGGAATGGCTTTAATGAGTTAAAATTATTATGGTATATTTATATTAATTCTATTTAATAAGCTACATAGTTCTTCCATGTCTAAAGAGGGACATATAGATATAAAAGAGATCAGAGAGCTTGCAAAGAGGTTTAGCCTTGAGGAGTTGGAAAGCTGTATAGAGCAGCAACTAAAGGAAGGAAATAATCTATGCGGCGTTACCGGTAATAATGAGTATGTTATAAATGAGCTTGCTAAAGCCGAGTTTGTTAGACAGAGAATGGAACAAGGAATTTCTCTTAGGGATGCTGTAAGGGAACTTGCAAGTAAAATAAGAAGTTTTTATCAGTCCCAGAGAGGAATAGAATGAAGATTTACCTTCTGTGCATACCTTGACCCCGCCAAAGAGGTCTCGAGTATGGATCTCTAAGTATTATACTTTTTCCAGGAGGATAGAATTTTAATTCTTTCCCAATTATATAAATATTACCTTCTCTACTAAAGAATTTTGACCCCTTAACTTCAATGAAGTTTCCTTTGTCAAAGACAACATCCTGTTGTTTAAGAAACCAAGGTGGAGCTGTGACGACCAAATAAACCATTTTATTAGGTTTTATTTTGAGAAGCAGAGGACCTCTTTTTGGTATAAAGATCTCTTTGATCTCTCCTGAGATAGTGATTTCTGTATTTTCATCGTAGATTTCAGATAGGTCATCTTGTGCAAAAGAATAATGAGCTATTAGTAAGAAAAGGAGTAAGAAAGATATATTTTTTGTCAATTTATAATAATCCTCCAGTAAACTTTTAGTGATAAAAATTATTATATCATAAAAAATTGCAGGGCAGTCATTAATGGGCTACCCTGCATGGCTACTTAATAATGCTCTTTTACATCATTCTATAACCCTGTCCAATAAAGCAGTTTCCTTTCCTCAATTTTCCCATAGCATTTTGCATAAAACAGGGACCCGTTGTAAAACCAGCTGCATATGTTCTTTTTTGAATCTCTATTCTCAAGTCGGTGATCTCCTGCTGCTTAGAGGCTATAGCGTTCCAATCGAGATTGGGTTGCGAGTAGAGGGCTGCTAAGTCCGTCTTTAGTTCGAGCATCTTCTGCCTTAATGGTAAAAGCTGTTTTTGGAGTTCTGCAAATTTTTGAGCCTGCTCAGGAGCAAGACTTGAAAGATAGCAAAAACCTTTACCACCACCCCAAGTAAAACCAGGACCAAATGCTAAGGCTGAGGTTGTTAATGACAATAGGACTGCTATAATTATGAGAGGAATTTTGTATTTTTTCATTTCTTCACCTCCTTTTTTTATCGATCTCTTTATAATTTACCAATAAAAAAATAGAAGCAATTAATATGCCATCGTAAATTTAGTGTCAATTATCTGTAACTTTTCAAAAAAAATCTTTAGTAGATGGCAGTTCGATATAAGGTAAAAATGCAATCGTTGCATTAGGAGTGTAATTTTTGCATTATTTGAATTTTATGGAAGACAATATTAATGGAAGACAATATTATTAGTTGAACATCGATCGAATTTTATATAACCTGCGCTATAGACAGTTAAAGTCTAAGAGCTTTTTATTTTCTCTGAATTACTTTACGGACTAAAATCTACTTTTCTTGTTTTTTTCATGCTCGATAACGATACTGGATTAATCGAGGTCATATGTAGAGATATCGGATAAAGAGGATTTCATAAAGGATGCCCAAATGGGAGCTGCAGCTCTACCTCCAACCTCCGTTTGACCTAAGGATCTTCTCATATCATCATAACCTACCCATACACCTGCAACCAAACCGTGGGTATAGCCAATGAACCATGCATCACGATAATCATTTGTAGTCCCTGTCTTACCAGCAGCTGATCTCCCTATATTAGCTCTCATACCTGTACCATAGAGTATTACATCTTTCAACATAGATGTCAGCTGAGTTACGACTTCAGGACTTAAAATCTGTTCTCCCTGTGGTAAGTTTTCCTCTAAGAGGGTTCCTTTGGAATCAGTTATGTATCTGATTGCAATTGGCTTATATTTAATACCATTATTTGCAAAGGCTGAATATGCGGATGTAAGTTCTAAAGGTGTTACACTTATAGAGCCAAGGGCAATAGAGAGTTCTCTGGGGATATCTGTTTGAATTCCTGCTTTTAATGCAAAGTTTCTTACATTATCGATACCAACGGAATCGACAAGTTTGACAGTAACGACATTCCTTGAATAGGCAAGGGCTTCCCTTAATGTGGTAGGTCCTAAATATTTATGATCATAATTTTCTGGGCTCCATTCTTTATTCCCCCACTTATATGTGACAGGTTCATCTACTATTATACTTTCAGGTGTGTAACCATTTTGTAGAGCTACAGCATAAACAAAGGGCTTAAAGGCTGAGCCTGGCTGCCTCTTAGCCATAAGAGCTCGATTATAATCGCTTTTTGAGAAGCTAAAACCACCAATCATTGCTTTGATATATCCAGTTTCAGGGTCTATAGCTACCAAAGCCCCTTCAATCTCTGGATCTTGCTCGAGGCTTAAGGTGATATTATTTTTTTCTACTGATTTAACCTTAACGTAAATAACATCCCCCCTTTTAAGGATGTCTGTGAGTTTAAAATTCTTAATAGTTCTGTTCTTTCCCGTCTTTACATCCAATACATTACTTGCCCATAAAGAGTCCTCTAAGGATAGTCTTCCAGTTATTCCTCTTGTACTAATAATAGCCTCTTTAGGATTGACGCTCAAAACTATCCCAGTAGAAATTTCCCCCTTTGTAATAGATATGGAAGGTTTTGTGAAAATATCCTTTGGTTCTGACTTCAGTTCTTTATAGCCAATAGGTCCTCTCCAACCTTTTCTCTTGTCTATCTCTCTTAACCCTTCTTGCAAAGCCCTTTGTGCAGAGATTTGGGCGTTCTTATTGAGAGTGGTATACACTTTCAATCCCTTTTTATAGACTATATCTTCACCATATTTTTGTTCTAATTGCTGTCGGATGTATTCGAGGAAATAATTATTTGCTTCTTTTTCGAATCTTAATGAGGATAATACTATAGGATGTCTTTTGTAATTCTCCCTTTGAGCAGAGGTGATGTACCCCTCTGCCTCCATACGAGCTAAAACCACTTCTTGCCTTTCTTTTGCTTTAATAAGGTTGTTGAAGGGAGAATAGGCATTAGGTGCCTTTATCAGACCAGCTAATAGGGCTGCTTCAGGTAAATTAATTTGACTCACTGATTTGCCAAAATATAGTCGGGAAGCCATTTCTATACCATAAGCTCCATGCCCAAAATAAACTTTATTTAGGTATAATTCGAGAATCTCTTTTTTACTCAATTCCTTTTCTAATTTTATAGCGAGGTGAGCTTCTTTGATCTTTCTTTTTAAGGTCTTCTCAGGAGAGAGAAACATTATCTTTGCAAGCTGTTGAGTTATTGTGCTACCACCTTGTTTGATACTGGCATGTAAGATATCAGTTATCAATGCCCTTGCAATACCAATATAATCTATACCTTTATGCGTCCAGAACCTCGAATCCTCAACTGCTACCACGGCATTAATAAGATGAGGTGGAAATTTTTCATAGGTGACATAAATGCCTTTATCGATTTTAAATTCACCTATGAGGGTATCATCATCGGCATACACCTTTGTTCCTTCAATATAACGATACTTTCTGAGTTCAGAGATAGCAGGAATTCCTTCTGCTAAGGCGAAGTAAGCACCTACGATAGAACCTAATAGGAGAACCAATATTATTAAAAGTAAGAAACGTTTCATAAAACAAAATGATATTTTAGAAAATACCGTTAAACAGATGGAACTCCTTTCATTTTAACATGAAATATAACAAATTAAGCAAAGAAGTAATTTATAGAGGCGACCAGGTGGGGCCATTAGCAATGAAACCCTTAGAAGTTACCCTTTTTTGTCCTCCACCATCTACTCTCATAATGTAAACACCTTTGCTTCCATCTCTGTCGGAAACAAAAGCAATAAATCTGCCATCAGGTGAGAAAGAGGGGTCTTCGTTATTACCTGAATGTGTTAATTGAACTAAACTTGAACCATCAGAATTCATTATAAAAATTTGGTGTTTACCCTCTATTAAGCCTACAAAAGCTATCTTATCACCCTTAGGTGACCACACTGGAGAAGTATTATAGGTTCCTTCAAAGGTCATCCTTCTGATATTGGAACCGTTAATATCGGCTATATATAGCTGAGGTGTACCACCCCTATTTGAAACAAACAGCAATTTTTTAGCGTCTGGGGAAACTGAAGGAGAAACATCGATCCATGGTGAAGATATTATTTTTTTTGTATTCATAGATAAAATATCACCTAAGTAAATATCTGAATTACCTTCTTTAGTAGAGACAAAGACAAATTCTCTATTATTGGGAAGAAAGTTGCCTGCTAAATTTAATCCCCTCTGAGAAAGGATTTTTGTCTCCTTCAAATTTTTAAAGTCGAGTAGAAAGATACCCCACTGTCTATTTTTTAGCTTCGAATAGATTAATCTTGAGCCATCGGATGACCATTTTGGAGCTAATATCGCTTCCCCATCGATGCCAAGGGAATAATTTCTATAGCCATCCCAATCCATTATAAAAAGCTCTTTTTTGTTATTTTTCTCGCCCACATAAGAGATTTTCGTACGAAATATACCCTGTTGACCAGTTATAAGTTTGTAAATATCATTTGCAATCGAGTGAGCAATCTGTCGAGATAGCTCAGAAGTAGAGATATACTCTTTCCTTAAGACCTCTTTGCCCTCTAAGACATCATATACAGATACATTAGCAACTAACTCTTTGTCTCTTTTAACTATAAATCCTTTTACAACTATCTCGACTCCTAAGATTTTCCAATTAGATTTATTGAAAGATTGATCATTCTTCTCTATATGGACCTTTTCATCTATTATTTTAAACAGACCAGTATAATCCAAATCTTCTTTGACTATTTCTGATATCGTAGGTTCTCCAGAAAATTGTTGGATAGCGATTGGAAATTTAAAGAGACCTGGTGAAGTTATATCTAAATAGACCTTTTGAGCGAAGGCAGAAGAGCAAATGAGAACTCCCATAAGTAGTATTACGATATTGCACTTTTTGAGGTTATTTTCCTTCATGGATTGAATCTTATCCCCACTTCGAGTTCCTTTGGAGGAGGTGGTAAGGGGCTTGCTTTGTTTATAGCTCTTAAAGCATAACGATCAAATACTGGGTTTCCAGAACTCTTCTCTATTTTTTCAATTTTAACACTGCCATCTGATAAGATCTTTATAGAGATAATAGCCTCTAAGTTTCGATCGAGACTTTCTGGATAGACCCATTCTCGCCTAATTTTACTAACAATTAAGGCGAAATAGTCGTTTGTGATCGAAGAGCTATTTATATCTACAGAATGAGCATTTTTAAAATTTGGCTTCTGAGTGAGTTTCCCAGAAGGGGATGGATTATCACTAATATCGATTATCTTTCTTAAGGCTACTATTTTTTCAATTTTTTTCTTTGCTTCTATGGCTTCGATTCTATCTTTTAAAATCTTTTCTTGAGATAATTTTTCGCTAATATTATTTTTTTTATTAGAAATAAGAGTAGTTGGTAATTTATCTGATGACTTAGTAAGGGCTTCCTGCTTTGATGTGACTAAAGGAGATAGAGCTCTATAGTCTTCAATAAGAGATACCATATAAGTTTTAGTTTTTTTATCAGTCTTAGAGGCATTAATTGTTATCAAAGCTGCCATTAAGAGAATTAAATGGAGTAATGCAGAAAAAGCTATGGAACGAAAAATTAAGGCGGAATTATTCATCTTACAGGGATCTTTGGTTCGGTAATCATACCAAGTTTTTCTATGCCAGCCTCCTTAATCTCTCCCATAATCTCTACTACAAAACCATATGATATATCTTTATCAGCTCTCAAAAAAACACTCGGATTATTTTTACTGATAGCTGCAAGCTTATTAATTAGTTCTTCCTTTGAAACCTGATTATCATTCATGTAGATTTGTCCGTCTTTTTTTATTGCAATGACAATTCTGTGTTCTTCACTGAATTCCTTCCCCTTTGCGGTTGGTAAATTTATATCTATTCCCTGTTGTAGAAGGGGAGCAGTAATCATAAAGATGATAAGGAGCACAAGCATTACATCTACCAGTGGTGTGACATTTATCTCAGACATCGGTTGTCTATCTTTAGATGTTCTCATTGCTTTAGTATATAGTCAACTAATTCTTCCGAGAAATCTTCGATCTCAACTATCATTCTGTTGACCCTGCTTACATAGTAATTGTATGCTACGACAGCAGGTATTGCTGCCATAAGACCCAGAGCCGTTGCTATTAAAGCTTCTGCTATTCCTGGAGCTACTATAGCCAAAGATGCTGAACCTTTACCGCCTATCCCTCTGAAAGTATTCATTATTCCCCAAACGGTACCAAAGAGACCAATAAAAGGTGTTGTCGATCCTGTGGTAGCTAAAAAATTCAAATATCTTTGAAGTTTTGAAGCCTCTAAGAGAGAGTATCTCTTTAACATTCTCTTTAATTCTTCTTTATCGGAATAGGTTTTCTCAGCATAAACAGATCTAAATAAGCTTGCTAAAGGGCTTATAGTAAAACGTTTAGTAGATAAATATAATTCTTTTGGTTCACGGATGGAAGTATAAAGCCGCAGAAAGTTGTTCGTCTCTCTATCTGCCATTGAGAAGAGTCTCCATTTATAGAATATAATTGCCCAAGAGACTATAGAGAAAATAAGTAGTATTAAAAAAACAGCCTTTACAACATAGCCAGCTTGTAAGATTAACTGAATTACTGATATTTCCATCATTACCTGTTAGATAACACTTTATAAAATCATTGAGTGAAAAGTCAAATTTAGGCTTATTCTAAACAATTAAGCATAGAGGTATTAGAAAGTTTTATTTCTTTTGTAACTTCTGTTACCCAAAGGAAGATCATATTAAGGGGGAATTTTTCACCCTTAAGGCGAAAAAAATAATACAATCTGGTGACCATTTAGTTATACATGGGTTTCCACTATAGTCATATTTTCTCTAATCATCTGAATCTATTCTTACAAAAATTAAATTTTTTGTCACAAGAAAGCTTTCTGTCTATATATATATATCATTTGTCTTTCGATTTTTGAAGAGGAGCTGGTAGGTTTTTTAGTAAGAGAGTTACGATAGCTGATATCCTTAAATAGGTCTATTTTTTATCAATTTGCCCAAATCTACTTAAAGGTAACTCTCAAAAATATAAAAGCCTCCACTTTTATTATGAGGTTAAAAAATCAACCAGTAACTGAAAAAACCAAAAAGGAGGTTTTTTCTTTGATAAAACAAAAACTCTACCATTCAAAAAAGAGTTCTTTAAGGAAATAATCATAACGAAAGTCTGACCTGCTTCTTATTCAAAGTTTTTAGGGACTCTTAAACAAAAGGAATTAGTAGAGATTCAGGCTTACACCTGACTTACAGAGAGTTGAGGGCGGAAGTAACAGTCAAATACAAGGTAGGGCAGTTGAGAGAGCTCCTACATTTTAGCCTCCCAGTCATAGAGGCATGAAATAGAATCCTAAGAAGATTATCTTAGAGTAAAGGGATAGAGACTGATTATTAAGACATTTAAAAAACTACCTCTAATAGTGGATCACCAATTTAGGGAAGGAGATGTAGTAGAGGAGATAAAGAAGCTCCATGGACTTCTACTATAAGGTAAGCATGCTTACCTTACCAGTGAATACTTAATACAAGGAGCAAGGGGATGACTTCGGTGTAGCAGTCCATAATATAAAAATGTAGTAGTGGAGTGCTTACTCGTAACACATTCATCAGGAAGAAGTATTTCATATTACCAGAAGCACTTGAGACATAGATCATAGAGAGGTGGCTTTTCTATAAAGTAGCAGGTAAAGTTATAAAGCATGCAAAGAAGCCCTGCCTTAAAGATATATGCAGATATTACATTTTAAAAAGGGTAAGACTAAGGTGTAAGAAAATAACACTATAATGGCATAGTCTGATTTGAAAGATTTGTAGACAGAAGGGGATAGAGTTTTTTAATAAAGCTTAAAAAAGAGCAAATATTGAGGGGAAAAGTATTAATTGGTGATAGAAAGCCTCTTTAGAAGTTAAGGATGTACTTTTTAGTCTTTTTAAAGACTAAAAAAATTTTAATACTTTTAAGGGCAAATTTGACAGAATCCTATAATAGTGACTAAACGAAAATCTATATTACTAATCAAAATTCTAAATTATTATAAGAAGGGGGTTATATCTTCCGCTTCAGAAAAAAATGAAGATATGACCCCCTCAGAGAGGAAAGATTTATTCCATATTAAAATAAGCTATTTCTTTAATGCCGGGTATATACTCGCCTACAGGAACCAATTTTTTGTCTTCTCTAATACAGCTAACTACCTTTTTCCAAAGCAAATCAAGCTCGGCTTTTTCTCTATCATTTTCAGGAATCATTTTAATAAGGGTGCCTTCAAATTCTATCTTCATCCTTTCACCTCCTCTCTTTAATACATGTTAAAAGCCCAATTATATTAATAATACCATAATATTTTTGGATTTGATGCTTGAATTTTTCAAAATTATAACGGAATAATTTTATAATCAAATAAATTTAAAGTGCTTTTCAAAAATGAGATACTTTTAAGTAAGAGCAAAGTTAACCCCTAACAAATTTTTCGTAGACTTGATGGTCAAAAATAGTTGAAGCTGATTCACTTAGCGCTACTTTTCTTACTAAGGCGTGATAGAAAAAACTTTGAGCATTAATAGAGAAAATAACTTTTGAATGGAAAAAATAAATACTTAAATCGTTTTCAAAAAAAGTAACTATCCCAAAAATTTTCTTATATGAGCTGCCTCTACAATCATGCTCTGCAAATTGGAACTGTTTACTTCTCTTATGGCTTTGATAATCCTTGAGGTAATAGCTTTATGATCAACATTAACCTTGTAATCACCCCAGTCCAATTTTAAGGATGTTTTTACTTCATCGGGTATGATTGTGAGAACATCTTCATTGAAGTAAGACATGGCTGTCTTCATATCAAAAATGAAATTAACATGCATGTCTTTCATGCATTTGATGTCATGGGAGGAGAGGACATTTAGTCCCAGTATTTCTGGTGGTAAACCTAAGGAATAACAGGCAGCGCAAAAACTTATAACACGAGGAAGCCTAACTTTTCCTAAACTCCTTGCATAGCCAAAAAGACCGATGTGGAGCTTGCGCATTCTTCTTTTTGGGATGAAACTTGCTAAATAGTTTATAAGATTAGCAAGGTGTTCTATACACCTTCTGTATTCTAATGAGACCTTATCGATAATCTCTATGCATTTACCTTCATCTATATCATAGCCTCTCATCATCTCTGATGCTTTGAGTTTATTAATTGCGGAAATTATAGAAGGGACAGGGTTATCGTATTTAAAAGCTGACTGTATCGTAAATGTCTGAACATCAGGATACTCTTCTAATATCATATCAACGGTATCGGGTGTAAGATGCCCTCTAAAGGGAGCAGAGCCAGCACCGAGAATAGGATATATCTTAATTCCTGTTTCTGCAGAAAGCATTCTTAATATCTGTAGTGCAATCTTATTGCATAGTATAGCGCTTACCATTCCGTAATTCATGGCAGGATCAGACCTGGCTATAAATACTCTTTGGTGTTTGATATCTTTGTCTTTTAGATACTGCTTCATTATATTGTGTGCCTCGAGTTGATGCTCTTTATCTTCAAAAAGTGGAATAACATTGATTTTTTCGGGCTTACACTCGCCTATCCACTCCGATATAGTTATATCACCGGGATAAAAGGGCTGACTTTGCTTTCCCACAACAAAATCTTTGTAATAATAGTAAACCCTGTTTAAGCTCTCTGCTGACATTGTCATTGGAAGAATCACTTCGAAGATTGGAGGAATGTCTTTGCCATAAAAAAGCCTTGCAGCATCGCATGAGCGTGGAATACTCTCAAGAGTTTCAATGAGTACCTTTGCCTCTTCCCTTTCAACATCTGGATTAGGGACTCTAAGAGTGAGAAATATATCCTCACCTAACTTTATTTGGCGAAAGAAATGTTCATACTTAGTGAGAAGCTTTCTTACTACAAAGTTGTCGACTTCTTTACCTTCACAATCCCACATCTGCTCGTCACATCCGAGGTGAGAAAAGGCATAGTATGCCTCTTGGATTTCATCGTCTCCAGACATGTCCTGACTCTCAGCAAAAAAAGGTAATAGTACATTGTCGGGGTGCTGTGTAGACATAACTCTGGGAATTTTCATAATCTAACAGTCTAATAGATTAACTATTTTTTGGTCAATGACAGCCATCATCACAACTACATAATATGCCCTTTGCCTTTTTAAAAGATTCTTTACCCTCTTTAAAGGAAAAAAGGGCGATTCCAATGGCACCGATAGAGTCTATCCCCCCTATTTTTGTAAACTCGTAACCAATACTTGAAAAGAAAAGCACTATTGAGAGGTACATGCATGCCTTTGTACAATTGGCATCAGACAATATAGCTTGAGAATTAAGTTCTTTGCCAACCTTGACTTTGTAATGGATGAGGAGTCCCATCATGAAGATGGAGATCAGAGAAATGATAACCCCCCACATGGTACTTTCAGGCTTGTGCCCTTGGTAGAGATTGACAATAGCAGTGATTATCAATCCTACAGTAAGAATATAAAAGGATATTCCCGTAATTTTAAGAGCCCGTTGTTCAAATAGATCTGGGCTATCGTTTCCTTTTTGTCTTAATCTTTGAATCATATGCCATATTCCGACTCCTGAAATAACCTCAACAAAGGAGTCGACACCAAAACCAAAAAGGGCAATAGTCTCGTCTTCGAGTCCAAAGAAAACTGAAAACAAACCTTCTAAGATGTTATAAAGAATAGTAAATAAGGCAAGCTTTGATGCAAACTTATATAGATTAGTTCTGTTGTTAGCAAGATTAAGAAATAAAGTTTTCACTTTTTATTTTAACCTTTCTTTGAATCATTTTGAATAGAGGTCAATCTTAATTTTAGATCTATTTTTAAACCATAGAAATGGAAAAAAATCTGAGGACATTAATTTAGCCTAAAAGTAAAATAAAGATCAGATAAGGCTTCAAACCTATTCATTATCCGACAGATAGCATAGTCTTAAATTTGCCTCAAGAAATTTCGGGAAAAACATGAAAGATTACTAAAAAGCGTTATTAAACAATTGGTTAAGCTTTTTTATGGAATGAGATCTTGCAATGTGGCGCCTATCTTTGGAGATATTTAATGTCTACAAATAATTATACGCTTTAACTCCGTCCCATCGTCTCTCATAGTATAGATACCATTATTCTCATACTCTTCCCAGAGACTACCTCCAAAGGAGGATTTAGAGAATAGGATAGTTCTACCATCGGGTGACCATTGAGCAGCTGATTTATCAAAGGGGTCATTCGTTAGTCTCGTTAAACCTGTTCCATCGGGTTGTATCTTATATAATTCACTTTGGCCATCTCCTTTAGAGATAAAGAGTATCTATTTACCATCGGGAGACCATACGGGAGCATAACTGCTGAGGGATTATGAGTTAGATTTCTCATGTCAGAACCATCTGGCTTAGATACAAAGATCTCTCTGTTTTCGTAATTCTTACTATCAGTTAGAGCTTGGAAGACAATATATTTACCATCAGGTGAAAAACTTATATTTTTACATACCCTACCACACCCTCTTTTAAGTTTCACAATGAGCTAACCATCAGCCCCTTTCATTAAATATAGGTTACCTAAACCCTTTCCCAACAAAAATCCTTGTCCGATGTAAAGTTTCTTATAGGGAATTTCGATTCCCTCAGAGGAACAGGAATATTCATCGTTCCTTTTTGAATAGGATTTCTTATGTACTAACTTTTCCCAGTCCCAAATAGAAATTTTTAATATATCATCTCTCTGTATAATTTCAAAGTGTGTTCCTCTAATCGGATCATTAGGGAAAAGAAGACTGGAAAATAACTTGGTATGCCTATCCCCCCTTCTCTCCGTGGTTTCTATATATACCTGTGATATCGGTACATTTACTCTCTCCTAAAGGGGGTAAATTGCCCCATTTAGAGGGATATTCATAATGGATTCAACAGGATGTTAGTAACAACAGCAAAAACAGCGAAAAGCTTACAGCATCTACCATAAGATTGAAAAAGCGTTAGTACAAATTCATACTGTTATAAAGCTCAAGCTATAGCACATAAAATTCATTATTATCGCTCTGATGTGATCTCTCTATAAGACTCCTTCAAACCCTTTATATGTATGAGTCTTACTCTAAGGGCTCAAAGACTGTATCTAAAGATTTACCTCTAAACTCCTCTTTTTTTGTATATAATGTTATCTTATGTTTTATATCAAAGGCTCTTAAAAATATACAAGAGCTATCATAAAGATTAACTTGTAGCTAATAGGAGTAACTACGAAATCTCATTCTTGTCTTAACATCTCTTTAAGATCAATTTCAAAATGACTTAATTGATTAATCTTATTCTCTTTCCCTATTTAGCACTAACTCCCTATCTTTTAAAGAGATATCCTAAAGTGTAAGGTTTAATGGAAATACCTCTTTGGGTGAGAATCCTTGCATGTCTGTCTTTACCATAACTGATCTTTTTCTTTAAAGTATTATAAGTTCAATATGGGAAGGGGTTTTATGTAGGTCTTCTTAAATATGCTTTAAGATGACCTGACTGCTCATATTTCTTAAGTATTGCTTTTATTGTTTTTCTTGTAGTTTTATACCACTTAAGACATATTTTTTAGTTCAAGTACAAGCAGTCTTTCGAACTCTACCTTTGCTTTTTCGGGTTATATATAGGATAGGCTGGGCATTATAAGCTCAAGAGCTTTCTTTTTTTGGTTTTACTGAGTGTTTGTAGGATATATTTTAAAGGAAGAAGAGCTTAAGGATTAAGTATCTTTGTAGAAACTGGTCTCTATTTCATCTCCAAGAACAAAAACTTTTAAATATCTTTTATTCCATATAGTTTACCTTTATCTTGAACACTAACTTTTAATTCAAATGAGGCGGTCCTTAGATTGCCAATAGAACTATACAAAAAATATAAAAGCCTCCTCTTTTATTAGGTTTCTGGATGATATAAAATAT
>JAOAEO010000210.1 GCA_026416735.1 Thermodesulfovibrionales bacterium
GAGTTGATATCTAAAAACATTTGGGGGGTTGTTTTATCTTTTTTACATTTATATTACATTTATGATAGACAGTGATGGTTTTAAACAGCAGGCTTTTCCGTTGAAAGGGTATAAAAACCAAAAACTGGCTTGTATGCTTGATTTGTTAATGCGAAAATTTGCAAAAATACCCCCCTTTAGTCACATTTTGGTCACAGTTTTGTGACTAAACCCTTGATATACATGCCTTTGCTGCCATTTTTACTATTTCTGTCACAGCCACTTTTTGAAACACTCCAGAAGATAATTTTTCCTTGGTGCATAACGATTTTATTTTACCCTCTATGTTGCTTTTTTCTCGTTTTATGCCCATATATAGAAAGTACTTGTCTTGCTATTACAATTTTAGCATGCTTTAATTTTTGAGTATGAAAAAGTAAACACCGTATTTTGTCTCCTATTGTTTATTATGTTGGAAAAGTAACTTTCTCAGGAAAGTCTTTACCCCTCAAGATTTAAAGGTTAAAACAAATTCTTCTTTAATTTATTAGATAAAACTTAGTCTGATATTTATATTTTTTCATCTCTTTGTAAGGCATTGTAATTTATAATCTTTTTCTTTGCAAATACTTATGAAGCATTGCTGTTATTTTATCCGTATTTCCTCAAAATAAAATCTCTTTGAAATAAAATTATGCTTAAGCATATTCATATCTCCTGAGTTTTTTCTCATAGACAATAAATAATTTCTCCTTTAGATCCTCTATTTATTATGAAGCCTTAATATATCTACGGTTTTTCTTAATTTCACCAGCTTGTCTTTTACATTTATACTTAAAATCTCAAAATTTAAAACCTTGTTAAGGTGGAGACATATCAAGAAAATCTTGTCTACTCAGTAAATCTGCTATTAAACAGTTGTCTAATCTCATAGAACACCTCCTTTGTTACATATAGTTGTTTCTTCCATCTTTCTTTTTTATCCTATTCACTAATACATAAATTGATACCTCCGCTATCTTTACATTCTGAAAATTATTCTTAATGCTTCAATTCTGCTTTTTACATTCTCCAATATATTTGTC
>JAOAEO010000211.1 GCA_026416735.1 Thermodesulfovibrionales bacterium
CATGATAACATAGTGAAAGCTTTTTTCAAGAAGCATCTTTGTTTTGAATCAGGTTTTTTTGAAACTCCTCACTCTCAAAGATAGCCTTGGCAATGCTTTTATAAATCAGCTCCTCTATTGCCTTGTTGGTTTCCTTATTTGTAACAAATGAAATTTTTAGTTTTGTTGCCCTACTATTATCCATAAGTCCCCCCAATTGATAATGCTCAATACTTATACATTATATTTTTGAGTTTTCGCTTTAATGATTCTTTTGTACAAGCGTAATTTTCTTGTTGGGATGATTTTAGATAAAGATTGAAGGGAAAATCAAGTAAATTTTTATTATACAATAATTGTGTGCCAAAATAATGCTCGGGTACCTATAATACTAACTTTGGCAATTAAAATATTATCCGGAAACTCCATGATGATTCCTCCATTGTTACTAGTAATAAAAAAACGCGTTACGTGACCAATAGTCACATTATGTGCATTTTTTTATTTTATACTCAACCTCATTAGTGTTGCATAAAGTTTTTTAATAAAAATCAACTGTAATATTTACCTGTAGAAAAGTTGAAGGCCCCTTTGTTAATATCACAGTAGTAATTCCCCAACCACCACGTGAATTAGCAAAGGAGCCAACAAACATGAATGATTGTACTACAGTATTTGAAACTTTAAAAGGCTTTTTACCAATGAACTTATTGGAAAGAGCCATTGACGAAACTGGAACAGACCACGGAACCAAGAAACTTACTGCTCTTAGGCAACTTAATATGATGATTTACGCCCAGTTAACGGAGAAGAAAAGTCTTAGGGACATTGTAACTGGTGTAAAAGCTGATAAAAAACTCCAGCAACATACAGGCAAAATAAGCTATTCCCAATTATGTCGTAAGAACAATGAACGAGAGCCTGAAGTATTCAAGCGGGTATTTGAAACTACCCTTGGTCAACTAAAGAAACATCACGGAATACGTATTATTCCTGGTAGTTGGGGTGTTCTCAAGGCCCTAGATGCTACATTAATAAAGCTTTGTATCTCGCTCTTTCCTTGGGCACAATACCGTGA
>JAOAEO010000212.1 GCA_026416735.1 Thermodesulfovibrionales bacterium
ACTAAAGAGAGACATCCTGAATTAAGCATTATAGTCCTTGAAGTAGCTCCGAGCATTGAAATTCCTTTACATACTCATGAAAAGGAAATTGACAGCATTTTTATTTTAGAAGGTGAAGGTGAAATGTTCATTAATAACGAATGGATAACTGTAAGGAAAGGAGATATAATTGTTGTCGGTAGCAATGAATTACACGGACTTAAAACAAAAGGAAATAGCCCCTTAAAATCTTATGTAATTCATGCACCTGCCTTATGGTAAGATTGACAAAACAAGATTAAAAAACTTTATAATTCAACAAATGGGCGATTAGCTCAGTGGGAGAGCGCTTCCTTCACACGGAAGAGGTCGTGGGTTCGATACCCTCATCGCCCATTGAAAAATCAAGGGTTTACAAAACCATCAAAAATGACTGTGACCAAAATGTGACCAAATTGTGACCAAGTTAGTATTTTCAAGGGTTTACAGGGCATGTACCTATACACCCTACTGTTTAGTGATTGATTTTTGTTGATACAGAGTTTTTGGCAAATTATTTTGTCTTTGATGCTGTGACTAAAATGTGACCAAGTTTACTCTCTAAGATTTTAACAGCCTCTTTTTTGTGAGCTTCTGATAAATGAGCATATCTTAATGTCATTTTCAAGCTTTTATGTCCGATAAGTTCTTGAACTGTTTTTAAGTCAACTCCAGCCATTACAAGTTGACTTGCAAAAGTGTGTCTTAAGTCGTGAAAGTGGAAATCTGTAAGTCCAGCTTTTCTACATGCGGTGTTAAAACTTTTTTTAAAGTCCACATATCTTTTACCAGTATCTTTTACCAGTTTGTGGATTTACAAAAACATATTCTGTATCTAGTCTTCTTTGACTGTAGAGTCTCCTGAATAGTGTTTTTAAACTGTCTTAATAGGGATTTCTCTTCGTTCGTTATTTTTAGTTTTTTCAAGAAGTATAATTTCATTTTTTAAGTCAATGTTACTCCATTTTAGATTAAGTATTTCTCCCTTACGCATTCCAGTGTTAATTGCGGTAAACACAATAGGGT
>JAOAEO010000213.1 GCA_026416735.1 Thermodesulfovibrionales bacterium
CCTATCCCTATTTCTTCATTTATCTTGCGAAGTCCTTCTACCTTAAGTATCTCCTTTTTATACTTCTTATGCATACCCTTAAGCCTTGCTGCCACTATGTATTCATATCCCACCTTTGTTATCTCCTTAAGAACTCTCTTGCTCGGTATCCCTTTGTCACCTACAAATACTAACTTTTTATGCAAAATCTCTCTATGAGTTTCTCTATTACTTTCTTTACTGTCTTACCCGCAAAAGTATTACCGGCAAATATTTCATACCCAAGGTTTATGTCATTTTCACTGATTATTAGTCCTTTCAAAACCTGCAAGCTGTCTGTCCTGTCGTCTTTGGTGTATCTAAAACATCTTAGGTTTTCTTGCATCTGGCTTTCAAAATAAACTGTCGTTAAATAATAAAAAGCTATATTTATCACTTGTTGAAATAAGCTCTGTGTCCTATGAAATAACTCTCATTCAATCATTCCCTTTTTTCTGCCAGTATGTCAAGACTCCTGTAAAGATGCTGTAACTGTTTATTTTCAAATCCATTTGAATAAACTCTCTCTTTCCATCTATGCACTGAAATATTGCTTTGTGGCTCTATGAGTTTGCTTAGCACCATTAGTTTTACTGCTTTGCTTAGAGAATACTTTATCTCATAACCTGACTGCACTTTCTCTAAGACTTCATCTAAGTTTAATTTCTTCCATACTGCCTCTAATATAAGTATCTGAGCAAATATGTATGTGTTTAAAATGCTTTCCTCTTCTTTGGTTATAACAATGAGTATATTTGAAAGAGCTGCAAACTTCTTGGCAAGAGAGGCTGCGAGTTATGAATTTACTATCTCTTCCTCTCTTCCAAGTGTGCATAATACCTTATGCATTGGTCTTCCTTTTTAGTCTCTGCATAAATGCACAAGCTGAAGAGAGTTTACAGGTTTTTTCTTTGACCTTCCCTTTACTTTTCTTATGAACATTGTTGGGACTCCTTTTATGTTTTACTACTGAATTAGCATAATTTATTAAATTCCTCAATAGAAAATATAAAAA
>JAOAEO010000214.1 GCA_026416735.1 Thermodesulfovibrionales bacterium
TTAAATCAGAAGCCCCCTGAAGGGTTTATTGATAAGATTAAGATGCTTCCCCAGTTGTTTGAATTTGCCAAGTATTTCCCCAAAATTGTGAAAAATGCGCCCTGTCAGGAGATAGTTGAAGAAAATCCCGATGTGACAAAACTTCCTGCACTTTTTTGCTGGCCCAAAGATGGTGGACGCTTTATTACCCTTCCCCTTGTTTTTACTAAAGATCCGGAAACTGGTATCAGAAACTGCGGAATGTATAGAATGCATATCTATGATGCTAAAACTACCGGTATGCATTGGCATCTTCACAAGGATGGTTCCCACCATTATATAAAGGCAGAAAAGATGGGAAAAAGGCTGGAAGTGGCAGTTGCCATAGGAGGGGATCCCGCAGTAATTTATTCTGCTACTGCACCCCTTCCTGCAAATATTGATGAGATGCTTTTTGCTGGTTTTTTAAGAAGAGAGCCTGTGGAGCTTGTTAAATGTAAGACCGTAGATTTGGAAGTGCCTGCAAATGCTGAGTTTGTTTTAGAGGGGTATGTAGATCCCTACGAAAGAAGAATAGAGGGGCCCTTTGGTGACCATACGGGCTTCTATTCACCTGCTGAGGAGTACCCTGTTTTTCATATAACCTGTATTACAAGGCGTAAAGATGCTATTTATCCCGCAACATTGGTTGGTAAACCACCGATGGAAGATTGTTACATGGCTAAGGCAACGGAAAGGATTTTTTTGCCTCTCTTAAAACTGGATTTTCCTGAAATAGTGGATATGAACCTTCCTATGGAAGGGGTTTTTCATAACTGTGCTTTAATCTCTATTAAAAAAACCTATCCCGGGCAGGCAAAAAAGGTAATAAATGGCCTTTGGGGTAAGGGCCAGATGATGTTTGCCAAGTTGATAATTATAGTAGATGAAGATGTTGATGTTCAGGATTTAAGATATACCGCATGGAGGGTCTTAAACAATGTGGACTGGAAAAGAGATGTCTTAATAACTGAGGGGCCCGTTGATGCCTTAGAC
>JAOAEO010000215.1 GCA_026416735.1 Thermodesulfovibrionales bacterium
GTTGCAATCGGCAACTTGGCCGCTGCAAGACGGAATGCCTCACGTGCCAGCTGTTCACTCACTCCGTCCATTTCATACAGCATTTTCCCCGGCTGTACTTCCGCAACGAAATACTCTGGGCTACCTTTGCCATTCCCCATCCGCACTTCGGCAGGCTTACTGGTGATCGGCTTGTCTGGAAAAATGCGAATCCATATGCGCCCCCCCCGCTTGATATGACGGGCCATCACGCGGCGCGCTGCCTCGATTTGGCGTGCGGTGATACGACCTCGGCCCACCGCCTTTAGCCCAAATTCACCAAAGCTTACCTTGTTGCCTGTCGTCGCAATGCCCTTATTGCGTCCCTTTTGTTGTTTACGAAACTTTTGTCTAGCTGGCTGCAACATGATCAAACTCCTGCCTTTTTTGGCTTTTTGTCGGGCTCAGCGGGAGAAGGAGCGGATGGCTCACCTTTGCCCAATACCTCGCCTTTAAATACCCAAACTTTGAGGCCAATGACGCCATAAGTCGTTTTGGCTTCAGCAAAGCCATAATCGATATCTGCTCGTAGCGTATGCAAAGGCACACGACCCTCGCGATACCACTCGGAACGGGCGATTTCGATCCCGTTCAGACGCCCTGAACTCATGATCTTGATTCCCTGAGCCCCCAGTCGCATTGCATTCTGCATGGCACGCTTCATGGCGCGACGGAACATCACACGCTTTTCCAGCTGTTGGGCGATATTTTCGGCAATCAAGGTTGCATCGATTTCCGGCTTGCGAATCTCCTCGATGTTGAGATGCACAGGGACACCCATCAACGCTTGCAGACTGGCACGCAAGGATTCGATGTCTTCTCCTTTTTTGCCAATCACCATCCCAGGACGGGCACTATAAACGGTAATCTTGGCATTCTTGGCTGGGCGCTCAATTACGATCTTACTTACCGCAGCATGTGCCAGTTTCTTTTTCAGGAACTCACGCACCTTGATGTCGTTCTGCAA
>JAOAEO010000216.1 GCA_026416735.1 Thermodesulfovibrionales bacterium
CTACAATTCTTTGAGCAAGCCCCTCAACAATAGCTGTCTTCCCAACACCTGGGTCACCAATAAGCACAGGATTATTCATTGTTCTTCTGCTAAGAACTTGAATAACTCTCCTTATTTCGTCATCCCTTCCAATAACAGGGTCAAGCTTACCCTTACGGGCAAGTTCTGTAAGATTTTTTCCATACTTTTGGAGTGCCTGATACTTTTCCTCTGGATTGGGATCTGTTACCTGATGCACTCCTCTTATTTTTCTCATTGCATCAAGAACCTTCTGCCTTGTTATGCTTTGTTTCTTTATAGCATCGAGGGCTGGACCAGCAACATCAAAAAGAGCAATTAGGAGATGTTCCACACTTATATATTCATCCTTAAGATGCTCTGCTTCCTTGTCTGCCTTTTCAAAGAGTTGATTTAGTCGTGGTGTTATATAAATCTGTTCAAGAGGTTGTGCACCGTATACTTTAGGAATTTTATCTATAGCCTTCTTAATATCAGCTTTAATAGAATTTAAATCTGCCCCACATTCTCTGAGAATCCTCACAACAAGTCCTTCTGAATCTTCAAGCAATGCATATATTAAATGTTCCACATCTATTTGTTGATTACCATGTTGAGAGGCAATCCTTTGAGCCTCTCTTATGGCTTCCTGTGTTTTATATGTAAGTTTGTCAAATCTCATACTATTCCCCCTTAAATTTCCTCAAAAAAACTTTTTAATCTTCTTTCTATTTGAATCCTTGGTTTTATAAAACCTTCTCTCTCATAAAGTCTTATGGTTTGAGGATGCACATTAAGAAGTTTACAAACCATGCTAATCATGTAGAATCTATCATCCTTTCTCATCTCTACCTCCTAAACATCGCCTCTCTTGGATTTTCTTTATATAGTTTTTCAAGTTTTTTTATTTCTTCTCTTTCATGGGATGAAAGCTCCTTTGGAACAATAATTTTAGCAATAACATACATAT
>JAOAEO010000217.1:0-545 GCA_026416735.1 Thermodesulfovibrionales bacterium
TTCATAAAACATTTTTAACTTAAAATAGTTATAATTGGAAAACAATAAGAAACAGTGGTGACTTATTCGGAGAGATCTTTTAGATTTTTATTCTGAAAAATTTGTAAAATATGTAAAATCTTAGGAGGTAAAACGATGAAAACAACAAGTATTAAAAAAGCTCAGAATATTTTTTTTATTTTATTATTGTTATTTTTCTGTTTAAATGAAAATGCTTTAGCAACCGAAGGTGGAGGTGGAGCATATCCTAATGGTGCTGAAGATTTTATGGCTGGAGCAGTCCCGCCACCGGGAACGTATTTCTTAAATTATTTAACTTATTACAAGGCTGATAAATTTATGGATAACAATGGCAAATCTTCGATAAAAGACTTTGACTTGAAGGTAACTGCTAACGTTTTTAGATTGCTTCATGTTACAAATACAAAAATACTTGATGGAAACTGGGCAATACATATATTTGTACCTGTATTGAATGTGGATGTTTCGTTACCTTTTGGAAGCAAGAGCAAGAAAGGGCTCGGAGATATAATCATAGATCCCTT
>JAOAEO010000217.1:555-952 GCA_026416735.1 Thermodesulfovibrionales bacterium
TACAGGGCTTGATATTTATATTCCTACAGGTGATTATGATAAAAATAGACTTGCCAATACAGGTAGAAATTATTGGACATTTGAGCCAATATTTGCTTTTTCATATATGAGTGATAATGGATTTGATATTTCCTTTAAATTCATGTATGATTTTAACACTAAAAATAAAGATACTGATTATTTATCTGGGCAAGAGTTCCATTTTGATTACACAATTGGTAAAAAGATTGATAATTGGACATTTGGCTTAGGAGGTTATTTCTATAAACAAATTACAAATGACAAACTTAATGGAGTTAAAGTGGAGCCAGACGGCAATAAAGGACAAGCTTTTGCAATCGGGCCTCAGATTAAGTATGACTATAAAAATATGGGTTTTACACTTAAGTATCAAAAG
>JAOAEO010000218.1 GCA_026416735.1 Thermodesulfovibrionales bacterium
TTTCTCAATTCCCCACCGCATTTTTAATTCTTTAATTAGTAATCCTGCCATTATAGTTTTACCCGCACCTGGGTCATCTGCCAAAAGGAAACGAAGACGAGGCTGAGGTAACATCTTTCCATAAACAGCCTCTATTTGATGAGGTAAAGTTTGAATCCCTGAGAGGCTGACAGCAAAGTAGGGGTCATAGGAATAGGCATGGCGAATGCGATATGATTCAATTAATAAAGCCAACTGCTCTGGATTTACAATTTGTCCCTTATCTTCTGAGATAATCTGAATTTCATTAAGTTCCTCTGGAGACAGAACGATTTCTTCAAGATATCCATCTGTTCTTCTTACTAACAATTTAAAGTGAGTATCTATCTGATTTATACTCTCTACTTCAACAGGGTCTGTGAAGTGGGTGGGCAGGATTATTTTTTTGTTTAGTAAATTATCAGTTTTCATGATATCCATATCTTTTTAATTTCATATATACAAAATATTTTGGTTTTTAAAACTATCGTTAATAACCATAGGCATTTAATATTTACATAGCAGTATGTAACCACAAATACTAATAGACAAACCTATTAATTTAAATAATTTGGCTAAGTAGAATAAATCACTCATGCTAATCTTCTTTATACTCCAAAATATCCTCAACCCTACAATTAAATAACTTGCATAACTTATCAAGAACTTCAAAGTCTATTCTTTTGGCTTTTTCATAATAAAGGAGGGTTATAGTGTTTCTGTGGACATTTATAGCTCTTGCTACATCGGCAATTTTAAGCTTTCTTTCACCCATCAGTTTTGATAGATGACATTTAATCATTAGTCATAATTTTTGCATTCTGAGGGTGATTTTGTCAATGGGATTTACTAAATTTCATTTTAGGTGAAAAAATCACTTGACAAA
>JAOAEO010000219.1 GCA_026416735.1 Thermodesulfovibrionales bacterium
CTGTTCATAATTCTTCACCTTGTATGTAAGGAGGTGCATTATTCATAGTTGACTCCCTTTAAAACAGATTTTTCTTGGAGACATAAATATTTAAATAGAGCTTACCTTCTTTGTCAATTATGAGGAAACAATACAATTTCAGAGAGATTATTTTTGAGGAAAGCCGAATCCTTGCATTGTCTGGAATAATTTTTATAGTATCTATATAAAATATCACAGAGAGGAGGTGAAATAAGATGAAGAAATATTTATTGTTGGTTGTGTCTTTAATTATTATTCTTACATTATCAGTTGCCTTTGCTCAGCCACAGCCATTGACAAAATCGGCAGAACCAACAGAAAAAAATCAACCTATTGAGAAAGGAAGTGTCGGAAGCATTTCAGGAGAGATTACAAGAATTAACAAGCCTGATATGACCATTACAGTACAAAATCCTACACAAGGCATGGAAATTTCAGTAACAGCAAGACAAATAAAAGGGCTTGAAGTTGGAGATAGAGTAATGGTTAAATACCATATGAAAGAAGGCAAAGCAAAAGCAATAAGGATAACTAAACTACCAGGAATGCAGAATCAACCTTTAAGCAAACCAAAATAAAAAGGAAAAAAGTGGAGAGATATATCTCTCCACTTATCTCAGTCCTCGCATATACCTTTGCTCTTTCTGTCTTTATCTCCACTAACGTCACTCTGTCAAGTTCCCTCAATGCCATCTATGCCTCTATCAATATCTCTCCCTATGTAAGCTTCCTCTCTTACCCTTACTTCTAAGTGTGCATAAAACCTTATGCCTTGGTATTCCCCTTTAATATCTGTATGAATGTACAAGCTGAATACAGGTTATAGGTTTTTCATTGGACTCTCCCCTTACTTTTCTTATGAA
>JAOAEO010000021.1 GCA_026416735.1 Thermodesulfovibrionales bacterium
GTTATATAGCCACCATGGTCGAAAGGCAATCCATTAGTCTCTATATCTAAGCATATTGCTCCATCTTTAAACTCGTCAAAGAGCTTCCAGTGTTCTTGCTTTCTTATTATAGAGCTGAAAAACTCAGAATTTTTATTTTGTAACTCTACTGACATTTTAGCTAACTGTGCATCGTAAAGCCTTTTCTTTTCAGGATTTATGCCGTAGATTTTTTCACGATGACAGAAATCTTCCCATCTAACTATGCCGCTTCTCCAGAGAGAACGCTCAAATTTTTCTGTTATACCATTAAGGAAAGAAAAACTATTACGTATCATTTTATATTATAATTAAAATAATGAGATTTTATCAGTTAGTCTAAAATTTTCCTGTGTAAAACTCTCTCCATAAAGGAGTTGTAAAAAGTATATATGACATTTGGAATCAATGGAATAGATCATTTTGTAAAGGTATACCCAATACCATAGATATAATAAAGGGCTTAAAGAAGTTCAAAATATTTTCGAAGTATTATTTAATAACTTTGTTTCATTTTCAAAGGGTGAAGCTGTAAGCTAAGTTTATTATTTTTTCGATGTCAAACCATTTAAGATATCACCTCTTGCACGCTTGTTTTTTCTGTGATATACTCTTATCACTTTATAGAGTTATTTAGGTTCGTAATAATATGGATGAATTAATTAGAGAAGCTAAAGAGAAACTTATTGTTACTTTTAAGTCTGCTACAGATTATGAAGAAAACAAAGATTCAATGCTCAATTTTGTTAATAGCGAAATGTCTAAAAGAC
Organism: Thermodesulfovibrionales bacterium; assembly: GCA_026416735.1. Classification (GTDB taxonomy): domain Bacteria; phylum Nitrospirota; class Thermodesulfovibrionia; order Thermodesulfovibrionales; family Dissulfurispiraceae; genus DYHD01. The sequence continues at coordinate 789 of JAOAEO010000021.1, forward strand.
CAGATGTTTTTAAACTAATTGGTGGAAATTCTCTCCAAATGATGTACGACAATCATAGGAATCATGTAAATTTTATGATTAATGTTTTCAAATACTCCCTCTTTGAAATGCTCGTAAGAATAGTGCCTTGGGTTTATAAATCCTATCATAATCACGATTTTTCCTATGATTATTTTCCAATAGAGTTAGAGACTTGGAAGAATGCTGTGAAAAGATTTCTTCCTGAAGCATCCGCAAAAGAGATAAATAAAACTTATGAATGGATGATTGAAAAACATGAAAAAATGGTAGAGCTATCAAAAAGCCAGACAGCCTTCATAACCCCTCTTGAGAAGAAGTGGGGAGTTAAAAAGGATAGGTTCTTATCACTTTTATTAAATTCCGATTTTGAGTCTGCCCTTCAATTAGCGGAGAGATTTACTAAATCTAAAGATGAGATTGAAAACTTTTATTTAAAAATTGTGCAACCTGCCCTCTATGAGATAGGTAATCTTTGGGAGAATGGGAAGATTTCTGTCGCAGAGGAGCATCTTGCTACCGCTATTGTAGGGAGAATAATGGCAAACATATATCGTAAGTTTCCTAAGAAAAAGGGTAGGTTAAAGGCTATTGTAGCCTCATCACCAAATGAGTATCACGAATTGGGAGGAAGAATTGTGGCAGACTTACTGGAAATGGACGGCTGGGATGTCCATTTTTTAGGTGCGAACGTTCCCTCCGATGAATTAATTAAGCTCGTCAAAAAAATAAAACCAAAAATAATTGGTATATCCGTAACAATGCCCTTTAACATTGAGAAAGCAGAGGTATTGATAAAAAAGATAAAGGGGATTGAGACTGTTAAATCTAAAATTATTGTTGGGGGCATCGCCTTTAATCTGTTACCCAGTATATATAAAGACATTGGTGCTGACTTTTGGGCATCTAATGCTAAAGAGGCTGTGGAAATAGTATCTATGTTTAAGGATTAAATGGACATAGAAAAAATATTTAAAACCCGTCAAGATATCATTTCTACATATTTTGACAATTCAAGTAGTTTAGCAATAATCTTAATTGATGAAAATAAAAAAATTTTGGATTGTAACAAAGGTTTTATTAGAATCTTAGGTTTAAGAGAAAAACCTGTTAATTCATCAATACATAGATTTTTATTAATGAATTTTGATGAAATTCTATCATCAAACAGCGTCTCCAATATGATTAATCTTGTCTTTAAAGGAACTGGGAATATTGAGATACTCTTAAAGGGGTCAATCTTTCCTTTAGATGGTCCCTTTCTGATGATTTTTGAGCAACATCGTCTTACTTATAATGAATTAATTACAAAAATGTCTCAGCTTAATGACCAGATTGTGGATATTACGAGACAGCTCGAAAAAAAGAATATGCAGCTTTCAGAAGCTCTTAAAACAATAAAAAAGATTATTAATACAGATCCACTCACAGGAATTATGAACAGAAGAGCCTTTGCAAAAATACTTAAAAGAGAAGTTTCCTTTGCAAGAAGGCATGGATTACCTCTTTCAGTTGTTATGGTAGACATTGATCATTTTAAAGGGATAAATGATACCTATGGACATGATATGGGGGATTATGTTTTAAAGACCTTTGCTAAAACAATAATAGGTTGTATGAGGCAGGAAGATATTTTTGCAAGATTTGGAGGAGAAGAGTTCGTATTGATTTTACCCAGCACACCTATAGAATCTGCTTTACATACATCAGAGAGATTGAGACAAAGAATTGAAAAAAAGAAAATAAGAGGACTGAAGGCAAGAATAACAGCTAGTTTTGGGATAACTACTTTATTACCAACTGATACTTATGAAACTTTTCTCAAGAGAGCAGATGATGCTTTATATTGTGCTAAAAGAATGGGAAGAAATCGTTGCATTATAAAAGAGAAACTTTAAGAAGTTTTTCTATCATTCTTATAGATTATTTATTTATCACCGTCAGAAATGAATAATAATGTAATATTTATTAATATTCGTTATATAAATGCGTCAATCTTTTGAGCTTTTGAGCAAATGTAAGAATATGTTAATCGACATTTATATGATTTCTTCAATTATATTGTAAAAAGCATCTCTTTCTACAGGTACCCTGTTAGCTTTTCTGATAAGATTTATTAGTTCTTCCCTCTTCATGCTCTGGCCACTTACGGCGCCTGCAGAATGTGTAATCCTTTCTTCTATTATTGTTCCATCGATATCATCGGCTCCAAAAAGTAAGGCAACTTGAGAAATCTTTTCGCCTAACATAACCCAGTAAGCCTTTATGTGAGCAAAATTGTCTAAGGCAAGCCTGCTAATAGCAATAGTCTTAAGATCATCTATGCCAGATGAATAGTATCCGCCCATTTGAGTATTTTTAGGATGGTAAGGGAGGGATATAAAGGCCTGGAAGCCCGAAGTTCTATCCTGTAAATTTCTTAATTTTATTAGGTGCTCAGCTCTATCTTCAAAAGTTTCTATATGTCCATATAACATTGAGGCATTTGACTTTATACCTACGGTGTGAGCTACTTCCATAATTTCAAGCCATCTTTCACCGCTAATCTTTTCAGGACAGAGTTGTTCTCTTGTACTTTTAGAAAAAATCTCTGCCCCTCCTGCAGGCATTATATCGAGTCCGTTTTTCTTCAAAAGTAACAGTGTTTCTTCTATTCCTAAGCCGCTTTTCCTTGCAATATGATCGATTTCTACTGCTGTAAATGCTTTGATGGCAATAGATGGGAATTCCCTTTTTATACTTGAGAGAATTTTAATATAATGGTTAATATCCCAATCTGGATGTAGTCCTCCGACGATATGTACTTCTCGAATACTGTTTTCTATATTAGTGTTAGCATCATGAATCTTTTTTAGGATTTCTTCGATAGTTAATTCATATGCCCCTTCCTCTCCTTTGGAACGACTGAATGCACAGAACTTACATCTATTGATACATATGTTAGTCGGATTAATGTGTCTATTGATGACAAAGAAGGCTCTCTTACCGTTTATTTCTTCAGCTTTTTGAGAGGCAAGTTTTCCTAATGTGAAGATATCATAGGAATTGAAAAGATCTATAATGTCACTTTTACTTATTCTTTCACCGGCTGAAATTTTTGATTGTATTTTTTCAAGCATAGTATTAGTAAGGATTTCTTAAATTGTTTTGTAAAGTAAGAAATATTTAAATTTAAAGTTAAATGCCTGTTACTAAAATCTTTGCTTTAAGGAGCCTTACGATTTCATGTACGTTAATAAATATTAATATTTTATAGAATGGAGATGTCAAAAGATTTTTGAGCTTTCCTTTTTAAAGAGCTAAATTATTGAATTAACATAAAGGCACCCATGAAAAATAGTGTTTTTAAATTTATAGATTGAATCGATATTTGATATGGTGAAGTTAAAAACTATCTTTTAGTGTTAAAAATTGGATTTTCCTCGCTGCTCAGGGCATTCGATTTTATCACTACAGCCCGAGATCTAATTATGGCCTTTAGCCAAATTTATCTCAAATGAAGAGCAGCTATTTTTTCTATAGTACATATTTTTGCTACAATTATTCCATGGAACTCACCAGCAAAGCTATAAAGATTCTGAAAGAAAGATATCTTTTGAAAAATGAACAAGGACAGGTTATAGAGACGCCTGAACAGATGTTTAGAAGAGTGGCAAACCATATCTCTCAGGCTGAAAGTCTTTACAACGGCGATCCTAAAGAGTGGGAAGAGTTGTTTTTTGATATCATGTCTTCACTAAAATTTCTGCCTAACTCACCTGCCCTTATGAATGCCGGCAAAAGAATAGGACAACTTGCTGCTTGTTTTGTTTTACCAGTAGAGGACTCATTGACTAGTATATATGATACCCTTAAAAAGGCTGCAATTATTCATCAAAGTGGTGGTGGGACTGGTTTTTCCTTCTCTCGGTTGCGTCCAAAAAGTGATATAGTGAGGTCAACAGGAGGATTAGCAAGTGGCCCTGTGTCTTTCATGAAGGTCTACGATAAATCTTCTGAGATAATTAAACAGGGCGGTGTCAGAAAAGCAGCTAATATGGGTATTCTATCAATAGATCATCCTGATATTTTAGACTTTATCAAACTAAAAAGAGCAAAAGGAGAGTTATCAAATTTTAATATTTCTGTAGCCATTACCGATGCTTTTATGGAGGCTTTGAAGAAAAAGGGATACTATAATTTAGTAAATCCACGAGATGGCAAAGTTGTCGAAACACTAAGTGCTGAGTCAGTTTTTAAGGAGTTGGTTAGTAGTGCTTGGCAGACAGGAGACCCAGGGATAATATTTATCGATAAAGTAAACAAAGCCAATCCTACTCCTCACATTGGTGAAATTGAGAGTACAAATCCTTGTGGAGAACAACCATTGCTTCCCTATGAAGCATGCATTTTAGGTTCCATTAATCTATCTAAATATGTGATTGAAGAGAGAGCTCAACAAATATGGAATCAGCGGGAAGATCTACTAAATTATGAAGCCGTCTCTGAATGTATCAGATGGGAAGAACTTAAGAAGGATATAGGCACTGCAGTTAGATTTCTTGACGATGCAATCGATGTTAATAGTTATCCCTTTAAAGAAATAGAGGTGATGCATAAAGGAAACAGAAAGATCGGTCTTGGTGTGATGGGGTGGGCTGATGTGTTGATTCTGATAGGTTTACCCTATGATCATGAAATATCCTTCCGTTTAGGTAAACATATAATGAAGTTTATTAAGGATGAGGCTGTAAATACTTCTGTTAGTTTGGCTGAAAGGAGGGGTCTCTTTCCAAATTTTAAAGGCTCTATTTATGATAAACCTGGAATGCCCAAAGTAAGAAATGCAACTCTCACCACCATTGCTCCAACGGGGTCTATATCTCTAATTGCTGATTGTTCGAGTGGTATTGAACCAATTTTCATGATAGCTTATAAGAGAAACATACTAAACAGTGAATTCTTAGAAATTAACAAATATTTTTTGAAGATTGCTGAAAGATACAAAATTTTTAAGGAGAAAATATTACAAAGAGTTTATGAAACTGGCAGCATACAGGATATTGATGAAATTCCCCATAGAATCAAGCAAGTATTTAAAAATGCCTTTGAGATACCATTAGAGTGTCACATAGAGATGCAAGCAGTTTTTCAGGAAAATACAGACAATGCTGTATCTAAGACTATAAATTTACCCAAATCAGCAACTAAAAAGGATGTTGCCCGCGCTTTTATATTAGCTTATGAGAAAGGATTGAAGGGGATAACAGTTTTTAGGTATGGTTCAAAAAGGGGTATTCTCATGAAGGTTGAAGATTTTGATTGAGTAATTATACCTTTTTTATATCTTAAACATTTTTGCTAACAGTTTATTGCAAAATAAATTAATCCTTTGATACGCTACAATATAGTGTCGAAATTAGTAAAACCCCTTTAAATTAGTAAAAAAATGGAGGATTAGAGGTGTTTTTTCAGAAACTTTTGGGTGCCTTTTCTAATGACCTTGCAATAGATCTTGGGACTGCAAATACACTTGTCTATGTGAAGGGTAAAGGTATAATCTGTAATGAACCCTCTGTTGTAGTACTGAGAAAGGATAACAAAAGGCCTGTTGCAGTGGGAATAGAAGCAAAAGAGATGTTAGGCAAGACCCCTTCTAATATTATCAGTATAAGACCTATGAAGGATGGGGTGATAGCAGATTTTGATGCCACACAGGAGATGCTTAAATATTTTATTAAAAAAGCTCATAATAGGAGAAGTTTTATTTCTCCACGAATAATCATTGGAGTTCCTTCAGGTATCACACAGGTTGAACAGAGAGCAGTTAAAGATGCTGCCGCTGCTTCAGGTGCTCGGGAAGTTTATCTGATTGAAGAACCAATGGCAGCTGCTCTTGGGGTTGGGTTGCCCGTTGGGGAACCCTCAGGTAATATGATTGTAGACATCGGAGGAGGAACCACCGATGTAGCAGTTATCTCTATCGACGGTATAGTTTACAGTAAGGCTGTAAGGGTAGGAGGGGATAAGATGGATGAAGCTATAATGGCATACATCAAACGTAAATATAACTTGATGATTGGTGAGAGGTCAGCTGAGAACATCAAGATTCAAATTGGCTCAGCCTATCCCTTAAGCCAACCTGAGTCAATGGAAGTAAAGGGTAGAGATCTAATATCTGGAATTCCCAAGGCTATAAGAGTCAACGATACCGAGATAAGGGAAGCTCTTCAAGAAAGTATAAATGTTATTTTAGAAACCATTAAAGTTACTTTAGAAAATACGCCCCCTGAACTTGGAGCAGATATTGTAGATAGAGGAATTGTTCTGGCTGGAGGAGGAGCTTTATTAAGAGGGCTCGATGTATTAATAAAGGAACATACAGGCGTCCCTGTTGTCTTAGCTGATGATCCCCTTACAGCTGTCGTTAGAGGATGTGGTATGATGCTTGACAAATTAGACCTCTTAAGAAAGATTGCTTTAGCTACAAATTAAAAAATAGTCTCAACTGGATAACTTATAGAAAAAATGGAGGTTACCAATCTCTGTCTTAACAGAGTTGGCTTTAAAGGTTAGTTCTTATTCAATGACGGCAGAGAAGCCATTTTTTACTTCTTAATTTTCAATTCATATTTTTACTTTGCTCCCCGAGTTAATTAATTATCATTGCCTTAAGTAAAAAGATTGTTGGGTTCAAAATTAGGTAGAAAGCTCGATCTTTGAAGTCTTTAAAATAACTATTTAGAGTTTCCATACTCATTAAAGAAGCTGAAAATCCAGAAGTCCTTCTTCACTTAAAACTAACTTATAATGGTTATCGTTCTAGTGATAACCTCTTTTGAATCTAAAGATATACCCGAGAGATCCTATCTTGGAAAGATATAATCGATTAGTTATTTTGAAGTCCTCATAGATTAAAACTTATGTGAGATTAAATGTTCTTTAAAGACCCGGGATATAGAATGTTTTAAAAAGTTTTATTAGTGTTAAAATATTTTGTTAGAACTCGACTAATTAAAGGGCTCATTTTTAAAATTTAAAACCCTCTATGATAAGAGTAAAACATGGTTTTATAATACTCTTTTTTATAATTCTCGTCTCTTTTTTAATAATTTCTATACAAAAGAGAGAATATACAAGGGTTAGAGAGATATTAATTTATCCTTTAGATGTCTTCAATTTATCCATCTCACAGGTAAAAGGAATCTTTAATAACATCTTCAATGCAGTTAAGGAGAATGAAGCATTAAAAAAGGAGTTGTATGAGTTAAAAATAGAACGCCAAAGATATGGCGAAATCTTACAGGAAAATAAGCGTTTAAAGGCCATTTTATCTCTTAAGGAAAGTAGTCTATTATCTTTCCATGCAGTTGCTAAACCTGTTGCCAGAGGTTATGATAGATTACTTAATACTATCATTATCGATAAAGGCAAGCAAGATGGGATAAAAAAGGATATGGCTGTAATTACTACTAATGGTTTAGCAGGAAAGGTTTACAGTGTAAGGGATAATTATGCTGAGATTTTACTTATGAAGGACCCTAATTTTTCCGTCTCAGTTAGATTACAAAAAAGTAGACAAGAAGGTGTTATTTCAGGTACAGGTAGAGATTATTGTCTATTGAAATATATTCCTCTTGAACACAAAGTAGAGCAAGGAGAGGCTGTTATAACATCTGGATTAGATGGCATATTCCCCCCCGGGATTCCCGTTGGGGTTGTGAGCAGTATAGGGGCTAAAACAGCTGATTTTTTTCAATATATAGAAATTACTCCCTATCAGCTTGATTCAAAGATAGAAGAGGTTATTATCTTAAAGTCTTATACTTCAAATGGGAGATAATCAGTGGCTTAGAAAAAGCTTGCTTAATATAATTCCTATAAATAGGAATTGGTGGATAATATCTTTCCTAAGATGGTTCTTCCTTATTTTTATTACTTTTACACTGCAAAGCAGGATATCAATCTTCAATTATCCTCTGAATTTTTCAATCTTAATAGTCTATTACTTTATAATACGAACCTTGAATGAACATATTAAAGCTGGCAAAGCTAAAACAACTCAATTAGAATTAAAGAGTAGTATTTTTGGAGCTCTAATAGGCTTTATTGATGACCTTATTTCAAATTCATTTGTTGGACCTTCCTTTCTTAGCAAATCATTGATAGGGTTTTTTGGTGCACTTTTTTTTGGTAGTAATTTTTTTAAATGGACAGCAATCTTAGGGGTTATTGTGGTTTCTCTTTTCACTCTACTGGATGGATTAATTCAAATAGTTTTGCGGATTATCATAAGCGATATAAAGTTTAATTCAACTAATCTTTTGTTAATGATTCTTCTTCAAATTATAGTAAACTCGCCTTTTGGGATACTATTTAAGCATCACAAATACTTATAAAGATGGGTCAGAAAAAGTTTAACCTTGGCGTATATATAGTGATTTCCTTAATTATGCTATTGCTTTTGCGACTATGGGATTTACAAATATTAGAAGGTGATAAATATAGAAAATTGTCTGAGGAAAATAGACTTAGAATGATAAAGACACCAGCAGCTCGAGGAATTATTTACGATAGAAATGGCTACCCTTTAGTCCAGAATAAGCCCTTTTTTAGTGTTTCTTTACTCTTAGATAAGAATAAACCTGTAAATATTAAAGAACTCTCAAGACTCGTAGGAATTGATCCTTCTAATTTGGAGCAAAGGATCCAAAAACACGATAGTCCCTTTGTTCCTATAAGGTTAAAACAAGGGTTAACTTTTGCAGAAGTAGCCTATATTGAAGCAAGAAGATCTGATTTCCCTGGTCTTTATATCGAAACGGAGATTTCCAGAGAATACCTTTATGGTAAAACTGCTGCACATGTAGTTGGTTATCTTGGAAAGATTAATCCCCACCAATTGGACGATAACAATTTTAGAGGACTGCCTTCAGATGCTTTCGTTGGTCAATGGGGTATGGAGAGACTTTTTGATAATGAATTGAGAGGTCAGGCTGGAGAAAGAGTTGTAGAAGTAAATGCGGTAGGTAGGCAACTGAGATTAATTAAAGATATAGCTCCTCTTGTCGGAAGTGATTTGAGACTTAGCATCGATATAAATGTGCAGAAGGCTGCAGAAGAAGCCTTTGGAGATAAAAGTGGAGCCCTAATAGCTTTGAATCCAAAATCTGGAGAGATTTTATCGATGGTTAGTCTGCCATCTTTCGATCCCAATCAATTTTCGAGAGGTATAACCCAAAAGGAATGGAATAGTATTATTCATGATAGAAAAAAACCTATGTTAAATAGAGCTATTCAGAGCCAGTACCCCCCTGGCTCAATTTTTAAAATTATTACGGCTATTGCTGCTCTTGAAGAAGGTATAATAGATCCTCTTACAAAAATAAATTGCACAGGTGGATTGAACTATGGTCGTTGGACCTTTGGTTGTTGGAAAAAGGGTGGACACGGTAGTGTTGATATGCACAGAGCTATTGTCGAGTCCTGCGATGTCTATTTTTATGAGGTTGGGAGGAGATTAGGCATTGAAAAGATATATAAATACGCAGTTTTATTTGGGTTAGGAAAAGAAACAGGGGTGGATATGCCACCTTTAAAAGAAAAGAAAGGATTAATACCCACTGCTGACTGGAAGAAAGAGAGATTAAAACTGCCATGGTATTTAGGAGATACTTTCATTTCAGCAATTGGACAAGGTTTCATCACAATGACTCCATTACAGGCAGCTATGATGATAGCTACCTTTGCAAATGGAGGATATATTTACAAGCCCACATTTATGGTGGGCAAACAGGAACCTATACAGAAGATCAACTTGAAGCCGGAAACCATTAATATCATATCTAGCGCTCTTGCTGGAGCTGTTAATGAACCAAATGGTACAGCTTTTAATTCGAGATCTTCTGTAGTAAAAATAGCTGGCAAGACAGGTACTGCTCAGGTTGTAGCTAAAGGCAGGAGAGTGTCTGGTGAACATCTCAAAGATCATGCCTGGTTTGTTGCCTATGCACCCTTTGAAAATCCAGAGATAGCTGTAGCAGTTTTTGTTGAGCATGGTGGTGGAGGAGGTGCAGTAGCTGCTCCCATTGCAAAGAGGGTTATAGAAGCCTATTTTGACAGTAGAAACATAGAGATAGTAAAAAGAGAATAATCTTTTAAATTATCCTTGAAAATTAATCTTGAGTAACCCTTATGACCTCACTGATAGTGGTGAGTCCCTTTTTAACCTTATCTATCCCATCCTCAAGTAGAGTTTTCATACCTTTTTTCTTCGCGACTTCTCTTATTGTATTAGAATCAGCGTTTTTAAGGATTAGTTTTCTAATGTCGTCATCGATTATTAGAAGTTCAAATATGCCTGTTCTTCCAAAATAGCCAGTATAAGCGCATCTTTCACAACCTCTGCCATAAAAGGTTACTATTTTCTCATTTTTTTGATCAATTCCAAAGAGTTCATAGACATCTTCAGGTGACTCTTTAGCTTCTTTGCAAGTATGGCAAATAACTCTTACTAACCTTTGAGCAAGAACTCCTCTAATTGTGGAAGATAGCAAAAAATTCTCGACCCCCATGTCGAGAAGTCGAGTAATAGAGCTTGGAGCATCATTAGTATGGAGAGTAGAAAAAACTAAATGTCCTGTAAGAGCTGATTGAATAGCAATTTCTGCAGTCTCAAGATCTCTTATCTCTCCAATCATTATTATATCAGGGTCTTGTCTAACTATATGTCTAAGGGTATTTGCAAAGTTTAGTCCTATCTGAGGTTTTACATGAATTTGGTTGATGCCTTTGAGTTGATATTCGACAGGGTCTTCAACAGTAATTATCTTTTTATCTGGAGAGTTTATTTTATCGAGGGCTCCATATAAAGTTGTAGTTTTACCACTTCCAGTTGGTCCGGTGACGAGGATTATACCATTTGGTTTCTTTATTAAAGAAGTGAAGGCTGCCAAGGTCTCCTGTGAAAAACCAAGTTTATCAAGATCGATAATTATGCCTTCTTTTCTTAGTATTCTAATTACAACACTTTCGCCATGAATAACGGGGATTGTAGATACACGAAGATCTATTTCGCTATCACCTACTTTCAGCTTTATACGTCCATCCTGTGGTAATCTTCTTTCAGCAATATTTAGTTTAGACATTATCTTAATCCTTGAGACTATCGCAGGTTGGAGTTTTTTTGGGACTGACTCGATATCATGTAAAATTCCATCGATCCTATATCTGACTTTCAATTCGTCTTCAAAGGGTTCGATATGTATATCGCTTGCTCTATTTTCGACTGCACGGGTAATCAACATGTTGACCAATTTAATAATTGGAGCTTCCGAAGCGAGGTCCTTAAGGTGACCGATGTCCTCTTCCTCTTCTTTTAAAAATTCTACGCTACTGACATCCATATTTTCGATGATTTTGTTGATATTTTGTGATTCCTGACCATAAAATTTTGAGATGTATTCTTCTATTAATTCATTGTCGGCTGTATAGACAATGACATCGCTACAAAGAGCTAGCTTTATTGCTTCGATCGTCTCATCGTCTTGTGGATTTGCCATTATGAGTTTTAGTACATTATTTTTCAATTCTATAGGGATTATACGGTTTTCAATGATAAATCTTGAAGATAAGCCGTTGATAACATATGGAACCTTAGGAAATTCATCTCTTTCTAAAAAGGGTATTGTTTTAGGACTCAAATTTAATTTCTTTTCCATTGATAAAAATATACCATATCTTAGATTTAAATGTTAAATTAACTAAGGGGTAGTGGAAAATCTTCTATCTAAAACAGATGTTTCCCTATAAAAAGGACGGTTCTATTGCTATAACTTATTGAGATTATTCATTTTTTCTGTGTGATGTGAGTTTTGTTTTATTGTAGTTACCGATTTTCGTAGTGATCATTTATGAAATTTAGCCTAACGACTATTAGATGATAAAGTATACAACTATGAATGTAATTAGGAGCCCTTGAAAGAATTAATAAAGAGAACAAGGCTTAGGGGTTATTTTAAAATGATCAGAGCTTTGAGAGGATTGTATAGTAGTGCTAAATCATCTGAATGAACGATGGAGGAAAAACCCTTAAAGAAACTTGCTAAAGAAAAGTTAAAATTACCTTTATCGAATCATCTCTTGACTTCCGTAGTCAATCGTGGATATTTTAAAAATATATAAACTCTATTTCTCTACTAAAACTGGTTAAGGAGTTGGAAAATGCCAATATATGAGTTTAAATGTCTTCAGTGTGGTAAGCATTTTGAAGTTATGCAAAGATTTAATGAGCAAAACCCTAAAAGTTGTCCAGACTGTGAAGGTGAAGTTAGGAAGCTTATATCCAATACGAGTTTCATATTGAAGGGAACAGGATGGTATGCTACTGACTATGCCTCTCCAGAAAGGAAGAAGGCTTTAGAGGCTGAGAAGGGCTCAGATAGTAAACAAGACTCAACCTCAACTACTTCTAAAGACATAAATAATAAAAAGAATTTAGAAGTATCCTCACAAAACATTTCAAAGACAGCACAATCAACGAAATAGTCTTATCATCTCTGGAGTAATTTTTAGTGGATTTAATAACTCGCTCTTAATGAGCAGAAAAAAGGGGCTTGCTGTGTTAGGTAGAGTCTTTTACTCATAAAGGTAATCTATGATTTTTTTCAAAAAAAATTGAAAGGGATGTCTTTTTCTTCTGTAGTATACATTATAATTCTTGAAGTTTTCGTCTGAATTGACTTATCTGTTGAATAACTAATTCTCTGGCAGTTCCTCCTTCAGATCTCTTTGAGTTTATTGAATCAAAGGGATCGACATAATTATAAATATCTTCACTAAAGAGAGTAGAAAAGTTTTTGTATTCTTCAAGAGTTAAGTCTTTGAATCTTTTATTATTATCGATACAGTATCTAACCATTTTGCCTGTCAGTTCATGAGCCATTCTGAAAGGTAGCCCTTTCCTAACTAAATATTCAGCTATGTCTGTTGCAGTTAAGAATCCCTCTTGCACAGTTTCAGCCATTCTTTTTGAATTGAAAATAATATTAGGTAAAAGTTCGATTATTACATTAAGAGTCATCTTAAGGGTGTCTACTGTATCGAAGATAGGCTCTTTGTCTTCTTGCATGTCTCTGTTATAAGAGAGAGGCAAACCTTTCATAGTAGTTAGTAGACTAATCAGATTACCATAAATTCTTCCTGTTTTTCCTCTCATTAACTCTAAAACATCTGGATTCTTTTTTTGAGGCATTATACTTGAGCCTGTAGTAAAGGCATCTGGCAATTCAATAAAAGAGAATTCCTCTGTAGACCACAGTATTAATTCCTCAGCCAGTCTCGAGATGTGCATCATTAAGATAGCAGAATTACTAAGAAACTCAATAGCGAAGTCTCTATCTGAAACGGAATCGATACTGTTTTGGGATACAGAGTGGAAATCCAAGATTTCAGAGACATATTTTCTATCTATATTTAAAGAGGTGCCCGCTAAGGCACAGGCCCCTAAAGGGGATACATCTAATCTTTTTAAGGTATCCTGTAACCTCATTCTATCTCGATCAAACATATGGGCATAGGCCATAAGGTGGTGTGATAACAGTACTGGTTGAGCCCTTTGTAAGTGTGTATACCCAGGCATTACAATTGTTAGGTGTTTTTCGGCTACCTCTGTAAAGATAAATTCAATTTTGAGCAGTAAAGCTATTATCTCTCGAATTTCCTCTTTCAGATAAAGGCGTAAATCTAAGGAGACTTGATCATTCCGAGATCTTGCAGTGTGCAGTTTACTGCCCGCTTCACCAATCTTTTTTATTAGAGCGGCCTCAATATGCATATGAATATCTTCTAATTTAATATCGAATTTGAATTTACCATCTTCTATCTCTCTATAAATTTCTGTTAATCCTATGAGGATCTCTTTAAGATCTGAATCACTAATAATACCTTGCTTTGCTAACATCTTGGCATGAGCTATACTTCCTTCGATATCTTGTTTCCAAAGTCTTTTATCGAAGGAGATAGACTCTGTATATTTTTCAACTATGTCAGCAGTTTTTTCTTTAAATCTACCAGACCAGGGTTTCTTCATCTGAGTTTTTAAATATATCTTAGTGTTCTTCCTCTTTCTGTTTTTGTTTTTCCGCTATAATTTTCTGAGCTATTTGTGCTGGAACCTCCTCATAATGGGAGAACTCCATCGAATATAAACCCCTTCCTGAAGTAATGCTATGTAATTGATTAGCATATATGAGCATCTCTGCCATTGGAACTAAGGCAGTTATCTTTTGAGACCCATCGGACTGAGAATCTACCCCTTGAACCTTACCCCTTTTTGAATTTAAGTCACCAATTACTGCTCCTAAGGTATCTTCAGGGACGATTACTTCCACCTTCATTATTGGCTCAAGCAAGACAGGCTTGGCATCCATAAAGGCTTTCTTAAGTGCTAATGAACCAGCTATTTTAAATGCCATCTCTGAAGAATCAACAGTATGATAGGAACCATCATATAGGGTTACCCGTAGATCAATTATTGGATAACCAGCAAGAATCCCTTCCTTCATGGTCTCTATTATTCCCTTCTCGACGGCAGGTCTATATTGCTGAGGAATTGCTCCACCAACGATCTTGTCTATAAATTCATAACCACCACCTCTTGAGAGGGGTTCAATCTCAATCCAGCAGTCACCATATTGTCCACGACCTCCAGATTGCTTTTTGTATTTTCCTTGACTCTTAGCAGTTGCTCTAATGGTTTCTCTATATGGGATCTTTGGTGTTTTCATAACAACATCAACCCCAAACTTCCTTTTAAGCTTTTCAAGAGCAACTTCGAGATGGACCTGCCCCATCCCGGACAGGATCATCTCTTTTGATTCTTCATCTCTCATAAACTTAAGGGTGGGATCCTCTTCCAGTATTCTCTGTAGTCCTAAACTAACTTTTTCTTCATCCCCTTTTGTCTTTGGAGCAATAGCATAGGATATTATTGGCTCTGCAAATTTAAGTTTTTCGATGACGAAAGAATGCTGTTCATCACATAAAGTGTCGCCGACATTCGTATCTTTTAACTTAACAACTGCAGCCATTTCACCAGGTCCGACAGATTGAGCTGGTATCTGCCTTTTCCCTAAGAGATAGAAGATCTGTCCAATCCGTTCTTTTGCTTCAGAGGTGGCGTTAAAGATATTTGAATCTGCTTTGAGCGTACCAGAGAAAACTCTAAAAACAGAGAGTTTTCCTGCATAGGGGTCGGCAATGGTTTTGAAGACATATGAAATGAAAGGTTCTGTGGCAAGAGGTTTTATTACATACTCACTGCCATCTTTTTTATTAAGAGCTTTGATGGGTGATATAGTTGCTCTCTCTATAGGAGAGGGGAGGCAAAGCAAAATAGTATCTAAAAGCTGTTTAATGGCAATATTTGCGGTAGCAGAACCGCATACTACAGGGATGAATTTTCTCGAGATGGCTGCTGACTTTAAGCCTCTGGCTAATTCTTGTATAGTTAGCTCTTCTCCTTCGAGGTATTTTTCAAGTAAGCTATCATCATTTTCTGCAATCTTTTCGATCAATTTCTTTCTGTAATCTTCAGAAGAAGATTCGAATTCCTCTGGAACTGTCGTCTCCAGTAGCTTTCCATTATCACTTATATATGCCTTAATATTTAAAAGGTCTATTACTCCCTTAAATTTATCACCTTCGCCAATAGGTATTTGAAGAGGCACAGGATCGATTCCCAGAGACCTTTTTAGTTCCTCAAGTGCAGAATTGTAACTGGCAGATTCTTTATCTAGTTTGTTAACAAAGGCAATGGCAGGCAGTTTATATTCTGAAGCAAAGCTCCAAATTTTTTTAGATTCAGCTTTGATTCCTGAGACACCACAAACCACTATTATCGCCCCGTCAACCATCCTTAAACAACCCTTTGTGTCCTCAATAAAATTTATGAAGCCAGGGGTATCTATTATGTTTATTCTTGTACCTCGCCAATCGCAAAAAGAAAGAGAAGAGGTAACACTAATCTTTCTTGAGATCTCTTCTGGCTCAAAATCTGAGACGGTATTACCTGTTTCGACATTTCCCATTCTGTCTATAGCGCCAGCATTGAATAGAATCGCCTCTACTAAAGAGGTTTTACCTGCTCCGCTATGGGCGATCAAAGCTATGTTTCTTATATTCTCAACATTAGCAATAGCCATTTTAACGAATCCCCCCTTTATAAATTGGAATCTATCTTTTCTTAGTAGGCATTAATAAAACCTTTAAAATTTTCTTACAGACTGCTACGACAATGGGTAATACTAAAGACCTATTATGGATACTTCGAAATTAGCATTTAGAGATCGAACCCTTTTTGCCAATAATAAATTTCATATTATACCATATACAACTATAAAGATATTACCGCCTTTCCTTAAAATAATCTCTCTGAAAGAGTATTGT
>JAOAEO010000220.1 GCA_026416735.1 Thermodesulfovibrionales bacterium
GGCAAAGGCACCTACAGTGGAAAATTTAGACCAGATAGTAACAACAGAGCAGATTAAAAGATACCTAAGCATATTTCCAAATCTAATACTTACTAATTTTTTTGAATTCCGTCTTTACAGAGGAGGCTCTCTAATTGACAGTGTTCAGATAGGAAGACCTTTCCTGATACATAAGCTTAAAACAGTTCCACCTACTGAAAAACAAAAGGAGTTTTTTGAACTCCTTGAAAAGTTTTTCTCCTTTTCATTTCCTGCAATAACTGAATCTAAAACTCTTGCGAGGGAACTTGCAAAGAGAACCCGATTTTTAAGAGACATCCTCTTAGAGGAGCTTAAGGACAGAGGAAATAAAGAACTCATTGGTTTCTATGAAGCCTTTAAAGAGTATCTCATAAGAGGACTTACATTAAAAGAATTTGCAGACCTTTACTCACAAACAATCACATACGGACTTTTTGCAGCAAGGGTCCGCAGTGAAAATGGCTTTAGCCGTAAGCTTGCCTTCTACAGTATTCCCCATACAATAGGAATCTTGCGTGATATTTTCAAGTTTATCTCCCTTGGAGATATTCCAAAACAGATGGAATGGATAGTTGATGATATATCAGAGGTTTTAGCCTCTACTGATGTAAAAAGGATACTTCATCAGTATTTCCATGAAGGAAAAGGTTCTGACCCAGTGATTCATTTCTATGAGACCTTTCTTGCTGAATATGACCCTGAGGAAAGAGAAAAAAGAGGAGTTTACTACACACCCGAGCCAGTTGTCTCTTACATAGTCCGTTCAATTAACTCGATTATTAAAAATCACTTTGGCAAACCCGATGGACTTGCAGACCACTCTGTAACAGTGCTTGACCCAGCAGCTGGTACACTAACA
>JAOAEO010000221.1:0-274 GCA_026416735.1 Thermodesulfovibrionales bacterium
CTTATTTCCTGTGCAGCTGGATATGGTATCACAAATCCAGTAGAAGAAAGATACTGGATTTTCAAGACCCCTCAGCATGATTTAAGTGCGGTTCAGGCAATTTATAACTATATGAAGAAGAAGGGGATAAAGAAGGTTGGTATTATTACAATTTCAACGGGCTTTGGTGATGCAGGAAGGAAGGCTCTTCTTGATGAAGCAGGGAAATTCGGTATAGAGATTGTTGCCGATGAGAGGTATGGTCCAAAGGATAGCGATATGACAACTCAGTTAA
>JAOAEO010000221.1:284-878 GCA_026416735.1 Thermodesulfovibrionales bacterium
GTCCTGGTCAAGTGGTGGTAACAAAAAACTGGCATGATTTAAAATTGGGAATTCCATTGTATCAGAGCCATGGCTGGGGAAGTAAGAAAAATATTGAGTTAGCAGGCAAGGCAGCAGAGGGAGTTATTTCTCCTCTTGGAAGGCTTGTTGTATGGGATAAACTTCCCGATAAACACCCCCAAAAGGCACTGCTAAAGAAATATGAAGAGGATTATAAGGCCCGTTATAAGAGTGAGCCCGGCACATTCGGAGGCCATGCCTATGATGCGGTTATGATGGTTGTTGAAGCCCTTAAAAAAGTAGGACCCGATAAGGCAAAGATAAGAGATTATATTGAAAAGAACATAAAAAACTGGCCCGGAACCGGTGGTATCTTTAATATGTCTGAAAAGGATCACTGCGGTCTTGATATGACAGCCTTTGAAATGGTTGTTGTAAAAAATGGTGATTGGGAGATCTTAAAGGATTAATCTAATCACAGGGGCTGTTAAAAACAGCCCCTTATCCATCAAAATCAAGGGGTAGCTATGTTAACGGTTTTTTTGCAGTTTATTCTATCAGGTGTTACAGTTGGTGCCATATACGCCCTTGTGG
>JAOAEO010000222.1 GCA_026416735.1 Thermodesulfovibrionales bacterium
GTGTAAGTAATTTTCTGAACTGTTCCATTATTTCTAAAATTCCAAGTAATTGTATATTTCATATTTTTTAAAAAAAAGTTGTAAGTTAAAAATAAATTATGTTAACTATATTATTCATAAAGTTTTAAGTCAAATTCATTATTTTGATAAATTAATAAAATTTACTAATGTCTTGGATTTCTTTTTAGATTGTTAGAGGTAGTTTTACTTTATGAGATGAAATTAAAAA
This sequence comes from Thermodesulfovibrionales bacterium, assembly GCA_026416735.1. Taxonomy (GTDB): domain Bacteria; phylum Nitrospirota; class Thermodesulfovibrionia; order Thermodesulfovibrionales; family Dissulfurispiraceae; genus DYHD01. The sequence continues at coordinate 230 of JAOAEO010000222.1, forward strand.
CAGAAATAGAGTCTAAATCATTTAACTTTTTTAGAACTTTGTAGCGCAAACAAAACTGATCATCTTAGATTTCTGGCATTAATTTTTCAATATTACTGGACTAATAAGGAATATAATCTTAAAATTTCGTAAGGTTTTTTCTAAATTTCCGCTTTTTATGCACCAAGATTTTAAGTGCTACAAAAATCTCTTTCTGTTTCTTTGTAAGCTCTTGAATAATCATATCTCTTCATAGGCTTTGTACTTTAAATTCCTTAAAATCAATAATGTCCTTTTAACAATATATATTTAATAATATATTTTTCATAATATATTTATATATTATTTCCATTTTAATGTCTTCTCTTTGTAATCTTTTAATGTTATTAACTTCAAAATCATTTTTGCTAAATCCAACGCCACTATGCTTTAATACAAAGAACGACCTTTTGCTTCTTTGTCTGCCTTGAAATAAGAACTAACTAAACACTTCAAGGAAATACACTTCTATAAGTTTCCCCCTTACCCAAAAATCCTAAAAACTGTCTCTTTTTTCCGTAAATCCTTTAAAGTTAATTTAGTCATTTCCTTTACTGAGAGGAGTATATTATCCTCGCTTTTTGTCATTCTCTAAAATAATGGAG
>JAOAEO010000223.1 GCA_026416735.1 Thermodesulfovibrionales bacterium
AGTCTCTACAGCATTTGTAAGTTCTCGCTTAATTTTTTCTTGAAATTCCATAGTGTTTTTGTATTCTCTTAGATTCCTTAACATATGAAAGATTGCACTCTCTACAAAAGAAAAGGCAAGGTAGAATCTTCTTTCAGGATCAAGAAAGTGCTCTACCTGCTTTACAACAAGATGTCCTGATACATTTCTTTCTCTTGGCATGAGACTACCAGAGTAAAATCCATAATAGTTATAAAAATGCACTGTTTTACCTTGCTGACAGAGAAAATTAACAAGCTTTGTGTTGAGGTCTATCTCGCCAAAAACATGAATTGTATCCACATCTTCAACTGGTATGGCTTTTTTGTCTCCCTGTTCGTTTTCTATGTAAATAGTATTTTCTTTTCGTCTGATCCTCCCGTTTAAAAAGATGTAATAATTCCTCATATTTTATCCCCAACAAAATTCATAATAGGCACATTTTTTGCAATAAGGTTTACGCATTAATTCTGGTGGTTTGTCCATTATAAGAATTTTTTGAACTTTAAGTAGAGCATTCTCAACTTCTTTCTCTGCTTCAGGTGTAAGAATTACCTCTTCCCTTCTGCGCATTTTTGGATAATTTATAACTCCTTTTTTTTCTATGCCAAATTGCTTGAGATAGTAAAGATAATAAAGAAGTTGAATCCTATCTGCATGGGCAAGGCGGTTGCTATATTTAATTTCTCTTATTTCAAAACTACCAACAATATCAATGTTTATCAGATTGTCGATTAAAAATTCTCTCTTTTCCTCAGCCGGGTAGGAATACTTTGATAATAGTTTACCCATAAGCAC
>JAOAEO010000224.1 GCA_026416735.1 Thermodesulfovibrionales bacterium
ATAATTTGTGTTGTTCTTGAGCCAACAGGTATAACAAGCCGACCACCAACAGCAAGTTGTTCTTTCAATGGTTTTGGGACATCGGGAGCAGCAGCAGTAACGATTATCCCATCGTATGGAGCGAACTCTTTCCATCCAATTGTTCCATCACCACAAATGGTTGCAATTTTAAGTCCAAGTTCTTCAAATCTTCTTCTTGCATCTTTGAATAAATCAAAATCTCTTTCAATTGTATAAACTTTTGCACCAAGATAATCTAAAATTGCTGCTTGATAACCTGAACCTGTTCCAATCTCTAAAACTTTCATTCCTTTTTTTACCTTTAGTGCTTCAGTCATGATTGCAACTGTAAGTGGTTGAGAAATTGTTTGTCCCTTTCCGATTGGAAGTGCAACATTTTTATATGCTTGATGACGCAAAACTTCTGGAACAAATAATTCTCGTGGAACACTTCGAATTGCATCTAAAACTTTTTCGTCTTTAATCCCTTGTTGTATAAGTTCTTTAATTAATTGTTCTTTTTCCTCTTCGAACATTTACTCTCCAATAATTCTTTATTCAAAAATAAATAAAATACATATATGAAATTGATTCAAAGAAAATCTTTCTGAGAAAATCTTCAAAATAGAATTGAAATTTATTCGAATAACTACAAAAAAGTAACTCAAATTAACAACCAAAATCGAACGAATAACAACCAACTTTTCTGTTCAAAAAAATAACTGATGCACATTAATTTGCAAATCAATTCACAAAAATATTTT
>JAOAEO010000225.1 GCA_026416735.1 Thermodesulfovibrionales bacterium
AGATGATTGTCTATAAATTCTTTCTGTATGGTTCTATTATATCTTTCTATATGGGCGTTGATCTTTGGACATTGGGGATAACTAAATAAATGGGGTATCCCTTCTTGTTTTAAAGCCTTATCAAACTCTCCCAGATTCTCTGCACCGTTATCAGACTGCCATACCCTTATCTTAGAGGGATACACTGATTTAAATCTCTCATAGAAGTCCTTCATGTTCTTACTATTTAATCTCTTGTAATTTAATGTCAGTGCAAACTTAGCACTTACATCTATGGCACTAAAAAAGTAATCCCTAATACCATCGGTTATCCGCTCTACTGTGTCTGATACTATATATCCTAACTCCTCCTGTCTGGGTGGATGTTTTACCTTGTCCCTTTTCTTCTTATATCTGCTCTTCTTTGCCCAAAGACTATCAGGGTTATGATATATCCTGCCTACTCTATGAAAAAAAAGATTATGTCTTTTGATTATGTTGCCTATAGTCGCCTCAGATACTGTTTGTAACCCTCTGTCTTTACAGTACTCATCTAAAAGTGGCTTTATCTTCTCTTTGTTAACTTTGGGGTACTTTTCTCTTAATCTCTTTATAAAATCAATTATCTCAAAAGGTATCTGTGATTTCCTTACCCTCTTAGGGCGTGTACTTAGAATTACTAATGCCTCAAGTCTGCCTCTGCTTTCTTTTAGCCTTTTTCTCCATTTATTGATTAATTTTCTTTCAACTCCAAATGCCTCTATTGAGGCCTACTCTTCATGC
>JAOAEO010000226.1 GCA_026416735.1 Thermodesulfovibrionales bacterium
GATGAACAGATCTACCTCTTAACATATGAGCAGCAACTTTTAAATCGAAATAACTTGAATTAGTACAGGAACCAATGCAAGCTTGAGCAGCTTTTATGTTTTGCTTTGCAAGTTCACTAACTTTGGTTACGTTGTCAGGTGAATGTGGTTGAGCAATTAAGGGTTCAAGTTTATCAAGATCTATTTCAAGTCCATCAAATTCAACTTTTACAAAGCCTGCTTCATCTGGATTACTGATTGTTAGATTTACTGCCCCTCCTTCTTTAAGTGCAGTAATTGCTCTTGCATCATTTTCAATGTGTAAACGTATATCGCATCGATCGTATTTTGCATCAGGATCGGCTTTTAATTCTTTCCAAACATTTCCTCTTCCTTGTGCTTCAAGATATTTTTTAGTAATATGATCGCTTGGGAAAATCGATGTTGTAGCTCCAAGTTCAGCTCCCATATTGGTTATTGTAAACCTGTCGCCGATAGTAAGAGATTCAACACCAGGTCCGTAGTATTCAATTATTTTGTTTATTCCACCTTTGCATGTTAATTTTCTCAGTAATTCAAGTATAACATCTTTACCTGAAACCCAATTTTGAAGTTTGCCTATGAGTTTGACTCCTAAAATTTTTGGCATTGAAAGCACATAAGGTTCACCAGCCATTGCGAGTGCGATATCCAAACCTCCTGCACCTATGGCTAACATACCTAATCCACCATTTGTTGGAGTGTGAGAATCGGAACCTATTAGAGTTTCAC
>JAOAEO010000227.1 GCA_026416735.1 Thermodesulfovibrionales bacterium
AAAATTGGCAAATGAAATAAGAAGTGGTATTCTTAGAAAATAAGGAGGATATCACTATGGGAATCAATGATAACAGGAGACATATTCAACCTGAAAAAAAGTATGAGATAGTTAAAGAGGTTATCATGGGCAAAAACCCTGTATCTGAGGTATGCAAGAAATATGGCATTAATACAGGGCAGTATTATAAGTGGCAGCAGGCTTTCTTCAATGGAGCTATTGAGGGATTAAGGCATAAGAAAAATGGCAGGGAAACAGCAAAAGAAGAAAAACTCATTGCTGAAAATCAAAGGCTAAGAGGTGTAATAGCCGAACTTGCATCAGAGAACCTTGAGCTAAAAAAAAGTCTTGGGGAATAGACGGACATATTGAAGATAAAGGCACAATTGAGATGTTAAAAGCCGAGATTCAAAAGATAAGGGCAAAGACAGGGTTTTCATTACACTGGGTGCTTAAGCATATTGGTATAGGCAGGGCGACATATTATAGGTGGTTAAACTACAAGGAAAAGGGAGATAAGGGTTTTGTGCATCCACTGAGACCACTTAACTGGGAAGTAGAAGCAGTTGTAGCATATGCTAAGAGGTATCCTCTAACTGGATATAAGAAATTGACCTATCAGATGTTGGATGAAGGTATAGTAGCCCTAAGCCTTTTTCACAGGTTTATCGGATACTGAGTAAAGACCCAAATTTGCCGATAGAAGTTTTAAAATTTAAAAATATCTCTTTA
>JAOAEO010000228.1 GCA_026416735.1 Thermodesulfovibrionales bacterium
TCTGAGACCAGTATGTAGCATAATTGTTAGTATCGTTAAATCTCTTAGTGAGCCGTGATGTTCAACTGCTGCTATAAGATTAGATTCTTCTTTTTCTGTCATTTGACGTGGACTTGATTTCTCAGAAGGAATAAGTTTTATAGGTTTTGAGGGATTCCTTTGTATTAAATTTTTATTCATTGCCCAATCAAAGAAACGCTTTATTGTAATTATTCTTCTATTAATAGTTGCTGGTTTAAGTTTTATAGTTTTCTGCATATAATCCCTATATCGTATTAATGTAGGAGTAGCAATGTTTTCACAAGTAAAAATATTAGAATTTTCAGATATAGCGTCAATGTTTTCAAACCAATTTGCAAAATGATTTAAGTCCCCGTGATATTCTTTAATTGTTTTAGGATTTAAGTCTTCTTTAGAAGAAATATCTGAAATAAAGTTACTTATAATATAAATTGCTTCATCTGAAAATTTTCCCATTAAATTTCCTCCAAACCATTGACTTACATTAGTGGTAATGATAAATTAATTATATATAAAACATTAGTGGATATCAATAGTGTTTTTTTAGTATTATAATAACCACTAATGTATATTAGCGGTTGTTACAACTGGTAAAAGGGGGTTAATACTTGGCAGCAAATAGTGTGTTACAGTCACTTGCAGAAGTATTTAATAATAGGTTCTTTAGAATACCTGATTATCAAAGAGGGTATGCCTGGAATGATGAAC
>JAOAEO010000229.1 GCA_026416735.1 Thermodesulfovibrionales bacterium
GCCTATGATAAGACCTATTATGAAAAGCAGTATTCCAGTATATTCCATTTAAATAGCTTTCTAACTCTATTTTCGCAACTTCTGTAGGGAAGACTGCAAAAAGCATTAATAATCAAAAAAATAAATGTCAAAATGCAACAAGAATACACTCCTTTGTTTGATACTAAAATTGTTGTTAAATCAAAAAAACATCTAAGTAGGGGTATGTTCTATGAATAGAATTGTATCATAAGATGATGAAATTAAGGTATATATCAATCAAAATAGATTTAGAACATTACAAAATAAAAGATTGCAGAGGATTAAAATATCACCTTAGAGGTAAAAACCATAAAGGGGCTAAAAAAAACAACAAAAATTCATAGTAAAGCTCTTTTACTTACTTTTGAGAATTAATAATTCTACTGGTAAGTAAAACATTTTGAAAATCTCTTTGGAAGCAGATTAGCTTTGAGAGAAATCTACCTTCTTTAAGCATAATCAGGTTTAGTATATCTTACAGCATCTTACTTATAGTAGTTACAGATTTTATCTTAGCTAATTCAATGTTTTCAATTTCTAAGATTTTTGTTAAGGCATAAAACAAGAAGGTATAACCCTCTCTATTATCTATCCTCTACAAAAAGGATTCATTAATCACTGAACAAAAAGACACCCATAGAGTTATATATATATATTGAAAAAGGAGAAATGTACATAGGACTGAAACCTATACAATGACTTTAAAT
>JAOAEO010000022.1 GCA_026416735.1 Thermodesulfovibrionales bacterium
CTATTATTTGCCTTTATGCTGATCCATTCAGCTGTCTGTTTTGCTGCCCATCCTCTCATAACTGATGATGCTGGGACTGTGGGGAGAGGTAAGGCAGAGCTGGAATTAAATTTTGAATATTCCAACTACAAAGAAGGTAATATGAAAGAAGAGATTACCGAATTGAGTACAACACTGACCTATGGATTAATGGAAAACCTCGACCTCATAATTTCCATTCCTTACCAGCACCTTAAAATCAAAGATAGGGATGAAACCCTAAAAGAAGACGGCATTTCAGACATATCTTTAGAACTTAAATGGAATTTTTACGAGATGAAAGACTTTGCTTCTTTTGCATTGAAACCTTTCTTAACTCTACCAACGGGTGATGAAGCCAAAGGTCTCGGAAATGGCAAAGCTACCTTTGGAGTTTATCTTATCGCTACAAAAGATATGGAGCCTTTAGCTTTACATCTGAATTTAGGCTATATAAGGAATGAGAATAAGGTGGATGATAGAAAGGATATATGGCATATATCCTTCGCCTCTGAGTTAAATGCTACAAAGGAATTAAAGCTCGTTGCAAATATTGGTATTGAGAGAAATACCGATAAAGAATCTAATACTCATCCAGCTTTTATCTTAGGAGGTTTTATATATTCCATTTCTGAGAAGTTAGATATAGATGCAGGTGTAAAATTTGGACTTAACAAAGCAGAGGCAGACTATGCAATTTTAGCAGGGTTAAAATATACATTCTAAGGAGATGGAAATGAAAAGAACAATAATTATAAGTATCCTTGTTGCCATTATATTTATCCCAGGAATTAATTGGTCACACTTTGGGGTCATAATACCCTCTGATGATATAATCTCCCATAAAGATAACAAAAGAGTAAAATTAGAGATCAAATTTATGCATCCCTTCGAGTGGCAACTTATGAACATGGAAAAGCCTAAGAGGTTCGGAGTAGTAGTAAACGATAAAAACTATGATCTTCTTTCTGAATTAAAAGAAAAAAAAATTAAAAACCTTTCTGTTTGGGAGACTCTCTATTCCATTAAAGAACCGGGCAACCATATCTTCTATGTAGAGCCAATGCCTTATTGGGAGCCCGCAGAGGAAAAGTTTATTATCCATTACACCAAAGTAATCATAAATGCCTTGGGTAAAGAAGAAGGATGGGATAAAGAAATCGGCTTAAAGGCAGAGATTATACCTCTTACAAGACCCTATGGCTTATGGGCTGGCAATGTCTTTCAAGGCATAGTAAAATTCAATGGCAAGCCTGTTCCCTATGGAGAAGTGGAAGTCGAATTCTATAATCCTCAAGCTAAAATAAAAGCACCAGATGACCCCTTTATCACTCAGGTCATTAAGACGGACTCAAATGGTATCTTCACCTACGCAATGCCTAAGGCAGGCTGGTGGGGGTTCTCAGCTATAAATACTGCTGATTACACATTGAAACATCAAGGGAAAGACTATCCCGTTGAGATAGGTGCCGTCCTTTGGGTTAGAACTAAAGAGATGAGGTAGCATGCATATCTCAGAAGGTGTCCTATCTCCAGCTATTCTCTTAACGGGAGCTCTTTTAAGCTCTGGGGGAGTTGCCATCGGTCTTAAAAAGATGGATTTTAGCAAAATACCTGAGGTGGCAGTACTATCATCTGCCTTTTTCGTTGCCTCTTTGATTCATGTCCCTATAGGTCCTGTTAACGCCCATTTAGTGTTAAATGGACTTGTGGGTCTTCTACTGGGATGGATGGCTTTCCCTTCAATTTTAGTAGCGTTATTTTTGCAAGCACTCCTCTTTCAATATGGAGGGCTTACCACCTTGGGAGTCAATACTTTTATTATGGCAGCTCCAGCAGTGATTATATATTATCTATTCAGCATCCCAATAAAAAGAGGTAACTCAACAATCACTCTTATCTCTGGTTTTTTAGGAGGAGCTCTTGGGATTGGGTTTTCAAGCGTTTTAATGTCCCTCTCTCTTTTAGGAACTGGTGAGGAATTCATCAGCCTTATAAAAGTAGTGATTGTTGCTCACATACCTGTAATGATCGTCGAAGGGCTGATAACCGCTTTCTGTGTAGCCTTTTTGAAAAAACTAAAACCTGAGCTGGTAAAGGCTTGAATTTTATGGTGAAGTTCGTCTTTCTAATAATAATTTCTTTGATTTTCTCTCTTTATCCATGTGAACTTTTCGCACATAGGGTAAATATATATGCATACATGGATAGTGATAGTATTAAAGTAGAAGGGTATTTTAGTGATGGTTCAAAGTGTAAGAATTGTGAAATTGAAGTCTTTGATAGACTTACAAATAAGATTATAATAACAGGAAAAACTGATAACGATGGCCTCTTTTCTTTTAAAAAATCTAATGTTGATAGTCAATTCTTGAAAATCATTCTCAAAGCAGGTGTTGGTCATCGAGCATTCTTTGAAATGAATCTCAAAGAATCACCTAAAACAGAGAAAGGTTCTGAAAATATTGCCTCTGATCAAAATAAGAGATTTGATCACAATAAACTCCGAGATATAAAGTGTTTAACTCAGCAAGAAGTTGAGACTATTATTAATGAAGCAGTTGACAAAAAAATTCATATCTTTACTGAGCAGGTTGTTCATTTACAGAAAAAGATCGACAGAAGGGGAACAATTGAAATTATTGGCGGTATTGGCTATATAATTGGAGTTTTAGCTGTCATAATGTATCTGAAAAGTAAAAAAACAAAAAATTAAATTAATACAATGTAGAGAATAAATGCATCTTGAAGAATTTGCTGAGGGCGATTCATTCTTCCACAAACTCGATCCTCGTATTAAGTTTTTAACGATAACACCTTCTGTATGTATTATAGCTATCATGAAATCAATAGAAACATCGCTGATTGCACTATTACTCTGTTTTGTCTCCGTTGCCTTTGCAAAAATATCCTTTAAAAAGCTTTTTTTAAGATTGCTATCGGTTAACCTATTTATTTTACTATTATGGATATTCCTGCCCTTTAGCTTTACGGGGGAAGCGATCTTCGATGTTGGCCCTTACTCTGCAACTAAAGAAGGAATTTATAAAGCATCTCTTATAACCCTAAAGTCTAATGCAATAGTTATAATTACTATTACTTTCCTTGGAACTTCCCAAATATTTTCCCTTGCACATGCCCTAATCGATTTAAAAGTTCCAAAAAAGCTTGTTCTCTTATTCTTTTTTTTCTATAGATACATAGCCGTCATCCATGATGAATATATAAGGATGAAAAAAGCCTTATTAATAAGGAACTTTAAACCTTCAAGCAACTTACACACTTATAAAACTTTGGCATACTCTATAGGAATGTTAATTATCAAAAGCTTTGACAGATCACAGAGAATTTATAACGCCATGTTATGTAGAGGGTTTAAAAATAACTTTCCTATCATGTCTCACTTCCAAATTAGGTCTTCAGACATTACTTTTGGTATTATAATATTGTTAATTGTCTCCCTCTTAATCGTCTTTGACTATGGATAACAATACAATATTACTTATTAAAAATCTCTCTTTCTCTTATCCCGGGGGAAGGAAAATATTTAAGGAATTGAACTTTTCGCTTAAAAGAGGAGACAAGATAGGCTTAGTAGGTGCAAACGGATCTGGAAAGACAACACTTTTCTATTTGATAATGGGACTGTTAAAGACTGATCGAGGAGAGATTTATATTTTTAATAAAAGACGTGTTCAGGAGAGAGACTTCTTTGAGGTCAGACAGAAAATTGGTTTGATGTTTCAAGACTCGGATGACCAGCTGTTTTGCCCTACCGTTGAAGAAGATATCGCCTTTGGACCTCTAAATCTTGGTAAATCGAGGCAGGAGGTTGATCAAATTGTAGAAGAAACCTGTCAATCTTTGGGTATTTCAAACCTCAGAAAAAGAATTACTTATAAGTTGTCAGGAGGTGAAAAGAGGTTAATCTCCTTTGCAACCCTCGTTGCAATGAGACCTCAATGTTTACTGCTCGATGAACCTACGGCAGGACTTGACGAAGAAACTACATATAGACTTTTAGAATATTTAAGAAATCGTTTTGACACTTATATAATTGTCAGTCATGATCAAGCCTTTCTTAATCAAACTATCAAAGAAACCTATTATCTAAAAGATGGGAATATATTTAAGATTTGAAGGAGATTTTATGGACGATGTAACCAAATTAAAAAGGCTTTTACACCATTGGATGGAGCATAATGATGAACATGCAGAAACCTATAAAGAATGGGCTGAAAAGATCTCAAAACTTGGTAAAGGAGAACTATCAGATATTCTACTGAAACTACATGTTGAATCGAAAAAACTAAAGGATTTATTTCAAGAGGCTCTTAAAGCCTGTGAGAAGTTTCAGTAATTAAAACATCAAATGTGTACAACAAACAAAATTATATCTGTGTAATCTAATAATTAAACAAATTGATTAAAAGCAGTTGGAAAGATACCCATTAAAGCTTTAGTTCTTTCCCATTGCCTTAGATTTCAAAATAATTGATAATTAAATTACAATTGTAAGAAGAGTTAAGGACCCGATATTGTATATAGAAATAAGAGACTTATCCTATTTTTTATTAGCTATAGTATATTCAGAAATAGCCTCTAATAGACCTTCTAAAAGTTCTCCTTCTTTGACTTTTTTGAGGATACTTCCCTTTCTAAAGATTACACCCATCCTTTTTCCCCCTGCAACACCAAAGTCAGCCTCCCTTGCTTCACCAGGACCGTTGACAACACAACCCATTACAGCTACAGTCATTGGTTCACTAATTCTCCTGAGGGATTCTTCAACCTTTGTAACGAGTCCTTGTAGATCTATTTTACACCTTCCACAGGTGGGACACGAAATTATTTCAGGACCTCTTTTTCTTATGCCGAGAGACTTTAGTATCTCATAGGCTACTCTAATCTCCTCTTCTGGAGGTGCAGTAAGGGATACTCTAATAGTATCTCCAATACCCTCAGACAAAAGAATTCCGATTCCAACAGCACTTTTTATTATACCCGTTGAGGGAGGTCCTGCTTCAGAAATACCTATATGCAGAGGATAATCATATTTGTTTGAAAAAATTCTATATGCTTCAACAGTGATTAAAACATTTGAAGCCTTTAATGAAACCTCAATATTGTAATAATCCATTTCTTGAAGAATCCTTATATGCCTCTCTGCACTCTCAAAGATGGCTTCCGCAGTGGGATGACCATACTTAGTTAATAGATCCTTCTCGAGAGAACCAGCATTGACACCTATTCTGATTGGAACATTGTAATCTTTTGCAGCATTAACTACTTCGGATATTTTCCACTTGGCTCCAATATTACCTGGATTTATCCTGATCTGATCAGCCCCCTGCTTCAAAGCTTCAAGGGCAAGTCTCCAATTGAAATGGATATCCGCTATCACAGGTATTTTAACAGCCTTTTTGATAATACCTATATTTTTTGCTGCCTCAAAATCGGGTATAGCAATCCTAACGGCATCACAGCCTTCAGATTGAAGCATTAATATTTGACCTATAGTAGAAGCTGTATCATTTGTATCCGTCTTCGTCATCGTTTGCACAGAAATAGGTGCATCACCACCTATATAAATGTTGCCTATCTTTATTTTTCTCGTGTTCCTTCTCTTTATCATATTAGTTTTGTGAAGAACCGTTTATGGAATTTCCTCTTTGACTTCTAACTTTGTTGACTGCTATATTATGTTCTTTAAGAGTTTTTGAGAAAATATGGGTACCATCCCCTTTTGAGACAAAATACAAATAGGGAACTTCAGCAGGATAAAGAGCAGCAATTATTGATTTTATGCTCGGAGATGCAATCGGTCCGGGTGGTAAACCTCTGATCCTATAAGTATTATACCTACTATTTACCTTAAGATCTTCTTTAGTTATCTTCTGATCATAAGGTTTTATACCATAGACTGCTGTAGGATCTGCTTGTAAAGGCATTCCTATTTTGAGTCTATTATGATACACTGCTGAGATAATAGCCCTTTCTTCATCCACAATCGCCTCTCTCTCGATTATGGATGCTAGTGTTAAAACCTCATTTTCTGTTAATCCTAACTCTTTCTCACGTTCTTTAAGCTTACCAGCATATTCTTTTCTTAATTTGTTTACCATTATACTTATTATGTATTCTGGTGAAGCCCCTTTTGGCAACCTATAAGTATCGGGGTATAAATAACCCTCAAGACTTGGAGCTCTTATACTTAAGGATTCAAGGAAATCCTTGTTATATGCCAAAGAAATAAATGTCTCATAATCTACTAACCCTGTAGCTTTTAACTTTTCAGCTATATCAAAAAGGGTTTCACCTTCCTTTATACATAGCCAATATTCAATAACCTCACCAGCGAGTAATTTTTTAAAAACCTGCCAAGGGGTCATCCTTCCTTTAAATAAGTAAAAACCAGCCCTCAATTTTTTGTCGATTCCGTAAACCTTCCCTATTAAAAGGAATATAAAACTATCTCTCATCAAGCCTTTTTCAACAATAATTGAAAGAGATTTTTTATAGGACGCCCCTCTGGGTATCTCAATTTCTATTAGAGAGCTTTCGTTAGTTACTGGCACTAATAGCTGAAAGCTTAGATAAAAGCTCACAAGTAAAATCAACAATATGGCTATTAAAGCTATTTTCATGGCGATGTATTAGATTGTGGTAAGGAAATTGATATTCATACATCAACTAATGAGTCTTAACTTTTATATGATAACACAAATCTTGTGCAATAAATTCGGTTCTTTCAAGTTAGAAGATCAACCCTTTGTAATTATATCAACACAGGACTACCTCTTAAAATAAAGATTCACGAGAATTGAGCAGCTATTTCTAACTAACCAAGAGTACATCACCATACATCAACATACAGCAATAAAATTTAAAATGACAAAGGATAAAATAGAAGAAAAAAACTGGTAAAAAGTAATTAATGAAATTACACTTTAGATTTTCTTTTATAGAATTTAGAATCAGAGATAAAAGAGATTCTCCCTCTTTCAAAAAACTATTATAATCATAATAGTTAAGTGTAATATCACTTCGAGGACAGGCAACCTCATGATCAACATGAAAAATTAGTAAAGGGCTTATGAATTTTTAGGCAGAGGAGTATATTATTAAAGGCAAATCTTATATTTTGCTTTATCTTTAAAATCAACTAAATCGACAAACCATATTTGAAATCTGTATAAAAAGCCTTATGACTTTAAAATTTTTCTAAAAGAAAAAAAAGATTAAGAAATAGGATTATTTGACCCGTCAAGATTTATAATTGTTGGGACAAAATCTTTAATTTCGTCTTCATTAAGTAAACAATAAGAAAAAATTATTATTCTATCACCTACCAGTCCCTTACGAGCTGTAGGTCCATTTAGACAAATCTCCCTTGAACCATATGTACCTGGAATGACGTAAGTCTCAAAACGCTCACCGTTATTCATGTTACTAATCATGACCTGTTCAAAGGGAAGTATACCTGCCATGTCCATCAACTCTTTATCAATGGTTATACTGCCTTCATAATTTAAGTTTGACTCCGTAACCTTAGCCATATGAATCTTAGCTTTAAGAAAACTCCTAAGCATTCTCTCAAGCCCTGCCTAAATAAAAATTATGATTATCTATTTTAACAATTAAAAATAAAAAAATTAAAGTTGAAACTCATATAATTTGATATTAAATATGCCTAAAAAATTAACTGTAGTACAAATTATTAAAATGAATTCAAAAATACTGTAAAAAAATATTTGAATTGTATTATCATGAATTATAATATATGATACCTTATCAGTAAAAAGCCTATTTTTAATATTTATACTCAATGATTAAACAAAAAATATATGAGACAATAGTAAAAAACCTCCCAATCGGTTTCACAACAGTCGATGAAGAAGGTATCACAATCGACTTTAATGAGGCTGCAGAAGTTATTACAGGGTTCAAAAAAGAAGAAGTAATAGGTAAATCCCATGTCTCAATTTTTCATCAAAAGACAGGGGTTGAGGGATGTCCACTATTTAGACATGCCCTTATTAGTAAAGAGCCCGTAACAGCAAAAGAGAAAAAGTTTGTAAAAAAATCTGGAGAAGTTATCACCTTATTGGTCAGTGTAGCTCCTCTCTATGATTCTGAAGGGAAATTTATTGGCGGAGTTGAAATATTTAGAGATATTACCGATATTAAACGTATTGAAAGAGAAAGAAAAAACATCCTTGCAATGTTTGCCCATGACATAAAAAATTCAATTACTACTTCTTTAGGATTTACTTCAAGAATATTATCTGGTAAAAGTCCTGATCTGAAGGAAGATTTAAAGATAATAATCGATGAACTCAAAACGGTTGAACATCTTATCTCTGAATTCCTCGAATTTTCTAAGCTTGAATCTAAAGAAACTATCCCAAATCTCGAGGAAATCGATTTATACCAAATGATTTTAAAAGAAGTTGACAGTATAGCCATTGAAGCAGGTAAAAAAAACATAAACATCTCTTTTGTTACAGATGAACATCCCCCTGTTTTTATAAAAGCTGACGAGACTATGATCAAAAGGGTTCTGATCAACCTGCTCGACAACGCTGTTAAATACAATATTATAGGTGGCAAGATAACCGTTAGACTAATTAGAACCGATCAAGAAGTATTAGTCCAAATTGAAGATACAGGAATCGGTATCCCAGAAGATAAACAGCACATGATATTTGACGCCTTCTATCGAGCAACTCATACCCATAAAGGATCAGGGCTTGGTCTCTCAATTGCTAAGCAAATAATAGAATTGCATGGCGGCAGAATCTGGGCAGAAAGCGTATATAAAAAGGGAAGCACTTTTAGTTTTACATTACCTATTAATTCTAAAAAAGAAATATAGTTCTTTCAAAAAATTATTTAGTTATATATCTTTCGAAGGTCTTTTTCTCATTAGCTTTCAAAAAAGCTTCTTCTGGGGATATAATCTTTTGCATTAGATATTCCATAATTGTTTGATCCATAAGCTGCATACCTTCCATCTTACCTGTCTGTATAATTGAAGGAATTTGGAAGGTTTTTCCCTCTCTTATAAGATTAGAGACTGCTGTATTTACGAATAAAATTTCCATCGCAGCAATTCTACCTAGTTTATCTATCCTCTTAAGGAGTTGTTGAGCTATAACAGCTTTCAGGGATTCTGCAAGCATTACTCTAATCTGAGCCTGTTGTCCAGCTGGAAAAGCATCGATGATGCGATCAACTGTTTTAGCGGCTGAACTGGTATGGAGTGTTCCAAAAACGAGATGGCCTGTCTCAGCAGCTGTTATAGCCAATTCTATAGTCTCAAGATCCCTCATCTCACCTACTAATATAACATCGGGATCTTCTCTTAAAGCAGCTCTTAAAGCGGAAGCGAAAGATTTTGCGTGCCTACCAATTTCCCTTTGACTGATCAAACAGCCTTTCGATTGATGCACGAATTCTATAGGGTCCTCAATTGTTAAAATATGATCTTTCCTATTTTTATTAATATAATCTATTAATGCTGCAAGAGTTGTAGACTTGCCGCTTCCAGTAGGTCCTGTAACTAAAACGAGCCCTCTATTCATAGTATTTATTTTGAGCAAGCTTTTTGGTAAATTAAGCTCCTCAAAAGAAGGTATATCCTTCGGGATTGCTCTAAAGACACCGCTCATTCCATTCCTTTGTAAAAAGTAATTAACTCTGAATCTTGAGAAATCTGAAAGTTCGTATCCAAAATCTAAGGATTTATTCTCTGTAAAACTTTTAACCTGCTCTTCACTTAAAATCTCTAAAAGTATTTTTTTCACATAAGCATCAGTCAATTCAGAACACTTTGGAATGTCCTCTAAATCTCCATGCTTCCTTATTTTCGGTTTTGAGCCTGCACTAATATGCAAATCACTCGCTTTGTTTGCTATTAAATACTTTAAAAAATCGTGAATTGTAGCCATATCAACCCTCAAGAGAAAAGGCCCCTTAACTCATTTGAACTGTAGATACCTTCTATTTTCTTAAAAATATAGCCGAGTTGCTTACATTTTTCACATCCTGCAGTATCACAGAAATTACATCTTTGGGGGGCATAAATGAAAATATAGTAATTCGTAAAATCCTTAGGTGCTGAATCTGGAATAAAAATTACTCGATCATACTTGATAGCAGAATCCTTAAAAGCGAAGTAAGGATAACCATAAAGGGGGTGATCACTGTGGATCAAATGCTCACACTCCGAACTTTTCATATCGATAAAAGTGGTCCAATTAGGTAATATCAATCCACTGATCCCTAAAATTGCTGGGTATTTGATATCTTTAAAAGTATTAAATAGTGGATAAACGGAAAATAAAGCTGTTCTATAATTATCATACATCTCATAAATGTAGTGAGTCTCGAGCATATTTAAAGCTCTAAAAACATCCTCCTTTTTTAAGGTTATATTGACTTCTGCAACCTTTCTAATTACACCATTTCCATAAACATTCAGTTCACATTTGTGCTGTTGAATATGGATATCTATTCGATAAAAACCGGTTTCCTTAATCATCTCTATGGTTTTTTGTAATAGAATTGTAACTGTAGGTGAGGCATCTTCTTTATAAAAGTTTATCAAAGTATTCTCTATCCTTTTAGCCTCTCCAATAGAGATATTGACTTTTTTATTAAAAATTTTCTCGATGAAAGCAAAGGCTTCATAATTAAAAATATCATCAGTTACGATACAGATTTCATCGTGAGTCTCAAGAAGAGGTATAATTCTATTCTCTAAAAGAAAATTTTTAGGAAACTTATGTATTAAATCTATATCAAGATGTACTTGATCAACTATTACAAAGGGCACATCAAATTGTTTACTAAGAATCCATTGTACATTTGCCTCATCAATTTTACCTGCCTTTACAAGTGTTTCACCTAACTTGAGACCCATTAACTTCTGCAATTTAAGGCCCTCGGTTAAGTCATCCTCTGTTATAAATCCATATCGTATTAACAAGGAACCAATTTTCTCTCTTTCATTAACCATAATTAACCCCTTATTTATGTTTACGATCGGTTTTTTTCTAAAAAAATATAATGACTGCTATTTACCATTCCTCTACTCTATCTCCTCAATCTTAAGAAGTGTATCAAAATAAATATCTCTCTTATCAGGGTTTAATTCTAAGGCCTTTTTTACTAAATATTTGGCTTCCTTTAAATTTTCTTTTCTAAGATAATATATCCAAGCGAGGTTATTATAAGCATCAGAATTTTCTGGTCTCTCTCTAATGGATTTTTTATAACAACTTTCTGCTTTATCGAGCTCACCTTTAAGAAAGTAGGCATTCCCTAAATAGAGGAGAGCGTCAGGATTTTTTTTTGCAGCAGCTTCATATTGTTTTATAGCATCATCTAAAAGACCCTTGCTTTCATAAGCAAAACCAAGCATAATGTGTTCATAGGGAGTAAGAGGAGGTGGTTCTAAGACGATAATTCTTAGCATAGAACAACCGCTCATAATAAAGGACACAATAAAGAAGTAAAAAATGACAATTTTCATAGCAAGATCAAAATATTTATTTTATCAATCATTCACTTTTTATTAATAAAGTCCAGTAATTGGTTCTACGCCATAGAGGCATAAAATCCTCAATGGGCATAAATTCTTTTTTAGGATCACCAGAATTGAAAAAAACCCCTTCATCATTATATCCAATAACAACTAAAAAATGGTAATGCCTATAAAAGGAGAAACCGTAATCAACTAAAACAATAACAGGATTGCCATCATCTATATTTCTTTGCAAATCAGCAAAGCTGCCAACATAATGATTTGCTCTAAGTCCCTTTTTTCTTGCATAGATAACCATATCGAGATTGAGAGTTCCCTTTGCAGTCTTACTAAATATTTCTTGAGCTATCTCATCAGGTGTAGTCATAATACCGTAGTAGTTCAAAATGGATGCTAAAGATGCTGGTCCACACTGAAATTCTTTCTGAGGATAGAAAGGCACATTTTCTATAATTTTACCGATATTTACTTTATCACTGTATTGCATTGAACAGGAATGAAAATTTACAAAAGAGATTAGCGAAAAAATCGTTATTTTAATAAGTTTTTTAAGCATGTTTAAATACAATGTTATAACACTATTCTGCTGGCAGATGCCTCTCAAAAATAGAAAAGCCTTCTCTTATGAGTCTAAAACACCACCTAGTAATCGAAAAAAGAGACTTTCTAAATAATAAAACAAAAACTCTTGTCGTTCAAGTCAAGGCTATCGAAGGGAAGTTGTTAGACCAAAAATCTGACTTGCCTTTTATCTAGAGTTTTTGAGGACCTTTAAGATAAAGGAATTAATAGAAAGTCAGAGACTTCACCTTAAAGAGTTGGTGGCATAAGTAACAGCCGAATATAAGATATGACAATAGATAGAGCCCCTATAGCTTATGCTTATAAAGAAGGACAATTAGGATTGAGGATTTAGGGAAGTAACAGGTTTAAGGTAGCACCATCTACTTAAACAATAGAAAACTGGCTAAGAAGAAAAAAGTAAAGAGAGAGGCTCTTAAAAGAATAAAAGAAAGTATTCCATATTACCAAAGGCACTTGAGACAAAGACCATAGAGAGGTGGCTTTTCTATGAAGTAGCAGGTAAAGTAATCAAGCACACAGAAGCTCTGCCTTAAGATATATGTAGATAGGGAGAAATTAAAAAAGTAAGATTAAGGTAAGTGAAATTAGCAGTATAAAAGTATAGTCTGATTTAAAAGATTAAAAGACATAAGGAATAGAGTTTTTTCTTAGGGCTTATAAAGAGCAAATATTGAAAAAAAAGGTTGACGGTGATAAAAAGCCCATTAATAAGAGGTTTGTAAATCCTTTTAAATGCTTAAAGAGAAACAGAGGAAGAGATATTTTAAATTTTTATCGGCAAATTTGGGTATTATTTACTATTTAAGTAAAAATTCTAAAAGGGCCTTTTCTGTATGAAGCCTATTTTCAGCTTGCTGTAATACTAAAGAGTTTTCACCATCTATTACCTCATCTGTAATTTCTTCACCACGATGAGCAGGTAAACAGTGCAAAACTATCACATCTTTTTTTGCATATTTAAGAAGATCACTATTAAGCTGATATCCCTTAAGCTTTGATTTTTTTTCTTCGGTGTTTTCTTCTTGCCCCATACTTACCCACACATCTGTATAGAGGACATCAGCCATAGTGGCTGCTTCAGACGGATCTCTCAAAAGACTTATTTTCCCCTCTCCCCGTTCCGAAATAAAATCCTTAGCTCTCTTTAGTATATAATGTGAAGGTTCGAATCCTTCTGGGCAAGCAAGTGATAGATTAATTCCAGTTTTTGCAGAAGCTTCTACCAATGAATTAGCAACATTATTACCATCACCTATATAAGTAAGGTTAACACCTTTTAATCTACCTTTAGACTCATATATTGTCATTAAATCAGCAAGGGCCTGGCAAGGATGGTGTGAGTCTGAAAGTCCATTTATAACGGGATGGGAGAAATGGATAGCAAACTCCTCCAAAGTAGAATGCTTATATGTTCTAATTATCATTGCTGATAGATATCTTGACAGAACCTTTGCAGTATCTGCTATGCTTTCCCCTCTGCCCATCTGGAGATCCTTAGAAGTAAGATAAATAGCTTGACCTCCCAATTGATAGATACCTACTTCAAAGGAGATTCTTGTGCGAGTGGATGGTTTTTCGAATAACAGCCCTATACTTTTGCCAAGAAGAGGGCATTTGTTTACATCTTTGCCTGATTTAAGTTGTAGAGCTCTTTCGATGAGATATTCTATCTCTTTAGTTGAGAGATCCCACAGTGTTAAAAAGTCTCTTTTCACGGTATTGCTCTATGATCTCCTTTAAGGTTATGGTTAGTTTGTCAATTTCTTCTTCTACAATTATTAGTGGAGGAGTAAATCTTAAAACTTTACCAGCTGTGCAGTTGATTAAAAAGCCTCTTTCGAGGCATGCTTTAACTATAGATGCTCCCTCCATAGTCAGTTCCATACCGATCAATAGTCCTTTACCTCTTACTTCATAAACGATTTCAGGATACTTTTCTTTGATCTTTACAAGTTTTTCTAAAAAGTATTTCCCCATTCTTCTACAATGATCAAGGAGATATCCATCTTCTAAAATTGTCTCCAAAGTAGCTATAGCCGCGGCACAGACTAAAGGATTTCCTCCAAAGGTTGAGGCGTGAGTTCCCGGTTCAAAGACAGATGCAATCTTTTCTGTTGTAAGTAAAGCACCTATGGGAACCCCTCCACCTAATCCTTTAGCTATGGTCATGATGTCTGGTTTTATACCGTAATGTTCATAGGCAAAAAGCTTGCCAGTTCTCCCCATACCTGTCTGGACCTCATCGAGGATGAGTAATAACTTATTTTCTTTACATATTTGGCTAACCCTCTTGAGATAGTCACCAGAAGGAATTTTTACACCTCCTTCTCCCTGAATTGGTTCGAGGATAATCGCACATGTTTTACTACTTATTGTATCTTTAAGAGCATCTATATTATCAAAGGGTACATATTTAAATCCTGGGAGGAGAGGTTCAAAACCTTTTTGAAACTTTTCTTGACCTGTAGCAGTTAGACTTGCAAATGTTCTACCATGAAAGGAATTTAAAGTAGAGATGATCTCGTATCTATCTTCTCTGAAAAATGTCTTTGAGTATTTACGAGCGAGTTTAATAGCAGCTTCATTAGCCTCTGCACCAGAATTGCAGAAAAAAACCTTTTCAGCGAATGAATTTTTAACAAGGAGCTTAGCCAATTTGATTTGTGGTTCTATATGATAAAAATTTGATACATGAATAAGTCTTTGGGCTTGTTTCTGAAGAGCGACGACTATCTTAGGGTGGCAATGGCCTATGACATTTACAGCAACACCTCCTACGAAGTCAATATATTCCTTTCCTTCTGAATCCCAAACCCTTGTGCCTCTTCCCTTTACTAAGACTATAGGAAAACGGTTATATGTATTCATTAAAAATCGTTGAGATTCTTCGATGATTTTAGCAATTTCCATCTTGATATATTAACATAATCATTTAAAAACTTGGAAGTTATGCTTATTGCAGATAGTCTTTAAATTTAGTCTGTTCTGTATGACTCTAAAAAATATAAATAGACTCCTCAGTAATAAAGAGATCTTTCTTGCCTAATTTTAATTTTATAAATTAAATATCATCCAAAAGACTCTTTGTTTCTTCATATTTTATCTCTGTATGGTAGGCATCTATGAATAATTTAAAACACTCATAGAGTAGTTCTTTCCGTCTTAATTCCCTTGCTTTTGCATTACTATAAAGTTCTTCTACCTACTTTTGAGAATTAAGAAAGATATATATAAATCTTTTAAGAAGTATCAAGACGAATACTTAAGTCTTTAAATAAGAGTTGTTTCAGAAGAATTATTTTTAAAAACTTTAAAAAAACTAATAAAGTAAATATTTGCACTGAAGAGAGATAGCTTTCATCGCGCCGAGAAGTGCTTTATAAAAGTCTTTTCTGCCTCTACCATCCCGATCATAATAAGCTCATCATTTTCTTTAAAGACTGTGGAAGGTGGGGGATTAACAATAAAATTCTCGTGATTCTTGATAGCTACTACATTACAACCAGTTATCTGCCTTATTCTTGACTCCTCAAGAGTCTTACCTACAAGAGAAGCTGGTAAAAGAACCTTAAAGACATCAAGACCTTCAGTCAACATTAAAAGTTGGTCAGGGTTTAGAATATTTAAAATAGAATTAACCCCCATGGAAGCATAAGACATTACGAGGTCAGCTCCTACAGCATATAATTTAGTTATATATCTATCCATCGTTGCCCTACTAATTATTAGGACATCTGGTCTAAGTTTTCTGCAATAGATGGTAAGATAAATGTTTATAGGATCGTCATGAGTGGTAATGAAAACGAGAGGTGTATAGTCAATTCCTGCTTGTTTTAATATATTAATATCAGCTGCACTACCCATAACATAATGTTCTTTATCTTTGATAAGAGCCTTACTCTTTTCTACAATACAGTATGAGATTCCTCTCTCCGACAAAGCTTTAGCAACAGACTGACCCACACGCCCTCCCCCTAATATCAACAAAGGTTGATCAAAGGAAAAGGGACTTTTTACATAGTCATTATATTTTTCGAACTGCTCTTGAGAACCAGCTAAAAGAAGCATAGAGGTCGAATCAATTACAGTTTCTGGATCAGGTATCCGGAATTTCCCTCGTTGCCAAATCCCTACTACATTCACCCCCGTGAGTTCGCGTATTTTGCTTTCTGAAAGTTTTTTTCCTTCAAAGGGGGCTCTAGATACTGATGTCTGAGCAATTAGAAGCTCACCAAAGCTCCCGACGATATTTGCTTGTGAAAAAACACCAAGCGCATGACGAGCTAAGGCTCTTCCAAGCATGTTTGGTAACTGGAATACATGATTTGCGCCTGCTAATTCTAAAATATCGATCGAATCCTCATTATCAGCAAAGCTAACTATATGAACACTTTGAGACACTTCTCTAATAGTAGAAATGATATTTGTATTCAAAATATCGTCATTGTTAACTACTATAAGTGACGCTTTGTCGATATTTAGTCTCTGATAGGTTTCAACTCTATCTAATTCGCCAATTATGATTTTATAGTCGTTTTCAGCTAACTCAGAGGCCCTCTGATGATCGGAGACG
>JAOAEO010000230.1 GCA_026416735.1 Thermodesulfovibrionales bacterium
CCCCTATGCAGATCTTCCCCTTGTCGCAAAGGATTCCGGATAGAAGAAAGTATATATGTCAGAACTCCCTTTTTTATATGCCTTAAATCTCATGTACATTTCTTCTTTCTGGTTGATTTAGCTGTTCATGTATTAATTGTTTAACCATAAGGTTGAATCAGTAGCGTTGCATAAAACTTTTTAATAAAAATCAACAGTAATATTTACCTGTAGGCATAACAAAGACTCCTTGCTAATATCAGTGGTAGCCCGCAAAGCCATCACATCAACTAACGAAGGAGTCAATGAACATGGCCGATTGTACCACAGTTTTTGAAACTCTTAAAGGCTTTTTACCAATGAACATAATGGCAAAAGCCATTGAAGAAACCGGTGCTGACCACGGGACCAAAAAATTTACTGTTCTTCGACAACTGAATACTTTGATGTATGCTCAATTAAATCCTAAAGAGGGCTTACGGCATATAGTAAGCGATATTCAAGCTGATGTGAAACTGCAAGAACAAACAGGCACCATCAGTTATTCTCAATTATCCCGCAAGAACAGCGAACGTGATCCGCTAATCTTCCAGATGATATTTGAAGCTGTTCTTGCAAAGCTAAAGAAACATCATGGAATACGGATCATCCCAGGTAGTTGGGGGACATTAAAAGTGCTGGACTCCACCCTCATAAAAATATGCTTGTCGCTCTTTCCCTGGGCTACCTCTGTCT
>JAOAEO010000231.1 GCA_026416735.1 Thermodesulfovibrionales bacterium
ATCTCAATCTTTAATCTTGATGCTGGAATATCTACTTTATCAGCCTTTACAATTATTGCATTTCTAATACGAGTTAGCATATCTGAAATTATATCTGTCATCATGATATCACTCCTTTACCAACTTGACTTGACAACTCCGGGAATCTTCCCAGAGTTTGCCAAAAATCTGAAACAGATTCTACAAAGCCCAAACTGCCTTAAATATCCTCTTGGACGTCCGCAAACATTACAGCGATTTCTAACACGCACCTTAAACCTTGGTGGATATTTTGTTTTTTCTATTTTACTTTTCCTTGCCACAACCCCTCCTTATCTTCTGTATGGCATACCAAATTCTTTCAATAACTCTCTTGCTTCTTCATCGCTTTTTGCGTTTGTACATATGGTTATATCCAATCCATGAATCATCTCGACTTTATCATAATCTATTTCTGGGAATATAAATTGCTCTTTTATTCCAAAAGAATAATTACCTCTCCCATCAAAAGATTTTGAAGACACTCCTTTAAAATCCCTAATTCTTGGCAAAGCTAAGGATATCAATCTATCAAGAAATTCATACATTCTTTCTCTTCTCAAGGTTACTTTACAACCTATAGGCATGCCTTTTTTAAGTTTGAAAGCAGCAAGAGGCTTCTTAGCTTTTGTAATGAGAGGCTTCTGACCGGTTATTTGAGCAAGTTGCTTTTCTGCAGCATCAAGTAT
>JAOAEO010000232.1 GCA_026416735.1 Thermodesulfovibrionales bacterium
TAACAGATATGTCTATTATCAAAGGGTCTATATGAATAAATAAAAATTCTTTTTTCCCAGTCCATGTTCTTGATTTTTTCTCTTGCTTTTTTTAGTTTAAAATCATCTGTATCCTTCAATTTAAATGTATCCCTTACAATCTCATCAGGCAGATCACTTGCAAAAATTCTGAGTCTATTTATAACTTCCTCTCTTCTAAATCCAACAACAAAATGGTCACGGTGAGTTTTGACACCACTTGAGTAAACTTGAAAAATCTCTGTGACAGGTAAGAATTTCTCATAAAGGTCTTGCATTGAAAAATCTTTATGAATTAAGAAAAAGTAGGGTTCAACTGGATTTAAGTTCTTCCATGCAGTAGTAGCAATGTCATGATTTTTGAGATATTCATATTTGTCTGCTCTTAGCCCAAATAGATCGGCATAAAAGACTTTACACTCTTTTCTAACTTTCTCTTTCTTTACAAATATGGAGATAGCCACACCTTGCTGTATGTCAAAAACATTCTCATCCTTTGAACCATCAGGAGATTTCTCTCCTATTCGACTGTTTCCATGAAGGTTGAGTATGTAGATTTCATCAAAACTCTCAATAAGCTTCTTTCTCATACCTCGGTGAATTAAACCCGAAATATAAGAGTTGTTTGTAATCATCCCAATAATACCCTTTCCTTCCTTTTCTATTTTCCAGTGAGCAAAGC
>JAOAEO010000233.1 GCA_026416735.1 Thermodesulfovibrionales bacterium
CATTTATACATATGAAAAAGGCTTAGAATTATCTGATAAACAAGAGGAAGGAGTATTTATATTGTAAATCTTTTTATCGATTTACTAAATTATTTGTGGTTATGTATATGATTAATCAATTTATTTTTTCAGTAAGGTTTTGCGAACTATTAATTTTTTAAAATTTATTTACTGGTATAAAATAAATATTTTTTATATAAAACTTTATGTTTGAGCATTAGGAATAATTGTGAATATTGTATTAAAAGAAGAATTTGATTTTCAATCTCTTAAAACAAATGGTATTAAAATTAACTACCTTTATGTTTGTGAGCGTAAATTGTGGTTATTTGATAGAGGAATACAGATGGAATCATCTTCAGATAAAGTGTTATTGGGTAAAATTTTGAGTCAATACTCTTACCCAAAGGAAGAAGTAAGAGAAGTTCTGATAGATAATTTAATATGTATCGATATTGTAAGCGATGAAGAAATAAAAGAGATAAAATATAGTAATCGCCTTGTCAATGCTGATAGGATTCAACTGCTTTATTATCTTTATTATCTAAAACAACTTGGAATTGAAAAGAAGGGTATTATCAATTATCCTAAGATGAGAAAAAGGGAAGAGATAGTCTTAACAGAAGATGCTCAAAAGGAGGTCGAGACTGCTTTGGTGAAGGTAAAGGAGATATTAGACATGGATAAGCC
>JAOAEO010000234.1 GCA_026416735.1 Thermodesulfovibrionales bacterium
TCTCAAGACAGGCAAGAGATGTTCCATCAAAGACAAACTCTGGACTTAAAAATTTTGCCTCCTTAGGCCATATATGCTCTGTAAGCCATTTTTTTAATGGTAAATCATCTGCAATTCCTCGAAACAAAACCATTGCAGCATGGGTATGAGTATTTATAAATCCCGGCATTACTGCTGAGTAAGAGTTTCCGTATATGGGAATGGATTGATTTTTATATTTTTTTAAGATTTCATTAAAATCCCCGATATCTTTAATTATTCCATCTTCCACTAAAACTGCACCATTTTCAATCACTTCATCATTTTTATTCATAGTAATAAGATATTGACTGCGAACTATGAAAAGCTTTTCCACAGCCTCCTCCTATATTTTTATCAAAGTAGCCATTGCGGTAAAGATTAATACAGTAACACTTATGTATCCGTTCATATTAAAAAAGGCTATATTAAGCTTTGAAAGATCATCATGTTTTACAAGAGAATGCTCCTTAATGAATAAAAATCCAACTAATGCCATACCAATCCAGTAGAAGATATTTAGTTTGAATATCACGCCATTTAAAACAAGAAAAATCCATGCTATAGAATGAAAGATTCTTGCTAATTTTATTGCATTCTTTACTCCAAATATTTTTGGAATTGAGTAGATACCGAATTTTTTGTCAAACTCTACATCCCAGAGTGC
>JAOAEO010000235.1 GCA_026416735.1 Thermodesulfovibrionales bacterium
TCTCCATCAATTTTAAAGCGCGCTCTAACAGTCCAGAAATATTTAGCGCATGGTTCTAAGAGTTGTTCAATTTTGTGAAAAGGCTCTGGCAAACTCTGTCGTGAATAGATAAGATAGCCAGGAAATTCATTTTCAGCTTTCCATATCTTTAAATCATAAGTCACATCTCTAATTTTGATTAAAAAGCCCTGTTCATCTCTTCCTAAGTCTCGTGATTTCGGAAAAGAAGCCCATTTAAAAGTAGGCTGCAAAGAATCAACCTCAGTAAAGACAATTTCACTGCGATAACGATTTTCAGGATATTCTGGTCTAAGTCCATAAGTGGGTGCCTTAAATGTGCATCCAGTAGCAATAAGTATTAGCAGGGAAATTAGTAGCTTAGTCAAGTGTTTTGAATTCATTATAGTCTTACTATTAGATGGAGATTGATTAAGGTAAGTCATAGATCAAAAAAAGTTCTTCCACTATTTTTTCTGAAAGGCTCTGGTATGCCTGTTCCAGTTCTTTCATAAAGGGTTGTGCGTTATCCTGTAACCAGTATGAAAGTTTTCGTTCAGCACTCCTGTATTTGAATTCATTTGCGTAAATAACGGAATCATCAACTAAACGAATAAGCTTAGTGCTAACAGTTATCAATAAACCAAGTGATGGGTCTTTACCACCTTTACCCTCAAAGTC
>JAOAEO010000236.1 GCA_026416735.1 Thermodesulfovibrionales bacterium
TCTGACATCGTTATCTCATTGGCACATAATGTAGTAAGTTCTTTTATCCCTTCCTCCACCGTTATATCTAAACTCTCCCAACTCTTCTGTAAATACTGTATTATCCTATATGCCAACATTACTACTAATGCATGCCCCTTTGTCCTCGTTGCAAGTCTAACATATACTGGCCTCACTTCTAAATCTACTGTCTTTACACTCCTAAAGACCCTCTCTACTAATGCAAGATTTTGTTTAGTTACAGACCAAATGAGACAAAATTGGCAAATGAAATAAGAAGTGGTATTCTTAGAAAATAAGGAGGATATCACTATGGGAATCAACGATAACAGGAGACATTTTCAGCCTGAAAAAAAGTATGAGATAGTAAAAGAGGTTATCATAGGTAAAAACCCTGTATCAGAGGTTTGCAAGAAATATGGCATTAACACAGGGCAGTATTATAAGTGGCAGCAGGCTTTCTTTAATGGAGCTATTGAGGGATTAAGGCATAAGAAAGATGGCAGGGAAACAACAAAAGAGGAAAAGCTCATTGCTGAAAATCAAAGACTAAGAGGTGTAATAGCTGAACTTGCATCAGAGAACCTTGAGCTAAAAAAAAGTCTTGGGCAATAGAGGGGCATATTGAAGATAAAGGCACAATTGAGATGTTAAAAGCCGAGATTCAAAAGACAAGGG
>JAOAEO010000237.1 GCA_026416735.1 Thermodesulfovibrionales bacterium
CCTATCCAGCTTTGCAAAATCTTCTCTTGCTTCTGGGATTAGCCTGATATTATAAGCCATGCTCGGCTTTCACCTGTTCCCAAGAGATGCTTTTAGAAGCATCATAATGCTTAAGCCTTTCTTCAAGCATTTCTGCAAGCTCTAAATGCTCAAGAATGTCTTTTGCTTGCTTGAGGCTTTCGTATTCATCTTTTGAGACGATCACGGCAGTGAGCTCATTGTTTTTTAGGACAAATATGGGTTCACCTGTTTCAGCAACTTCACGGACTTTTTGAGTGATGGCTTTTTGAAGCTTAGTGATAGGAAGCATTTTATCTGAGTTTATAAGCATATTATTATTCTCCTTATTATAATAAGTATAATTATAAAAAGAATAATTTAGTTTGTCAATGCTGACAGACTACCTACCCCAATTGCCGATAGAATAACAAGACACTGCAAAAAAGAAGAGATGCCGAAACAAGTTCGGCATGACAGTTTGTGGTGTACAAACATTGAAAGTGTTAACATCCAAACATTTATTGTTGTAATTCTGAACTCCTTTCAGAATTTCCTATTGATAATTTTGGGTATCTCTTTAAGCCTTTGGGTAAGTCCTCTTGTCTCTGTATAATTAGTGGATAATATTACAGCATGGGGGATGTTAAATTGAACTGTTGGTAGGAAATTAACTGTC
>JAOAEO010000238.1 GCA_026416735.1 Thermodesulfovibrionales bacterium
GGTTTCGATACTAAAACCCTTGCTATTTCACATCTTCGTTTTTCTCCACCAGAAAGTGTAAATGCTCGTTGCTTCCTTAAGTGCCCAAGATGAAGTTCCTCTAATAGTTCATCTAAAATTCTCTTTCTTTCAAGTTTATTTTTATAGTATATTTCTATTGCAGAATATATATTTTCTTCTACTGTTAATTTTCTAAAAACAGAAGGATCTTGAGATAAGTAACCAATCCCCTGGCGAACTCGTTTATGAATCGGATAGTAAGTAACATCTTTACCATCTACAAAAATTTTGCCAGAGTTGATTTTAACTATACCTAATATAGAATAAAACATTGTTGTTTTCCCAGCTCCATTAGGACCTAACAAACCAACTATTTCTGAAGGATTTACTTCAACAGTTATGCTATTAAGCACACATTTATCCCCGTACAACTTCTTTATATTTTCAGCTAATATACTCATAGACTAAAATGTAATTTCTACATCACCTATTAAATATACTTTGTCTTTTTGAATGTCAACCTTAGCTGATTTTGCTTTACACAACTTCATATTCCATTTTTCAGTTAATGGAACAATCTTAATATTATTTTCAACTTTATCTAAAACTTCTTGGGAATTTAACACTAAAAACTCTTCCTTGTAGTTGTACTGAGCTACATTACACTGAATATTAG
>JAOAEO010000239.1:0-318 GCA_026416735.1 Thermodesulfovibrionales bacterium
CTTCTAAAGTTGCCTGGGGTCTTACTATTACATAATCATCCTCTAGAATACCAGCATTAATCATGCTTCTACCACTTACTCTGAGTGCAAATAAATCATTGGATTTAAAGAGGGATTTATCGACAGTTATATAAAATTCTATTTCCTCGATAGCGAGGGTCGGCTTGCCTGCTTTTATTTTACCTAAAACGGGGATAGATTGAATTTCTGAGGTTTTTAAATCTTTTATTTCCAACCCTCTCGATTTTGATGGATTGATTTTTATGAAGCCCTTTTTTTCGAGGGCTTTCAAATGTTTTTTTGCAGCTGTCCACATAA
>JAOAEO010000239.1:328-673 GCA_026416735.1 Thermodesulfovibrionales bacterium
CTCTGTAAGTAGGTGGATAACCCTTTTCTTTAACAAAACTTTTAAGAAACTCTAATATTTCAAACTGTTTTTTTGTTAAAGATTTCATATACAATTAAAATTATATAGAAGTTTTATGAGAACAAATTTAAGAAACGAATTCGTATAAATGCATATTATAACTTTATTTCTCGTATTTAATCAAAAAATCTTCGAACCTAGATATAGGATTAAGCATTGTTAAATCTCCTTAGGTTTATTCTCATAGGCAATAGATAAATCCTCTGACAGTCTCTCTATTTCCTTAGAAACCTTATTAAACTAAAGAGTCTCTTAATTTTAGCAATCTCTCTTTTAAATATACAT
>JAOAEO010000023.1 GCA_026416735.1 Thermodesulfovibrionales bacterium
GGACTATGCTCTTAGATCGAATAGGAACTGTTGTAGCCCATACTAACTTTCAACTTGTCCAAGAACAGCTCAATATGAGCATTTTCGATTTTGTAAAAGCTGCCTTTAAAGAAAAGGAAGGTAATTATAATTACCCTCAAGAAGGATTAAGATGGCTTGCCAGTGTTTCATCGGTCCCAAAAACTGGGTGGTTAGTAATCTATAATCAACCCTTTGAAGTTGCCATGAGCCCGATCAATCAGATAAAAACTTTATTGACGATTGGATTCATTTTAGCCGTTCTTTTTGCCACCTTCCTCTCTATAATCCTCTCCAAGAGGCTTACCGAACCCTTTGTCAACTTAATTAAAAAGACAAAGCTTCTTTCAGAAGGCAATTATGATAGCTCTTTGCCAATTGAATCTTTTAAATATTCAGAAGTTTATGATTTAGCTGAAAACTTCAATAAAATGACCGACGCTATCAGAAACCGTGAAGAAGCTCTCAGTTTTGCAAAGTTTGCAATAGATAACACTTCAGAAGCTGTTTGCTGGTTAGATTCTGAAGGGAGACTTCTCTATACCAATGATTCCTTTTGTAATCTTATTGGAACAAAAAGGGAAGATATTCTTAATAAGTTAATCTATGACCTCCCTATCGACTACTCAAAAGATGAATTTTTAAGAACCTCTGAGAAGCTTAAGCAAAAAAAATATTCATACTCTGAAAAATTTCTAAAAAGGTTAGACGGCAGCCTCTATCCAGCTGAGATAGCAGCAACCCTTTTAAATTATGAAGGACAAGAATACATATTCATATTTCTGCGAGATATATCAGAAAGAAAAAGGGCTGAAAAAGCGCTCTTTGAAGAAAAGGAATTGCTTTCTGTAACCCTAAGATCTATAGGTGAAGGTGTCATCTCCACCGATATTAAAGGAAAAATCTTACTGATGAATAAAATGGCTGAAAAACTGTCTGGCTGGTCCTTAGAAGAAGCCTATAAGTCACCTGTCTATCAAATCCTAAAGATTGTTGACTTTAACTCAAAGGGTTATTCTGAAGATATATTAACTTATATCTATAATGAAAGCAAAGAAGATTCCTTTTCATATTCAGGTAAGTATAAACTCATAGATAGAGATAAAAATCAAAAGCCCATTTTATTTAATATTTCACCGGTAAAAGATGAAGAAAGTAAGGTCATAGGTGCTGTCTTAACTTTTAAGGATATTACTGATTTGGTACGCTTGGAAGAAGAAATTCTTAAGTCAGAAAAACTTGAAGCAATTGGCATTCTTGCCGGTGGCATAGCACATGATTTCAATAATCTTTTAACTGGGGTACTTGGGAATATCCAACTTGCAAAGATACATTTAGGGACTGAACACCCAGCTTATAAGAGGATAGAAGCAGCTGAAAAGGCAATAGATCGTTCAATTTCATTAACTCACCAACTCCTAACCTTTTCAAAGGGTGGTGCTCCCCTGAAGAAACCATCCTCAATAGAGCAAATCATAAAAGATTCAGCAATTTTCTCCCTTAGAGGGACAAACATAAAATGCGAATTCGATTTTTCAGAGGATCTATTACCAGTGGAAGTGGATGAAGGACAACTAAGTAGAGTAATAAGCAATTTAGTTATAAATGCTGTTCAAGCAATGCCTTTTGGAGGTACCATAAATATAAACATTAAAAATGTAGAGGTGAGGCGAGCTAATAATTTGCCCATCAAAGACGGACAATATGTTCTAATTGAGATTAGAGACCAAGGAATAGGTATTCCCGAAGAAAACTTAGGGAAAATTTTTGATCCTTTCTTCACCACTAAGGAAGGGGGTAGTGGTCTTGGCTTAGCAGTGGTTTACTCAATCATCAAAAACCATGGGGGCCATATACAAGTATCATCTAAAGTTAATGAGGGTACAACCTTCCAAATTTATCTACCATCGATTAAAGTAAAATCTCAATCTTTGAAAAAAACGGAAGAAGATGATAGTTTTATCAGAGGTAAAGGAAAAATTTTAGTTATGGATGATGAAGAGATAATAAGAGACTTAGCAAGGGAGATACTAAATCACCTCGGTTATGAATGCTTTTTATGTAAAGATGGTAAAGAGGCTTTTGAAATTTACAAAGAAGCAAAAGAAAAGGGAGATCCTTTTGATGCAGTCATTATGGATCTGACCATCCCAGGTGGGATGGGGGGAAAAGAGCTTATGAGTCAGCTCCTCCAGTACGATCCTAAAGTCAAAGCAATAGTATCGAGCGGCTATTCAAGTAACCCGGTGATGGCTTTATATAGAGACTTCGGTTTTGCGGGAGTTATAAGAAAGCCTTTCCGAATAAAGGAATTTAGTGAAGTCCTCCATCAAGTTTTAAATGTCTCAGAGTAATAGATGTCACTATCAGCATCCATTACTCTGAAACTGAAGCTTATCCTCTAATAGTTAAAACGGGACATGATGAGTTTCTAACGACTCTTTCTGCTGTGCTTCCAAAAAGAACTCTATCTAATCCCTTCCTCCCATGGGTAGCTATAACTATGAGATCGATATTGTTTTCGTTAGCAAATTTTAAAATCTCCTCATAGGGAACTCCTCTTTTAATTGAGTATTCAACATCATTTAGTCCTTCTCTCTGTTTAAGTCCAAAGCGCTCTAATTCTTTCTGTGCAGTTTGTTGCATTTCTGAATACATCTGATCGACCGATGTATGGGGCACATGGAGACCTGATGCAGTAGCAATATCATATATTACATGAAGTAGATACAGCTTTGCTCCATAAGCCTTTGCCATTTCTACAGCATAAGGAAGAGCATTAAGGGCTCCTTCTGAAAAATCTGTTGGGAAAAGAATCCTTTTAATTTGCATTAGAAGACCTCCTCTTAAATAAACATCTCACAGATGTTATTTTATTTTTCCATGGCTTTTAGATATATAAGCCTCAATCCTTCAAAAATAAGATAGGGTATTACAATATGTTTTAAATCTAAAACAGAAGATATTAGCTTTGCGTAGCCTCCTGTTAATAATATCTTTAGACTATAATTTAATTCTTTTTCTATTCTACTGATAATTTTCTCTAAGGCGCCTGCAGTACCATATATAATCCCCGAACTTATAGCAGAAATAGTGTCCCTCCCAAGGGCTCTTTTAGTTACCTTAGGTTTAACAGCTGGCAACTTTGCTGTAGAGTTAAATAAAGAACTTTGCATTAAGCCGACCCCTGGCAAAATCGCCCCTCCAATTATTTCAGCCTTTTCTCCCACAACAGTTATAGTTGTTGCTGTTCCACAATCTATTACTGCCAAAGCCTGCTGAAAGTAATGATAGGCTCCTACGGCATTGGCAATCCTATCTGAACCTATTCCTCTTTTATTGTGAACTCTTAAAGTAAGATTACCTGTGTTCTTATGATTCACTGTAACTATTTTCTTTACTTTAGCAATCTTTAATGCTTCCATCACTAAAGGAGTAATAATAGGAACAACCGATGAGATTATAACATTTTTAGCTTCTGATTTACCGTCTTTAATTTCAGCATCTTTAATTAGCTCCTCAAATACCTCGGCGTACTCCTTAACAGTCCGTATTGGATAGGTAGACATCTTTTTAAAATACTTCAATCCACCCCTTTCTGGCTTTAAAAAGAGACCCCATCCGATAGAGGTATTACCTATGTCAATCCCTATTAGCAAATTCTCTTAAGTTCATGCTTTATGCTGTTAAAATAGGTTAAGTAATTAATAAAGTTCTCCATCCCTTAGCATAGTGATATCACCGGCATTAATCCTTATTGATGAATTGTCATTAAGCCTCAAAATTAGAAAGCCGTCATCATCGATTGATTCTGCAACTCCAATGAAAACATTATTCCAAACTTGAGCTTTAACTTTTTTACCTATTGTCGATGAAAGCCTTTGCCATTTAGAGAGAATCTCTTCCTTGCCTTTGGTTAGGAGGATATCATACCATTTCTGCAATTCCTTTAAGAGTAAAATTACCACTTCAGTCCTTGAAAACTCCTTCTTCGTGTGTATTTTAATAGATGTGGCAACTTCTCTTAATTCTTCTGGGAAATCCTCGACATCAGAATTTATGTTAATTCCTATCCCAACTATTGCATAAATTACTCTATCTATATCAGCCTTGATCTCTGATAATATGCCTCCCACCTTTTTATCCTCTAAGAGTAAATCGTTAGGCCATTTAATTGTGGCTGGAAGCCCCAGGTATTCCTTTAGGACAGTACAACAAGCCACCCCTGCTAATAGTGTTAGGATAGGTGTATCCTTTGGCAAAATAGGAGGTGTCAATATTGAGCTCAAATAAAGATTTTTACCTTTAGGAGATATCCATTTTCTTCCAAGTCTCCCTTTGCCAGCGGTCTGCTCATCAGCTATTACCACTATTCCCTCGCCATAACCTCTTGCTGCAAACTCCCCTGCTACAATATTAGTGGAACTGACGGTGTCATAGAAAATCAACTCTTTCCCAATTTTTAGAGGTTCCCTTTTTAAAGCTGTCCTAATTGTCTCAATAGAGAGATTAGGTAATTCTATCAACTTATAGCCTTTTGTAATAGAACCTTCGATCTTATAGCCCTTTGCTTTAAGGATTTTTATCCTTTTCCAGATGGCTGCTCTCGAAACACCCATAACCTCTGCAATCTTAGAGCCAGAAAGGTAGCCTTCATTCCGAGATAACATCTCTATAATTAAGTCATTTTTTAGCATTACTAAAAAAGCTATAACCCTACTTTTCTTCCTCGAGGATGACTACTTCTATTTTGCCTTTCAGAGCTTCTGCAAATTTTTCAGCATCCTTTTTAGTTCCAACAATCGCATCGTAGTGCATCGGTATAGCAATCTTAGGATTAATATCGAGAGCTGCCTGGACAGCTTCATCAGCTGTCATTACATAGGTCCCCGAGACAGGAAGTAAAGCTATATCAATATCTTTAAAGGTCTTCATCTCTGGAATATAGTCTGTATCTCCTGCAAGGTAAATTCTTTGCTTATTAATTTTAAATATATAACCTACCCATCCCATTTCTTTTGTATGAAATTGCTTGTTAGTATTATAAGCTGGTACTGCTTCAATCTCTATACCCTCGATATTAACTTTATCACCAGGTTTAACAATTACAACATTACCGGATAACTTTTTAGCACAATCGGCTGTCGTAACTATTACGGTTTTTTCACCTTGTAATTTCTGAATATCCTCAGGAACACAGTGATCGAAGTGATCATGGGTTACTAAAATTATATCTGCCACATCTTTTTTCTTGATCTTATATGGATCAGTATAAATAATTTTTTCACCTATGATTTTGAAAGTATCATGACCAAGCCAATGAATGTTTTGCACCATCCCTCTAACCTCCTTTCTTTAATATTTGGTATAACAAAAAGATAAAACTGATTAAGTATTTTAAAAGCTCTTTGCTTCTTTTAGTTTAGTTTTTTAAATTTTAGTTTTACCTAAAGGTATCATCATTTTATTGAATAAATTGAGAGATGATATCTAATTTCTATATTAAAATTGAAGGAAACCATCTTAAAGAGAGATCTGTATTAAAACCTTTGAATAGTTTCCAGGATAATTATAGCATAAATATTGCCCTCTGATTACCTTAAAAATTCCTATGTCTAAAGTATTGTTTAGTAAAAAATTAGCTAACTAATATTTGTTATTAAAGGAATTATTATGTTATATTATTGTTCAATTAAGATCATTTATGAGGAGGCCCCCATTATGTTGATAGTTCAGAAGTATGGTGGCACGTCTGTAGCAAACGTAGAAAGAATTAAAGCTGTAGCTGAGCGTGTCGTAAAGACTGTAGAAGAAGGCAATAAAGTTGTCGTAATTGTATCAGCAATGGCTGGTGAGACCGATAAACTGATAAACTTAGCCTATCAAGTATCACCGAATCCCTCAGAAAGAGAGATGGATCTCCTTTTATCTTCTGGAGAGAGAGTAACTACTGCTTTAATGGCTATGGCAATAGAAGCCTTAGGCTATAAAGCAATTGCATTAACGGGCCGCCAGGCAGGTATAATCACTGATTCAGTTCACACAAAGGCTAAGATTGAAAAGATTACTGCAGATAGAGTAATAAACGCTTTAAATGAAGGATATATTGTAGTGATAGCCGGTTTTCAAGGTATTACAGAGGACGATTTAGAGGTGACAACCTTAGGAAGAGGTGGCTCAGATCTCTCAGCAGTTGCCATAGCTTCAGCTATAAAGAGTGATCTATGTGAAATTTACACCGATGTAGAGGGTGTATATACAACTGATCCAAACATTGTAAGTGAAGCCAGAAAACTTGACAAAATCTCCTACGAAGAGATGCTTGAAATGGCGAGTTTAGGAGCAAAAGTCTTACAGACTCGCTCTGTAGAATTTGCTATGAAATATGAAGTCCCTATTATAGTTAGATCGAGTTTTTCCGATAAGCCAGGGACCTTAGTTACTAAGGAGGATAAGGATATGGAGAAAGTCGTAG
Source organism: Thermodesulfovibrionales bacterium (assembly GCA_026416735.1). Taxonomy (GTDB): domain Bacteria; phylum Nitrospirota; class Thermodesulfovibrionia; order Thermodesulfovibrionales; family Dissulfurispiraceae; genus DYHD01. The sequence continues at coordinate 6,494 of JAOAEO010000023.1, forward strand.
TCTCAGGCGTTACCTACGATAAGAATCAAGCTAAAATTACTATTATTGGTCTCCCTGATAAGCCAGGGATAGCAGCAAAACTTTTTAATGGTATTGCAAAAGCTAATATTGTAGTAGACATGATTGTACAAAATGTAAGTAGTGACGGTAAATATGCCGATATATCTTTCACGGTTCCTAAAACTGATCTTAATAAGGCCTTTACACTCTCTAAAGAAATCGCAAACGAATTGGGTGCAAAGGATGTTATTTACAAAGACGACATCTCAAAGATATCAATTATTGGTGTTGGAATGAGAACTCATTCTGGTGTAGCGGCTCAAATGTTTGAGGCTTTAGCAAAACATGGGATTAATATTATGACCATAAGCACTTCAGAAATAAAGATATCTTGTATTATCGAGGCAAAATATACTGAATTAGCCGTAAGGGTACTCCACGATGTCTTTAAACTATCTGAAAAAGCAAATGTTTAATATATGAGGTGGACTTCGTGCGTCAAATAGAGATCTATGACACAACTCTTAGAGATGGTGCTCAAGCGGAAGATATCTCTTTCTCTGTCGAAGATAAACTACGGATAACTAAAAAATTAGATGAAATTGGCATCCACTATATTGAAGGAGGGTGGCCAGGTTCAAACCCCAAAGATGCCGAATACTTTAAAAAGGTAAGAAAGCTGCCCCTCACATTTTCAAAAATAGTAGCTTTTGGAAGCACCCATAAACCTACTAATAAGGTAGAAAACGATGCTAATTTAAAGGCCCTTTTAGATGCTAAAACTGAAGTTATAACTATTTTTGGGAAAAGTTGGGATTTTCATGTAAAAGAGGCCTTGAAGATATCTCTCGAAGAGAATTTAGATCTAATATATAATTCTGTATCCTTCTTGAAAAAACATGTGGAGAAGGTTTTCTTCGATGCTGAACACTTCTTCGACGGTTACAAACACAATCCAGAATATGCTCTTAAATGTCTCAAAGCTGCTAAAGATGCTGGATCTGACTGTTTAGTATTATGTGATACAAATGGAGGCACTCTCCCCCTTACTATAAAGGCCGTAGTAGCTAAGGTTATTGAAGAGATCGATTACCCTATAGGTATACATACCCATAATGACTCTGAATGTGCTGTAGCTAACTCAGTTATAGCAATCGAGATGGGTGCTAAACAGGTTCAAGGAACAATCAACGGTTTTGGTGAAAGATGCGGTAATGCAAATCTTTGCTCAATTATTCCAAATTTACAGATAAAACTCGGTTATAAGTGTCTTAATGATGATCAACTTAAAAAACTTAGAGAACTATCAAGATTTGTTAATGAAATAGCTAATCTAAGGCATTTTAAAAGGCAACCTTATGTAGGCGATAGTGCCTTTGCTCATAAAGGTGGAGTGCATGTTAGTGCAGTAAGTAAAAATCCGGAAACTTATGAACATATAAGACCTGAAATGGTGGGGAACTCCCATAGAGTGCTAATCTCAGATTTAGCTGGTAAAAGCAATATCTTAAGAAAAGCATCAGAATTTAGTATCTCTCTTAAACCAGATTCTCCCCAATTACAGACAATTCTTGATGAACTTAAGGCTTTAGAACATCAAGGATTTCAATTTGAAGGAGCAGAGGCATCCTTTGAGCTGCTTTTAAAAAAACTGTTAGGGTTTCATAAAAGATTTTTCGATTTAATTGGCTTCAGAGTGATAGTTTCTAAAAGGAGAGAGAATGAAGATCCACTTAGCGAGGCTACTATAATGTTAAAGGTAGGCAAAAATATTGAACATACAGCGGCTACTGGTAATGGCCCCGTAAATGCTTTAGATAATGCTTTAAGAAAGGCTTTATATAAATTCTATCCTCAACTCAAAAGCGTTAAACTACACGACTATAAAGTAAGAGTACTCACCGCAGGCAAAGGAACTTCTGCCAAAGTGCGCGTATTGATAGAATCGGGTGATGAAACTTCAAGATGGGGTACAGTAGGAGTTTCGGAAAATATTATAGAAGCTTCATGGCAAGCACTCGTTGACAGCATAGAATACAAGTTACTTAAAGATGAAAATTAAATAGACTTTCGAAAAAATAGGGGGTAGTATATTCACCCCCTATTTCTAATTGATTTAAATTAGCAACCCTCTGGTTTCTTTTTCTTTGGTGCTTCTTTTGTTACAACTCCGTCTTTAATGGTGACTTTATCGCCCACCTTAACACCCTTTGGGTCCTTCACTTCTACAGTGGTCTCTTTACCTTTGTCATCCTTTACAGTAACTTTATTGCCATCAATCTTTGTGACAGTACCTTTGACTTCAGCAGAAGCCATAGCCATTGTTATAATACCAAAAGTAAAGATGATTGCGACCACTAAAGCAATAATCGACTTTTGTCTCATTTTTCTTCACCTCCTTCCTTTAAAGGATCATATCTTAAATTAATAAAAGCAACTTTTATGCCTTTTTTATTTTATTTAAAAGGCACAAGAAAATAAAAGGGTTCATCCTTTAATCGATTAAAATGAATATTTAACACCCTAATTCTCTAATCCAAAAATTGAGATTAAATTCCTTATTTAAGGATTATAAAGAGGTCTATAAAATTCAATCAAATGTCATTAGTCTTTCATAGGCTTAATAAACATGAAATAAGCCATAGTCCAATTACCTAAAACAATAAAGATGGTAGCTAAAATGCTTTGCAAAGATAGAGCTGACATACCAGTCAGCGAGTGTCCAACTGTTCAACCACCAGCCACAACAGCCCCAAAACCCATGATTAGACCACCAAAGAAGACCTTAACGAGTTCATCAGCCTGTCTTGGTGCAGTAAGTTTATACTCCTTAAGACCTTTAGCGCTCATAAAAGCGCCAATTGGAACACCTACTACATATAGAGCACTCCATGTTAATACACCTATACCAAAGAGGTTGAACATAGGATCAAAGGGTGCTTGGCTATTGCCTGTTAATATAAACATTAAAAAGTCGACGGTTGGTCCAGAGAAAGATAAACCCCTTGCTTGTCCACCAAAATAATAAGAAGCCCACCAAGCAATTATTACAATTAAACCGATTACTGCTCCACCAACAGGCCATGCCCACCCTTTCTTTGCTCCAGCACTAAAGGGTTTGCCTTTCATCACTACTACTATTATAATAGCAATAACTACCGCTATAACTATCCACTTAATTAACATTGATTGTCCAAAAAAATCCCATAAAGCAGGAGTCGTTACAGCCTCTTCTCCACTACCTATAGAGACCTTATAACTTTTAAGAGCCTTTACGATAGGGTTTAATGGTCCGTGCATCGAGGATATAAGTGAAACGGCAAAGCCAAAGGTTGCCACTAAGGCGGCAAATTGCCCCTCCCCTTGCTTATACAAAACACCGCTACCGCATCCGCCAGCTACTACGATACCAATGCCAAATAAGTAACCACCTACCATTGCAGCTATAGGAGCGAAAACTTGTCTTCTAAGACCGTCTTCACCAAGCAACCCTATATCTTCAATAAAATTAGAACCAATGATGGCTATGCCAAGAGCTATAAGCCATGATCTAAACATTGTCAAATCGTTTATAAAGATCACGTCTCTAAAGGCAGTATTCATTCAATATCTTCCACGCTGAAGAGCAAAACCAAACATAATGCCAACAAGTAGCCCACTTAGGATAATCAAAAAGCTGGCTTGAGGTATTTCTTCCATCTCTTATCCTCCTTTTTAGATTTTTTAGAGCCGAAGGCTCTTTTGTCTTTCAGTAAGAAATAACTGGCATAGTTAGATTATTTACAGAAAAATTATTTAGTTGAATATTTAGTGGCTTTCTTTTGTATCACAAGATAATAAAAAAAGTAAAGAAGATAAATATTAATATAGGTTATTCAAGGTTATATTCTTTAATCTTTGTTAAAGGTGTTTTATAACTAACATCTGATAATTTTGCAACTCTCCTTCTATCTCCTTCAGTCTGAATCGAAGTTTGCTGTCTCTTGCTCCTCTCTAACTGCTCTGACAGAAGATTCCAACTCAATTGAAAGCTCAAACTTGCTCTCTTTAGCCCCTTAAACTCTGGCTAAAGCTCCTTATTTTGTGCCCAGACATCTCATTTTCAATTGAGTCTTAAGCTATTCCTTCACGATTCACAGTTATACTTTTGATAGTCAATTGATGGATTAACTTTGTCAATAGCTCTTTGTCTCTTTCACTCACCTCTAAAAACAAGATCACCATTTTAAGAAAAGCTACTTTGTTATTTTATCGATAAAGTTTAACCATATAGCAGTACTAACGTTATCATCTGACTTTTCTATGATCAAGGGCATTCTATCTATAGCAATTTGAAACATTCCTGTTTTAATACTTTTGTTAAGGGCTTTCTTTATAGGAGTTAAGATATGGTAAAATTGAATGGTTTTTTATAAAATCTATAGACATAATTCTTTAATCCATATAGGGACTTATATACTACTACAAGTGGTTATAATGGTTGTTAGGATATGGTGAAAATTTTTTTAATTTATATTTTAATTAATATTAATAATAGTATCGATTCTCCCCTATTAGGCAATTTAAATCAGTTACTTCAGTAGCAGAACAAAATTAGTCACTTCTGTTTTGTTTTAACTGTCATCAGAAAAACATAGGTTGATATCCTGATCATGCGGTGAAATGTATTATTTTTTCCTTCTATTCATGACTATTTATAGCTATTCTATCTTTTCAACTGATACTTATAATTTTAATAACTTATATTGCTTCATTAAAGACTTAACAAGTTAATCTTTTGGAAGGTATATAGTAAAAGTGTTGCCTTCATTCTTTTTAGAAGTCACTGAGATATTGCCCCCGTGAGCCAATATAATTTTTTGAGCAGCCACTAGCCCCAATTCCAACCAGTCATTTTTTGTTGTATAAAAAGGCAAAAAAAGCTTGTTGATCTTCTCCTTAGATAAACCTTCACCTTTACCACTGATATCTATAAAAATAGCTTCTTTCTCCTTAAAAAAAGTCTCTTTCATCTCAATTTTTACTTCATCACTAACATCGATAACGTAATAAATAATATCTTTTATAGCTTGAGTAAGAAGAACTTTATTAGCTTTGATTAAAATATCTTTATTCTTCTGGAAGAGCAATTTTGCTCTCTCTTTAGGAATATTGTCAACGATGTATTTAATCAGGTCGGCAATATTAAGCATTGACCTTTCAATGCTTTTATGTTTTGAAAATTTCAACAATTCCTCAATTAAACTGTTTATTCCTTCGACTTCTTCAATAATAGATTTGATCATATCAATCCTATTATCATTTTCATCCATACTTTTTAAAAGTAATTTACTGTAATCAGAGATAACTTTTAGATTGTTTCTTATTTGATGAGCGATCCCAGTTGATATCTCACCCATTGTAGCAAATCGATTTTTCAATTCAAGTTGTTCTCTTAAAAAGTTTATCTCATTACCTAATGTTCTAAAGGCATCATTTAAAACATCCATTCTATCTGTAGATAACTTCTTTTCTCTATTTTTGAAGTGCCTTAGCATCCAAAAGACAGAGATTAGTATTATTACAATAAGGAGGGTTGAAAACAATAAGGCTGATAGCAACTCTGTAGCAACAGACATTTTTTATGATAACATAAATTAAACACAACAAAATTAAGGGAAGCTTCTTAATATTTAATTCCGCCTTTTTTGTAAAGAACTTTCTTTTATTTCATAGGTTTATAGGCATCTCAATCTATAGATATTCCAAAAATTTTTGTTGACTTTTGTTTTTACATATTTTTAAAATTAGCCCTCGACTTAATTTTCGAGATTTAATAATCTGGTTAACCGGAGAAAAAAGGAGGTTTTTGTTGTATGCCGTTTGAAGGAAGGATCAAGTGGTTTAATGAGGCAAAAGGATATGGCTTCATTCAACAGGACAATGGTCCCGATGTATTCGTTCATTACTCTTCTATTAAGGGAGAGGGATTTAAGACTTTAAGTGAAGGACAAAGGGTTCAATTTGACATTGAAGAAGGAGAACGGGGCAAGAAAGCAAAGAACGTAATAAAAATTTAGAAATTAACAGGGCTCTTCGGAGCCCTTTTGATAATCTTCATCTCCTTCTGTAAAAAGTTTCAAATAAATCTTTAGCCTTCTCTAAGGCTTCCTTTTTATCGCGGATGCTGCCCTCTAAAAAAAGAAGTTCTATCTCTTTTAGCAAAAACTTGAAGAGTGGAGATGGATGCAAATTCAATTCTTTTATTAGATCATCTCCAGTTATAATCGGAAGGAGCCCTTTCTTAGGAATAATTTCATGATTATAAATGTTCAACATCTCTTGACAATAGTGCAGTAGGGAATTATCTTGAGGAAAAGAGACGTGTTCCTTTGCTATCGCATAGATTATCAAGGAATATAGATCATTTCCAGTAGTTCTTAAAAAAGCAATTTTTTCTTTCTTATTCGAATTTTTATAAAGCATAAATGTTCGATAAAGTTCAAGAAGAGAAGATATAAATTGACTCATCTTCTTAGAGACTCTCATCCGTTCTATGACTGCATCAACTATTTCCTTAGTGCTAAGAAGGATAGCCAATTTCAAAGATATCATCCTATAATTTTCTCTAAAATAGTTCTCGATAACTGCATGTTCGGAGAAGTAATCTGATAAGTTATTTAAAATGTGCTCTAAACATTCATAGGAACGAATATTATCTAAAATCATACGAGAGTCTAAATCTCTAAGCTCTGGGAAGATGTTCAAAAGTAAACTAGACTTGTACATATCTTTTATGGATTGGTATGAAAATTTTACAAGGAAAATATGCTTTAACTCCTCTAATATCCTCTCCACCGCCGATTTTGAAATGTGCTCCGAAAGTTTGCAGATTGCCTCGTAGGTGGCAGACTCAATGATAAAATCGAGGGTTGCTGAAAAACGATAGGCTCTTAATATTCTTAAGGGATCTTGTAAAAGATTGTCCTCTGAGATCATTCTTATCAATTTAAAATTTAGATCTTCCATTCCATCAAAAGGATCTATGATCAGATGTTTTGGGAAATCTGTTGCGCTATTATGTTTCTTGCTCTTTAGATACTCAACATAATCTACAAGATTGATTGCCATAGCATTTATCGTGAAGTCTCTAAGAGATAGATCTGCTTTAATGGTCTCTCCTTTCATAGAGCAGAAATCTATAAAATCTCCTTCTTTAACTACTCTAACTATGCCATAACGCTCATCGAGAAGCACAAAAGTACCAGATATTTCTTTTGAAAATTTCTCTATTATACTCAGTACATCTCCAGAGATAGTTATGTCATAGTCGTGTATTTCATTTTTCAAGATAAAATCTCTGACAGAACCACCAACTAGAAAAGAAATATTTAGTATGTTTTCTTTTTCTGCAAAGGATATAAAGGTATTTAAAATTTTATTCATTTTTTAGATTCTATAAGAAAAGTTACAGGACCATCATTAATAAGACTGACCAACATATAAGCTCCGAATATGCCAGTTTGAACAAAAAATCCTTCATCTCTTAATTTCTTAACGAAGAGTTCATAAAGTTGATTTGCTCGTTCAGGAATCTCTGCTTTATCGAAAGAAGGGCGGTTACCTTTACGGCAATCGGCAGATAAAGTAAATTGAGAAACTACTAATATCCCTCCTTTGATATCCCTTATGGAAAGGTTCATTTTTCCTTGACTATCAGGGAATATACGAAGATTGGTAATCTTCTTTATTAAAAAATTTATATCTTCTACATCATCACCTTTCTCAATAGCCAAAAAAAGTAAGATTCCCTTTTCAATGGAGCCTATAATCTTGCCATCTACCTTAACAAATGCTTCTTTTACTCTCTGTATTAAAGTCTTCATAGGCCTCTCTCCAATTTAATTAATTTTTAAAGGATATCAAAATTATGAGTTCATAATATTTTGGATTTATTACAAAAATTTCAATCTTCTGGCTTAATATTTTGAAGACTTGAAAAGTAGAGTTCATATTTAGTTTCTCTCAATTATTTGTAAAAATGATAATCGATTGTTGTCTGTTTAATTTAGTTAATCTAAAAATTACAAACTTTCTGTAAAGGGCTTTCTACTTTTTGAGTATATTAACAAAAACAGACTTTGATGCAGATTTTTAATAACTATATTATTATATTATTTTTGTGTATCTATACTTAGGATTAAGATTTGGAGCTTACAAAAATTAGGGAAATAATTTTTATTTTTTTAAATAGGTTATACAAATGAGAATCTATATGGGGGAATCTATGGCAGTTATCTCTTAATCTTTATCCTAATTTAAATCGTACACATTTGTAGCCCATTAACTTCATAAGTTTCGGTGAAAAGAATAAAATTATAACATCTATAAAATCTCTAAAATTAGATTAATTATTTTAGATGAAATAGTTCGGATAAAAAAATAGAGTCTATTGAGGTGCTACATATAGTTTACAACAGGGGGATTCATCAAAAATGGTAGTTGTTAACTCAACCCTTAAATCTGTTAATTCTCTCAAGATTTCAGGACAAATATTACAAATTTCTCTATATTTACGAGCAACATTGCGATAAATGCAATTATAATTTAAAATATTATAACCGCCATCACTCTTTTTCAAAATTGATAGATAGCCTTCTTTATTTAGATAATCTACATAACAATTTAACACTTCTTCTCGAGATAAAATTGCAAAATTGACCCTCTCTTTAATACCATCCGCCTTTTTTTTTGATAAAGATGCTAATACCTTTGTAAGTCTCTGAGCTCCCTCTGTAGTAACAATCTGTTCTATGATTTCAATTAAGAGGTCATCATATCTTTTTGGAAAGTAAGCTTCTGCTGTTTCACTGAGCCTATAAATCTTCAGCGGTCTACCTCTCTTTTGCCTAAGCCATTTATAGGTGACAAGAGCTTCTTTTTCCAGTAACATCATATGACCTCTAACAGCATTGGTTACTATATTTAGTTTTTTTGTGAGCTCTGGGATAGAGATTTCTCCAGCTTTTTTGATCTCACCTAATATTTCCCTCCGAGTGTCCGAAACATTCATGAAAATTACTCCCTTTTTATTCTTTTATATAATATTAAACTTTTTTAAAATTATATCAAGTTTTAATATAATTAACAAGTAATCGTGGATAGCCCCTTTTAAACTTGAATCCCTTTTGTCATGCCTCAAAGGGAGGGACCAACCCTTGACAAAGACAGTTTAATAGAGATTAATATTTTACTAAACGCTCTTTATCGCTCAACTTTTGGCTTTCTGATATATCTTTTAGGCAGTACTGATTCCGCTATATTGATTATTATCAGATAACAGTCAATACAAGTAAGAAAGGATATCTTTTGCTATGGAGGTCATTAAATTTTCTATCCCTGAAATTATCTTTGGGATAGGAAGTATTAATTATGTTGGACTATGTGCAAAACAACTTGGTGCGAAGAAGATTTTTTTAGTGAGCGATCCAGGATTAGAACGAGCTGGTTGGGTTTCAAAAATTATTGACTTGCTACAGAGAGACAATCTTCAATATTCTTATTATTCTGATGTTATTACTAATCCGAGGGATTTTCAAGTACATTGAGGAGCTGAAAAATATCTTTCAGAGCAAGCT
>JAOAEO010000240.1:0-278 GCA_026416735.1 Thermodesulfovibrionales bacterium
GTATTAGGGATACTACTCTACATGTATGCCTGCCTTGAGCCTGTAGTATTTGTAGAGATTTACAATCCTACTGATGATAAAAAGTCTTTTTATAAAAGATATGCACAATCCCTCCTGAATGAAGAAGAGATAAGAGCAATAAAAGAAAAAAGATCTGCAGATATTAAAAAAAGGACGATAAGTATTGCGGGTAATGAGTGGAATGAGATTTACAACAACCTCCTTGCATTGCAAAATCAAAGAAGTCTAAGCCCAGACAAATGGAATATCTCTGATGA
>JAOAEO010000240.1:288-669 GCA_026416735.1 Thermodesulfovibrionales bacterium
GTCAGATGTGTATAAGAGACAGAAGCCACAGAGAGTCCTGTAAATAAACTTAGTAATTATTTAAGGCATGACAATGATCAGATTTATCTTTATTTAACATCACTAAATACCCATATTAAAGTTGAATACAGGACATATTCAGATGATGATTTTCACTTGGGCTCTGGTTTTTCAAACCTACCAAGACCACCAAACTGGATTTTATACCCTTATAGAAACTACTCCCTAATAATCTTTCTAATTGGACTCCTTGCATATATCTTCCTGCCCTACAGAATAATCTCAAAGGATGCTCTGAGATACTCAAGATGGAGGGTGATTGCCGGTGATTTTGCAGTATTTTTATTAATTGCTGTTTTCTTTAGCCTACCATTATTTATT
>JAOAEO010000241.1 GCA_026416735.1 Thermodesulfovibrionales bacterium
TCATGATAATAAGCTCCCTTNTCCACAAGATTTGCCCATTTTATACCAAACATACCATTTACACCAAACTTTTCAGCAAGCTCTTCTCCAAATTTATTTAACTTGTCAATATCAAGCGTCTTTCCGTCTGATTTCATATATTTCTTTTCTTTAAAATCTTGATGAAATCCCTTTAATTTTTCCTCCAACTCCTTGCTATCTCCACCAAGAGTAATTTTGTCTTCAAAGAAATATGGATCGCCTTTATGTCTTAATCCATGATGATTCTTGCCACAATTTATAAAATTGTCAAAAATATTTAAAATATCTTTTTTACCAAAAACAAAATCTTCTTGAGTAATATTTTCATTGACAAGTATAGTTTGCATTGTATCTATAAAGCTATAATCAACCAAAGACTTATCTTTATGAATGATATTAGCAAGTAAACTTTTGTCAATTTTCTCCTGGCGTTTGAGCTTGTCATTTTTTAAATTATTCTTTTTCTCATTTAATTTCATCTCCGCTCTCTCTACCTTCTCATTCCACTGCCATACTTCATACTGCTCATTGAAAGTGGCTTGCTGCTCTGCTGTCATCACTGGAGCTACCTTGCTATGCATCTCATCACGCTTCTTAGCCAACTCAAGTAGCTCCATCTCCTCCTTCGTCGGTGTAGCTG
>JAOAEO010000242.1 GCA_026416735.1 Thermodesulfovibrionales bacterium
GAACTACAGCATTCACCATAGGATACTTAAATCCTGCAGGCACATTTGCCCTTGATTTGAGAATTTCTGCACTCCAGGAAAGTGGAAAAGGTAAAATAATATCAAATCCAAAAATAATAACAATGGATAATCAAAAAGCAAAGATAGTTCAGGGTGAATCTATCCCCTACGGAGAGAAGGATGTTCAGAGTGGACAGATTTCAACAAAGTTTAAAGATGTAGCAATTACAGTTGAAACTACTCCTCATCTTATTGACGATAGATCATTACAACTTGATTTAAGTGTCATTAAAGAAGACCTTGTAGAATTTATAAATATTGGTGGAACCTATGCACCAAGAACAACAAAGCTTGAAGGAGTAACAAAAGTTACATTAAAAGATGGCGAAACTCTTGTTATTGGAGGAATTTACAAAAAGAAAGATACAATAAGAGATTCAAAAGTGCCATTTCTTGGAGATATTCCAATAGCTGGAGAGCTTTTTAAAAGCACTGGAAGAGACGAAACTCTTTATGAGGTAATGATATTCATAACTCCTAGAGTTTTAAGCTATGAATAATGCGTGTTCTCCTCATTGAGGATGATAGAATATTAGGCGAAACTCTTAAAGATTATCTTGCCTGTCTCTTATACACATCTGACGCTGCCGACGAGCGA
>JAOAEO010000243.1:0-370 GCA_026416735.1 Thermodesulfovibrionales bacterium
AGTCTATACTGTTCAATTTTCATGATTACTCCAAAAAAAGAATAGAAAATTATAATTTGTTTAAAAATTTTTTGTCAATATACGGCAAAAAATTACCGTATATTAGAAGTATAAAGGAGAGAAAAAGGGAGAGGCTTAAGCCTCTCCCTTTTAAATGTTTTTATCCAATTTTATCCAAGAAGAATTTTCTGGGCTTCTTCCATATCAGCTTCCATGACGTATGGAATACCTGTGACTTCTGCAGCCTCCTTTGTTAGTGAAACAAGGTCATTTCTGTCGAGGTACTCGATAGAGAACTTTCTTGCGCCTGCCATGAGCTGTTTAAGTCCTATAATGAGTCTATCAACAAATGTGTACCTGTCTCTTATAC
>JAOAEO010000243.1:380-651 GCA_026416735.1 Thermodesulfovibrionales bacterium
CAAGGAAGCTTTTTGAAGGCTTTGCCATATTTATTCTTAAGAGTTTCGGTGGTTATAAAGATTTCCTCTACAGAATTTCCGTATTTTGCTATTTCAGCGGGTAGTTTTCCATCTTCAAACCACTTATGAATATGCTTACCAACAAAGGCAGGAATCATTAAGGCTCTTCCCATGCAAACAGCCTTAAAGTAAGGGGCACCTAAAGCTAAAGCCTTAAATATATGATCCTCAAGGGAGAATCCACCAGCTATTGCAAGGTCTGGTACATATT
>JAOAEO010000244.1 GCA_026416735.1 Thermodesulfovibrionales bacterium
AAATTAAGAGATTCTTTAGTTTAATAAGGTTTCTAAGGAAATAGAGAGACTATCAGAGGATTTATCTATTGCCTATGGGAATAAACTCAGGAGGGCTAAAGATGTTTAATCTTTATATCTACCTCGAAGAGATTTTATCTTGAGAGAAAACGGTTAAATGGCTTGCCCAAACATTGATCTGTAAATTTTGAAGGAAGGGTATAATATACAAATATAAAATGTTCAAAGCTCTATTTATCGGGATGTCCTCCTTTTTGATTGCTCTTTCTGGAGCTATGATGCCAGGACCTCTTTTTGCAGTCACTGTCTCTGAAACTCCAAAAAGGGGTTGGATTACAGGACCTATTTTAGTAGTAGGACATGGAGTTCTCGAACTCTCTCTTTTGCTTTTAATCGTTTCTGGTCTTGGAAATTTTTTGCAGATGAAAGAGATTTTTATTGCTATTTCATTTATTGGCAGCATTTTTTTGCTTTCTATGGCGATTTCAATGTTTCGCTCTCTACCAAAGTTAACTTTAAATAGCGAAAAGCAAAAACAAGTTAAGGGTTCTCTTTTTTTATCAGGCATCTTATTAAGTTTAGCTAATCCCTATTGGTTATTCTGGTGGACAACAATAGGAGTGGGTTATGTTGTTCAGTCAATGGA
>JAOAEO010000245.1:0-374 GCA_026416735.1 Thermodesulfovibrionales bacterium
ATTCTAAAGAAGTTATAATGGGTTCTATTAAATTGACTAAGCCTAAAATAGGAGGGGAAGAATTTTATGAAAGATAGTAATGAAAATATCCAAGGAATTGGTAAAACTTCTGCTACTGAAAGAGAGGCAAATACATCTGATAAATTTATGTTTTGGCTCGCCCCTGAAGTTATTGTTAATCCCTTTGATATTGTGGAAGTAGAACAAGTAAGTCATGTTGGAAAAAGTAAAACATATGGTCTTGTAACTATTTTAGAACATAAAACAGATGCAACATCACATTTAGCAAATTTTATATCAAGTAATTTTGGAGAATTAATAGAAGAACCAAATACACTAAGACAAGGAACTACTGTTGCGCATGTGAATGTCTT
>JAOAEO010000245.1:384-644 GCA_026416735.1 Thermodesulfovibrionales bacterium
CTATATGCCTATACCAAGTGATAAAATCGTCAGATTTGCAGATGCGGAAGGAATACAAAGAGCTTTAGGAATAGACACCATGGAATTAAGAGATAGAATTCCAGCTGGATTAATAAAAATGAGTAATGGCTCTTCAGCGGTAGCTTATATTGATAGAAGATATGTTTTAGGCCCTGAATCCGCACATGTAAATATATCAGGTATTAGCGGACTTGCTACCAAGACTTCCTATGCTATATTTCTTATTCACTCTATTTTAC
>JAOAEO010000246.1 GCA_026416735.1 Thermodesulfovibrionales bacterium
GGCACAGACATAACAGAGCTTAAAGAAGCACACGAAGAACTTAAAAAATACAAAGAACACCTTGAAGAACTTGTTCATGAGAGAACCCGTGAACTTGAAGAGGCAAATGAAAAACTTAAAGAACTTGACAGACTCAAATCAATGTTCATTGCAAGCATGAGCCATGAACTGAGAACTCCTCTTAATTCAATAATAGGTTTTTCAAGTATTCTTCTTAATGAGTGGCTTGGACCACTTAATGAAGAACAAAAACTAAACATTGCTACAATTAATAAAGCTGGTAGGCATCTTCTGGCTCTTATAAATGATGTAATAGACATATCAAAAATTGAAGCAGGTGTGATAGATGTATTTCCTGAAGATTTTGAACTTTCTGAATTAATCACAGAGGCAATAAAAAACTTTGAGAATGATATTACTAAAAAGAATTTAAAATTAAGTGTAGATATCCAATCTATCAAAATGCATACAGACAGAAGAAGACTTCTTCAGTGTGTTATGAATCTTTTAAGCAATGCAGTGAAATTTACTGAAGAGGGAGTTATAAAGATAAGTTCATCTGTGAATAGAGATTTTGTTGAAATAATTGTTGAAGACTCTGGGACAGGCATAAAAGAAAAAGACTTAGAAAAACTTTTTAAAC
>JAOAEO010000247.1 GCA_026416735.1 Thermodesulfovibrionales bacterium
GCTTATAGGGGTTCGAATCCTCTCTCCCCAGCCATTTTTTTATTTATGGTCCCATCGTCTAGAGGCCCAGGACGTAGCCCTCTCAAGGCTAAAACACGGGTTCGAATCCCGTTGGGACCGCCAGGCCTTCCGCCACCTACCTCAAGATTCAGATCAAGACTGAAACAGAAACATAAAGAAGCATTAGAAAAGATATTGCCCATTGTAGAACTGCCATCAGATGACCTGCTCTCTTTTGAAAAGGTTTTTGGGAGAAAGGCTCCTGTTTATCTTGAAATAGGATTTGGCAATGGAGAATTTCTTTGTAATGCAGCACTTCAGAATCCTGAAGCTGATTTTATAGGCATAGAATTTTTTCTAACAGGAGTCGCAAAGCTTTTAAGAAGACTGACGGACTACGGACGACTGGATGAACCTGTAGTAAAAAATATTCGTATTATTACAGGAGATGCAAGAATCATTATTCCCTCATGTATACCTGAAAACTCACTTAATGGAATTTTTATACTTTTCCCTGATCCCTGGCCTAAGAAGAGGCATCATAAGAGAAGATTGATAAGAAGGGAATTTATTGAATTGCTCTATGATCGGCTTAAGGTTAACGGATTACTCATTATTGCTACTGATAGTGAGGATTATGCC
>JAOAEO010000248.1 GCA_026416735.1 Thermodesulfovibrionales bacterium
AACTAGTAGAGGGCGCAGTAAGAGGTATGGTTGATGGTATAGGAGACCCTTATACAGTATATTTTAATCAAAAAGAGTTTAGTGATTATATGACACACACACAGGGTTCATATACAGGAGTTGGTATATATGTAGGTGAAAAGGATGGCAAAATAATTGTTGTTGCACCGATTGAGGATACACCAGCCTATAGAGCAGGAGTAAAATCAGGAGATATAATACTTAAAGTTAATGACCAAGCTGTTTATGCAAAGGATATGGAAAAGGCTGTTTCTATGATTAAAGGAAAGGAAGGTACTAAAGTAAAAATAACTATATATAGAGAAGGAAAAGGAACTTTAGAGTTTGAACTTACACGTGCAATTATTACAATTAAAACAGTAAAGAGTGATGTTATTGAAAATGACATAGGTTATATTAGAATTACTACTTTTGATGAACATACAGCAGATGCATTTAATAAAGCATTTGATAACCTATTAAGCAAAGGAATAAAAGGTTTAATAATTGATTTAAGGGATAATCCTGGAGGGCTTTTAGATCAGTGTACACAAATAGCAGATAGAATATTAGGAGAAGGAACAATCGTATATACAATAGATAATCAAGGTAAAAGGGAAGAATGGAAGTCAGATTC
>JAOAEO010000249.1 GCA_026416735.1 Thermodesulfovibrionales bacterium
AGCGAGGGTAATAGACAGAGGTTCGAGGCTATCGGCAGTGAGATTAGCGAGGTATCATAATGGCTGTGACATAATTGGGCTAAGCAAATTCAGAGAAGATGATCTCTATGCCAATCTTGACTGGTTAATGGAGAGACAGGAGTTAATAGAGGACAGATTATATGAGAGTATGTATAGGAGGGGCAAGCCTGAGATATTTTTTTATGATGTAACGAGTGTCTATTTAGAGGGGGAAGTTAATGAGTTATCTGCCTTTGGGTATAACAGGGATGGCAAGAGGGGCAAGAAGCAGATAGTAATAGGGTTATTGTGTAATGAAGAGGGGATACCGTTGAGCATAGAAGTATTTAAGGGTAACAGTCAAGACCCCAAGACTTTTTCGAAGCAGATTAAGAAAGTAGCTGAGAGGTTTGGTGCTAAGGGGGTGACCTTTGTAGGGGACAGGGGTATGATAAGGAGTAAGCAGATAGAGGAACTTAGAGGAGAGGGCTTTCACTATATAACGGCTATAACGAAGGCACAGATAAAGGAGTTATTAAAGAGGGAGGTAGTGTCTTGCTTCATTCAAATGAGACAAAAAGCCTCTTTGAAATAAGAAGTAGTTTAATGTGTTTTTAATGCTTGATTA
>JAOAEO010000024.1 GCA_026416735.1 Thermodesulfovibrionales bacterium
TTTTTTTTAAAAAATATGAAATATACAATTACTTGGAATTTTAGAAATAATGGAACAGTTCAGAAAATTACTTACACAATCTTAGAAAGGAGGATACGATGGATCTAAAGTTTACTACACTTCCACCGCCACATGGTGGAGCGCTTGTTAATAGGGTTATCAAAGACCCACAAGTTGGTTTAAAGATGGCTTCAAAAGCTGATGCCGTCTATGATATCAAAGCTACCCTTTATAAAGGAATGCCCATAAGAAATGTTTACAGAGAGATCATGTCTATCTGCTACGGGTTCTTCAGTCCTGTAGAGGGCTCTATGACTTCTGCGGAACTGGAGCGTGTATTAAGAGAAAGAAGGTTATTAAGTGGTTGGGTCTTCCCTTATCCAATGCTTTTTGATGTCAGCGAAGAAGATCACAAAAAGCTTGGTGTAACTTCAGGAGATAGACTCTTACTGAGACTTAAGGGACAGCCTTTTGCAATCCTTGACATCGAAGAGATATACGAGATTAGCCCTGGAGAGGTTGCTACAAGAACCTTTGGAACCCCTGAGCATAATCCAGAAGTTGTGAAAGTCCCCTTTGACTATAAACACCCAGGTTTTACTATATACAGCTCCTTCAATCCTATTGTCTATGCAGGAAAGTATACTATTATCAATGAGCCCAAACTAAGATCTCCCTTTGATAGATATTGGTATCCTCCCGCAAAATCGAGAGAAGAGTTTACCAAGAGGGGATGGATAACTGTAATAAATCATCAGACTAGAAATGTTCCACATACAGGGCATGAAGCACTTTTAAGAAACGCCGCTTTCATAGGTGATGTGAAACCTTGTGATGGTATTCTTGTTAACGCAATAGTAGGTGCTAAGAGAATTGGGGATTATCCTGATGAGGCAATAGTTGAATCTCACGAAATGGTGAGTCTTGCTGGCTATGTGAGCCCAAAGAGACACTTAACAACTTTTTGCTTATGGGATATGAGATATGGTAATCCTATTGAGTCTCTACTACATGGAATAATAAGACAGAATATGGGTTGTTGGTATCATATGTTTGGAAGAGACCATGCAGCTCTTGGGCCATACTATGACATGTATGCAGCACAGATATTATGGGAGAAAGGAATTCCAAGCTTTGGTTTTGACAAGCCACCCTATGCTGTCCCACAGGGATTATATATAAGACCACAAAACATGGCAGAGTTTTGGTACTGCCCACATTGTGGAGAAGTCACTTACAGCGAAAATTGTACTCACAAGGATGAATTGCAGAGATATAGTGGTAGCTTCATAAGAAGTTTACTAGCAGAGGGAGTTTATCCACCACCTGTTATCATGAGGCGCGAGGTTTACCAAGTTGTAGTCAAATGGTGGAAGGAATTCGGTTATCCATTTAATAATGCAAAGTATCTATCAGAGAGGGAGAAGACTCTGGAGGTAGATCTTCCTCCAATGGACATTCCCAAATTTAAATAGGAGGTGAAGGATGAACTACTTGGCTGTTCTTTTGGATGCTAAAAGACTTGCTGATATTAAGGGAACCCCTCTTGAGGAAAAGATAACAGATATGTTTGGAGGGGCAATAAAGGCATTAATTATGGAGGTACCTGACGAACAGACTAATAAAATAATCGAAAACTTACCAGGTGCAAGATTAGATGCCAGATTTTTTATAGAAGAAGCTCCTGTCTCTTTTAAAAGGGCACTCTTTGAGGAGATAAAGAAGAGGAAATCTATTGGAGTAGAGGTAATTGATGCAGTTCTTGCCGATTTACCAAGGATCAAAGAACTTGCAGCAAAGGAGTCCGAGACATTACCTGTTCCAGACATTGATATCTCAGAGGCTCTAAATTTACAAAAGCAAAAATGGGGATAAAAATTGAATGGAAGTACAATCTTTCCCCATTTTAGTTTGGTGTGCATATGACGTTTGCCAATTATCTGTGGACATACAAGTTTTGCCTATGAAAAGCTGACAAGGCTTTTCATTTGATAATTGGCATTTGCACGAGATAATTTGTTTTTAAAAAGAAAGAATAATGAGTAGTGTTCAATTGACACTACTCATTATTCTTTATACGAAAATTAATAAATTTCAGATTAAAAAATAGTATCTAAAAGAGGTAGACTTTTTCATATTTAAGAAGCTCTTCTTTCTCTCCATTTTCCCGTGATCATCAAAGATTGCAGATGGGTGGAAATCAAAGTTGTGTGAGATATTATCTTCCCTCTTTAACCCAAAATCAAAAAATTTGATAGTGTAAAAAATTCTTTTTATATAAACTTAAAGAGAGGAGAAAGGAGTTTATACTTTTAACGGTAACGGGAAAGAAAGGAGGATATCTCCATCTTAGTAAAAGGACAGACTAAAATAACCTTAACAAATCTATGGAAAAAAGAGACGATTTTAAGAAATTTCCCTTTTATCCATAAATACAGTAAAGATGCAAAGTCTTCAAGTGTAACTAATGTTTGGGTCCTTTTGCTAAAACTTTTCAAGATAAAGGCATGTCTTAAAGTATTAAATTGGAAGAGAAAAAAGTATTCATTTAAATAAATCAAACTAATAGAGTGTTAAGATATACTTAATCTCTTTAAGTGCAGTCTAAAAAGCACTCTTTCTATCACTAATTTAGCATCCACAGATGTTTATCGTAGATTTAAGTCATTGGTAAAGCTCCATTTCTAAATTATTTGTTATAATACCCATGAAAAAAAGTCCTTAATAATAAATATTAAAGAATAGAGGGTATTTTGTTTTGTCATTCCTATAGGAATCCTTAAGTCTTTTAAGAAAATCTAAGTTTGTACTAATACAGAATGATGGATTTTGGTAAACAAAAATAAATGATCTTTATAAGGGATTACGAGTTTTTAAACTGTTTCTATGTATTATGTTCTTGAGGCATCTTTAATGAGTTAAGGTATATAACATGCAATAATTTACTCAAATGTTGACTAAATCTAAAATTATTTTAATAAACAAGCATCAATCAACTAATATAGAAATAAAATATGCATGAAGTATGGGCAATAACTGCAGTATGGATAGCACTTGCATTAGCTGCTGCATTGATTGCTGGGTGGCTTAGAATTACAACTGCCCTTTCAGAGATAATAGTGGGCATCTTCGCCTCATGGATTGCTACCCAGTTTCTTGGTATAAATCTCGGCTCTGATTTAGAATGGATTAAGTTTCTTGCTGGTGCAGGAGCAATCGCTTTAACTTTTTTAGCCGGAGCAGAACTTGATCCTGATATTTTAAGGACTCGTTTTAAAGAAGCTACTGTTATAGGAATTCTATCTTTTCTCGCCCCTTTTTTAGGTTGTGCTGCCGCATCTTATTACATTCTTGGATGGGATGAAAGGGCAAGTTGGCTTGCAGGTGTTGCCCTCTCAACTACATCTGTAGCAATTGTATATGCGGTAATGCTTGAATTAGGATTAAACAAAACAGCCTTTGGTAAAACAATATTAGCTGCAACTTTTATTACCGACCTGGGAACGGTAATAGTGTTAGGGCTAATTTTTTCACCTTTCACTTACAAAACATTAATATTTGTTATTGTCAGCATTGTTTTCTTTATTATTCTACCGTATATAACTCCACGGTTCTTGAAAAAATATGAAAATCGACCTTCTGAAATAGAAGCTAAATACTTATTTCTTTTTCTTTTTATCCTTGGCGCCCTTGCTGTATGGTCTGAGAGTGAGGCAGTGCTGCCAGCTTATGTAATGGGTATGGTATTAGCAGGAACAGTAGGGAGAGATCATCTCTTCATCAGAAGGCTAAGAACTCTTACTTTTGGATTATTAACTCCCTTTTATTTCATAAGAGCTGGCTCCTATGTCTCTATACCTGCTATTTATACTGCACCCATACCACTATTAATCCTTTTTATGTCGAAACTTATAACAAAATCATTAGGAGTTTATCCTTCAACAAAATTTTATAGGTATGAGAAGAGAGAAGCAGTATTTACAACACTTTTAATGTCTACAGGATTAACCTTTGGCTCTATTGCAGCCATTTATGGATTAACTAATGGCATTGTTGATCAAATGCAGTATTCTCTTCTTATTGCAGCCATAATTGGTAGTGCAATAATACCTACAGTAATCGCCACTACCTTTTTCATTCCCTACCATCTTTTATCTAAAAGGGAAGACCAACTAAGAGAAAAAGACAAATAGGATCAATTATAAAATAGTTCGAATCCACTTTATAATTTTTGCGTTTAACCTTCTGAAATTACTATATCCTTTTTCTAAGGTTATTCAATACAGAGGGCTTTAATCTCATAAGTTCTGAAAGGGGTTTTTGACAGCCTTTAACAAGAAATCTTTAGATTAACTCTATCCATTAAATCTAAGTTTGCTCTTTTATTAATTCTCTACTAATGAAAAAATCAAGTCTATCCTTAAAATACAAAGTTTTATTCTGTACTTCGAATATCTTAATCCTTCCCTTAGCATCTTACTCATAACAGCTTCATGTTTTATCTGAGCTAATTAAATGTAGTAATCTCAGGGACCTAAGTTTCTTAATCTCCTAAGATATCGCTGGATTTTTCTATAATCTATGCTATTATTTTTTACTTCTTTCCATTACTTCTTTACCTTAATACATATCAAAAATAAACAGTTTTATTTAATCTACTTCAAACATCCAAAGAGTATAAAGAAGGCAATGGATAACTGGTGCAGTCTTGTTTCTTCTGAAAGGGCAATCAGAGCCGTTAAGAGTTTTACTAAAACCCTTATAGGATGTATTTATGGCATTATTAATGATTGTAAGTTTCCAATATATACAAGCCGTAAGGAAGGTTTTAACAACAAGATTAAGATTATAGATCATAAAGTTTAAGGTATCCATAGTGTCTTACACTTCCGTTTACTTAAAAATTGCTTCTCTTTACATCTTTACAAATAAAAAGGGCTTGAACCTTTTAAGATAACCAAAAGAAATTAGTGTGGAGTTGGAGTTAAACTATAGAGACTTACATCATTAAAAAGTGAAGTTAGGCTTTCAATTTTTTATATGATCCTAAAACTCATTGAACTGATTCTTTTATCAATAGGGATAAGAGGAAAAGTATTTTTTGATTATATTCAAGGTTTTTTCTGTAGCACCAATATTTTTCTGATAGATTTTAAAGGCATTCATACCCATTGTAGAACGTTTCTCCTCTGAGTTGAGGAGTTTATGGATGTCATAGTATAAATTTATCTCGTCACTTTTAATTGCAGCGTTGTTCTTGTAAAATTCTTCTATGAAGGGAAAGTTTTCCATGCTATGACCGCAAATGATAGCCCTTTTCCAGTAAGCTGGTTCAAGGGGATTATGCCCACCATGGGATATGAAGCTACCACCTATTATGGCAATATCGCATATACTGTAAGTAGTGGCAAGTTCTCCTATAACATCGAGTATAATTACTAATGGAGCTGTTAGGGGGGGGTTATCTCTTCCGATATCGGATCTCCTGATATATTTTAATGACATCCCTCGAACTAAGGTTTCTACTTCCTGAAATCTATTAGGATGTCTTGGAGCTAAAATTAGGATTAATTTAGGAAAATCTGTTATCAATTTTTTGTAAGCCTCTAATATGATTTTTTCTTCAGGATCATGAGTACTGCCTGCTACTATCACCAATCCTCTTATTAATTTTGTCCAAAAAGGTGGTTCACCTGAAGGACTTATATCAAATTTTATGTTACCAGTTACCGTAACCTTTAAAGAATTAGCACCAAGACTCTCAATTCTTTCAGCATAAAGATTATTTTGCATACAGAATTCGTCGAAATTATCTAAGATTTTTTTCATGAAAAATTTTAGATTTTTATAACCTTTATAGGATTTTTCTGAAATTCTCCCATTGATTAAAAGTATAGGGATTCCCTTTTTCTTTGCTTCATTAATTAAATTAGGCCATATTTCAGTTTCGACAATAATCAAAAGAGAGGGATTTAGATAGTTAAGGGTTTTTTTTATGAAGAAGGGGATATCGAAAGGAGCGTAAATGATTTTGGCAAATCTTGATAAACGCTCTTGAGCGATCTTAAACCCAGTATCTGTCACTGTGGATAGGACTATCTGGCTTTCAGGGTTAAGCTTTTTTAGTTGAGTGACAAGATTAGAAGTTGAGATTACTTCGCCAACAGATACAGCATGAATCCATATGGATGATTTATATCGATCCTTAGAGGGATTGGTGAAAAAGCCCAATTTTTCTTTTAACCACAATTTTCTATTGTAAGAGGGCCTCTTCATATATTCAATAGGCAAAAAGAAGGCAAGAGCTAATATATATAGAAATGTATAAAAGAAATAAAGCATTCTATATTGAAATTGAGAATATCTATATACCTAATAATTCTCCTGTTAGTTTTGCAACTCTCATCGATGCATTTTTGTTAAGAAAAAGATTTCTTATTTTAGTAAGTAAGCTCTGGATTTTTTTGTTGTACTCATCATCATTAAGCCTTAATATCTCTTCTATAATATTGTCTTTCGTTACCTCCCTTTGTAATAACTCTCTGATTCTCAAAGATTCATCAATATTTAGAGTTTTATCGAGTAGAATGTTTACTAAGGAAAAGTGTTTCAACCGAACGAACAGACGGCCTATAAGGTAGCTGAGGGGTGAGAGTTTATAAATGGTTAAGAAGGGTATCCCAATTAATGCTGCTTGTAAGGTTGCAGTGCCAGATGCAATGACTGCAATGTCTGAAGCAATAAGACTTTTAATAGCTTGCCCTTCGATGAGATGGCAATCACAATTAATCTCTCTTAGAGAGTTAAATAAAAAAAGATTTCTACCATCTAAATTGGGGGCAATTGGAATGATAAACTGGTAATTTCTGTCTCTCTTTAATAGTTCAGTTATTACATCTTTTAAAATTGGTAAAAGGCTTCTTATTTCGTGGCTTCTGCTGCCTGGTAGTAATGCAATTAGAGGTCTTTTGGAATCGATATTGAGCTCAAGTCGGGCTCTTTGTTTGAGCTCAGATGAACCTATGTGAGAAGGGCTATATTGTAGTTTATAAACGACATCAGAAATCTCATCCATTGCAGGATGCCCAACAAATTCGCATGGAATTCCTACTTTATTATAAATCTCCTCTTCAAAGGGGAGGATTACAGCCATTTTATCGATGATCTCACGGAGTGTCTCTATCCTTGAGCTCCTCCATGCCCAAACTTGGGGGCTGACATAGTAAAGTATCTTGATTTTAAGTTCTTTCGCTTTTTTTGCAACTCTGATATTAAAGTCTGGATAGTCTATTAAGATTAAAACTTGAGGGTTAAAGTCCTTTAGAGTTGCTATAACTTTCCTATAAGTATTGAGAATCTTTTTGTATAATGAAAAAGCTTCTGAAATGCCGAAGGCACTTTCAATTGTCGATATTAGTTCAACACCACTATCATGCATTCGTGAGCCGCCTACTCCTTTTATCTTAATTTGGGGATATAATGATTTTAAAGACTGCGCTAAGAGGGCTCCATATAATTCACCAGAACTCTCACCAGATATTATCATTACTCTTTTAAGCATTCTTTGATTGTTTTAGCAATAAAGACTATTTCTTCATCGTCGAGCTCAGGATAGATGGGAAGTGATAACACCTGTGAGGTGAGCCATTCGGCAACAGGAAAGTCATCCTTCTTATATCCTAAGGAATGTAATGCATTCTGAAGATGGAGTGGGACGGGATAATAAACCACCGATGGTATTCCTTTCTCTCTGAGAGCCCTTTGTATGAGATCTCTGCTTTCACTTAAAATTGTATATTGATGATAAACATGGATAAAACCCTCTTTCTCCAGAGGTGTTTTTACTAATCCTTTAAGAAGACTATTATAAAGCATAGCCTTCTGTCTTCTTTTTCTATTGTATTCATCGATTCTTTTCAGTTTAACGAGCAAAATTCCAGCTTGTATCTCATCAAGTCTGCTATTATAGCCAACAAACTCATGCCTATAGGATGTCGTAGTTCCATGATTCCTTAACATTCTAATTTTCTGAGCTATTTCAAGATTATTTGTAATAATCATTCCGCCATCTCCATAGGCTCCCAAGTTTTTGCTTGGATAAAAACTAAAACAACCACTGTCTCCAAAGGTCCCTACTTTCTTACCATTAATGGAAGCTCCGAAAGATTGAGCACAATCTTCTATAACCTTTAAATTAAATTTATTTGCTATTTTCATTATTGTAGTTAAATCGGCAGGATGGCCAAAGATATGTACAGGTAAGATTGCTTTAGTCTTTTCGTTAATGGCTTCCTCAATCTTAGTAGTATCGATATTGAATGTTTCAGGTTCAATATCTACAAAAACAGGTTTTGCTCCTGTATAGATGATTGCCTCAACAGTTGCAAAAAAAGTAAAAGGCGTAGTTATTATCTCATCATTGTTGCCAATACCATTTGCAAGTAGGGAAAGATAGAGAGCATCTGTTCCAGAAGCTACTCCTATAGCATCCTTTACATTATGATATTCTGCAATTTTCTTTTCTAATTCTATCCCCTTTGCCCCGAGGATATATTGGCAACTTTCTAAGATCTCGTTAAGGGTAGCGAGTATCTCTTCTTTAATATCGAGGTACTGTTTTTTAAGGTCGATCATTGGTCTCATGTTTTAATTTCTCGAGTTATTTGGAGGGCTAAATCGAGAGCATTTAAGCCATCGACTGCTGTAACCCTCGGTTTTCTGCGTGTAATGACGCACTCGATGAAATCCTTTAACTCTTCTTTAAGAGGTTCTTTCTTTTCAACAAAAATTGAGTCTGACACAATTTCTCCATTTTGTTTATAAAACCTTTTGAGCCCCATATTTTGATAGTCTAAGATTATGTGAGAGTTTCTTTGTAAAATTTTTAGTTTTCTCGATTTCCCAGAGGATAATCTGCATGCAGTCATTGAAGCTTGAATGTTACAGCTAAAATCGAGCCATACCTTTGCAACATCGAAGTGATCTGTTAAAACCTTTGCAGCAACTGCTTTTAAGTCTTTAACTTTTTTATCGTAGCCATTAGTACTGAGAATAGAGAGGATGATATCTATATCATGTATCATCAAATCGAGAATTATATCTACATCAATGCCTCTTCCAGTGAAGGGAGAGAGTCTTTCAGCTTCAAAGAAAATGGGGTCTTCTATATATTGATAGACCTTTAAAACTGCTGGATTAAACCTCTCAATGTGACCAACTTGTATGATTTTACCCCTCCTTTCAGATTCTTCGATGAGTATTTCGCTATCTTTGATGGTCTTAGTTATAGGTTTCTCGATGAAGATGTCCTTACCAGCTTTAAGGCACTCTAAGGCTATCTCAAAATGGGTTTCTGTAGGTGTAACTATACTTATTGCATCTACTTTGTCGAGTATTTCTCTAAAGTTTGTGTAGGGAATGCTTTTATGTTTTGCAGCAATACTTTTGGTTTTATGTATATCTATGTCTACAACGGCGACGAGTTCAACATTCTCCAATTCAGAAAAAATCCTGGCATGGTGTTGTCCAAGATAGCCGACGCCGATTACACCAACCTTTAGCATATTCTACTATACCCTATCCATTAAATCTTTTATTTTCTTTAAAGCTATTCCTTTAGCTTCTTTATAGCCTCTGTTTCTAAGGATTTGTATTATTTCATAAGATGCGAAAGCTTGTAATATTGCATTTCTCAACTTTTTATCTTCGATTTTTGATATAAGTTGTTTACGAGTCTTTTTTACAAAAGCAAGATACTTGCTAAACTCATTATTATAAAAGATTTTTAGTTCCTTTTTAATAGCTTTAGCCAGAGCTGGGCTTGCCCCAGATGTGGAGATAGCAAAGGTCAGTGGCCCTCGAGTAACTATAGATGGAACTATTAGATTGGCAATCTCTGGTAAATCTACTACATTAACAAGAAAGGGAGCTTCAGAGGCAATTTTCTTATTTATCAAACTATCAGAAGTTGCTGCGATGACGATAAAAGCTCCTACAAGGTCTCCTTCTTTATATTTTCTATTTATATGGATTATTTTGCCTTCCTCTTTTACCTTCTTAAGTTTTTCCGTAAGAGAGGGACTTATCACTTTCACCTTCGCACCATATTTTAAGAGTGATAAAATCTTTCTTTCAGCTACTTTTCCTCCTCCTATGACTATACATTCTTTTCCTTTAATATTTAGTAAGGCTGGATAGAAAAGGAAAGCTCCCACAGTCTAATGCGACCTTCTTTTTGCTTCTGTTACAAATTTACTATGAGGATATCTCTCTACTAATATTTTGAAATATTTTTTAGCTTGATCCTTTTGCTTAAGTCCTTCGTAAGACTTGCCAATTAAAAAAAGCACTTCGTCATTTCTTCTATATTCTGGAAAGGATTCAAATAACCCTAAAAATCTTTTAATGGCTGCATTAAAGGAGCCCTTTTTATAATAGAATTCACCAACATAGAATTCACCATCTGCTATCACGTTCCTACATTTTTCAATTCTTAACTCCACTGTCTCTTTATAAGGATTTCTTGGATATCTTTCTTTCAAAATTAAAAATTCTTTTAGGGCCTTTTGGGCTGTTCCAGAGCCCTTATCAGGAGATTCAATCTGGTTGAAGTAAGACATAGCAATTTGGTACTGAGCATAGGAAGCAAATCTGTTGTCTGGATAGAGTTCTGTAAACCTCCGATATTCTTCTATTCCTCGATCTAATTCCTCTTCCTTAATATATGAATCGGCAATTTTAAGGTGTGCAAGAGGAGCATATTTTTTTGTTGTGTCTCTATTTTTTACTTCTATAAGAAGTTTTCTTGCCTCTTCGTATTCTTTATCGCTGATGAGTTTTTCAGCTTTGGCTATGAACTTTTCAGGATCAAAAACTTCTTCTCTTTTCGCAATTTTTTTACTACATGAAGAGATTAAAAAGAAAATAATAAGAGTGAAATGGATTAAATGAATTGCCTTCATAGGTTTATTATTAAAACTTTAAAACATTTTTTAAGTCAAGTTTAGGGTAAAAATCTTCAAAATAAAATTTTAGAGTATTTTGTTTTAAATTTTTTGATACTACGACTGCCAGTATTAAAAATTAATCATCTTGTTTATCTATTTTGATATTATGCTAATATTTAGATATGGAGATGAAAAAACCTTTCTTAAGTTTATCAATTAATACAAAATTGATAATAATGATGCTCCTTTTGAGCTTCATTTTGATCTCTATTCTTCTCTTTTTTTATAATCGTTCTGAGCAGAAAATCTTCTCTGAGATTGAAAAGCAAACGGCTGAGCTTACTAAAGCTATCCAAATTGGTGTAGAGGAGGTCACAGCTTCAGGAACAACTGATGAAGCAAGATTGAGTAACTACTTACGACAACTCAATACAAAGGGAATTAAAGAGATTACAATAATAAGTAATGATGATAAAATCATAGCAAGCACAATTCCAACACAAATAGGAAAACCTATTACGAGGAAAAAGAAGGAGTTAATAATTAGAGCCGAACTCGGAGATCCGGTATCTGATGAGGGCAAGACCTATAATGTAATATTCCCTGTAATTTCGGGGGGGACACAATATGCTTATATTCACCATGGTTACATTCATCTGAAAATCAATAAAGATGATTTCTCAGATCTATTGAAAACAGCCACTTTGGAGAAAATAGTAGTTACAATTTTTGTCTTTTTGATTGGCATAATAATGACTTTGATCTTTTCGAAACATTACACCCGCCCTATAGAAGATGTAGTAAAAGCCGCTATAAAGGTGGCCAATGGTGATTTAACTCAGAAACTGCCAGTGAATAGTAGAGATGAGATTGGTCAGTTATCAGAGAGTTTTAACTATATGGTCAGTAAACTTCAAGAACAGAAGGCTGTCGAAGAAAGACTTAGAGAGGTTGAACATCTCTCAGCTATCGGTCAGTTATCTAGAAATATTGCTCATGAAATTCGTAATCCTTTGAATTACATAAGCTTAAGCATTGATTATATAAACGATAAATATATACCTACTGAAGAAAAAGAGAAAGAGAGATTTATAAAAATCGTCAGTGGAATAAAGGCAGAAATACAAAGGCTCAATAATATCGTAAATGACTTTTTAACTTATAGCAAGCCTATAAAATTGAATAGAAAGATGACGAGTTTTAATCAAATTTTAGAAGATTTACAATCGGTAATAAATGCAAAGGCAGAGATAGAGGGTGTAAAGATTGTAATTGAAAAACAATCGGATTGTGAATTAATGGTCGATCCAGATTTAATAAAATCTTGCATATTAAATGTTGTCACTAATGCTTTTCAAGCGATGCAGAATATCCAGAAGGAGCCCATGCTACGAATAAGCTCTGATATAATAAATAATGAATTCGTGTTAACCGTATTAGATAATGGCGAAGGTGTTTCAAAGGAGGATCTTCCAAAGGTTTTTGAACCATTCTTTACTACAAAAAAGGAAAGTATAGGGTTGGGTCTTGGTCTTTCTTTTACTAAAAGAGTTATAGAGGAGCATGGTGGTAGGGTGGAGTTCAAAAGCCAAAAAGGTGAAGGTAGTGAGGTTAGGATAATCCTTCCTCTGTATTCTTAAGGCTGTAACAGTAAATTTAATTAGTGAGGAGTCTTATGGCTGTTATAGTTGTTATAGATGATGAACCTCGTCAGGTAGATATAATTCGCACCATCCTTGAAGAACAAAATTATGAGGTTCATACTGCATTAACTGGTGAAGAGGGTTTAAAGCTAATCGAGACCCTTAATCCCGATGTAGTTCTCTCTGATCTTAAGATGAGCGGGATGAGTGGCACCGAATTATTAGAGCATCTGCCCGATACCCCTGTGAAACCAGCCTTTATTTTAATGACAGCTTACGGTACAATTCAATCTGCTGTCGAAGCAATGAAAAAGGGAGCCTTCGATTATCTTACCAAGCCTCTTGAGAGAGATCTTATTTTACATAAAGTGAGAGAAGCTGTTGAAAAGGTTAAATTACAGAAGGAAAATAAATGGTTACGTTATGAGCTTTATAATAAATTTAAGATAGACGGAATTGTTAGTAGTTCAAAAAAAATGGAAGATATTTTAAACATTATAAAGAAGGTTACTCCCACATCGGTGACTGTCTTGATATATGGGGAGAGTGGGACGGGTAAAGAACTCATAGCAAGAGCTATCCACTACAATAGTCCCAGGCGCACAGGACCATTTACGGTGCTAAATTGCGCTGCTATACCAGAAAATCTGATCGAGAGTGAGCTTTTTGGATATGAGCCTGGTTCTTTTACAGGTGCGACGCATCGAAAAATTGGACTTTTTGAAGCTTCAGACAAGGGAACTCTCTTTTTAGATGAGGTTGGTGATCTACCTCTGTTGACTCAAACAAAAATTCTTAGAGTACTGCAAGATAAAGAAATAAGAAGAATAGGTAGCAAGAATAGCATCAAAGTTGATGTAAGAATTATAGCAGCCACAAACAAACTTTTAGAGAAAGAAGTAGCAGCTGGTAGGTTTCGGGAAGATCTATTCTATAGACTGAAGGTAGTTGTTGTAGAACTTCCACCTCTCCGGGAGAGAAAAGAAGATATCCCAGCTCTCGTAAAGTTTTTTATCGATAAATATAACAAAGAGTTTGGCAAACGAATTAAAGATATTAGTGAAGGGGCAAAAAATGCTCTTATGGAGTATCACTGGCCTGGTAATATCAGACAGCTTGAATCTGTTATTGAAAGAGCTGTTTTGATGTGTGATAAGGATATAATCAGTATTAATGATATAAAAAGTGAACTGAAATTCCCTCGTGAAGAGAATGTCTCGGGCATTCTCGATATTCAAATACCTGACAATGGAATAAATTTTGAAGAGTTAGAGAAGGAATTAATAAAAAAAGCTATGTCTAAGTCTAATAACATCGCTACCAATGCTGCTAAATTGTTAGGAATGAGTTATAAAACATTCTGGTATAGATTAGAAAAGTTTGGCCTTAGAGGTTCTTCCTCAAAAGAGGATATACCATCCCTAAAAAGGGATTAAATTATAAATTTTCTTTTAAATTTTAAAGTAGCTTTAAAAAGACAAAATTTTACGAATGCAATAAAAATAATTTAGATTATAAATCCATTGACATTTATCATGTAATTGAGATAGTATCTTATGTTTCCTTTATTATTGAGGATTCTTAAGGTAATTGATTCTTAAGTCTAAACTTGTGTATTGGCATTTTCTTTGCTTAATGATTGGATGCACTATTTTTAGAAATTCTTTTAAAAAGAAAGGAGGTGATTAAAGATGAAGAGGTATTTAGCCATAGTAGTAGCATTACTCTTTGTTTTCGCCATTTCTTCAGTAGCAATTTCTCAAGAAAAACCTGCAGCAACAAAGGAAGCTCCTAAGCCAGCTGCACCAGCTAAACCAGCTGAGCCAGCTAAGCCAGCAGAACCAGCGAAACCTGCAGTTAAACCAGAAGAAAAGAAGGCAGAGAAGCCAAAGGTAAAACAAATAACTGGTGAAGTTGCTGCCGTTGATGCAGCAGCCAAAACTATTACTGTGAAGGGTAAAAAGGCTGATGTTACAATGACAGCCGATCCTAAGCTTCTTGAGGGTGTGAAGGTTGGAGATAAGGTTGTTGCAAAATATGCTGTGCAAGATGGTAAAAACGTTGCTAAGAGCATAAAGCCAGCACCAAAACCGAAGCCAGAAGCTAAGCCTGCTAAACCAGCTGAGCCGGCTAAGCCAGCAGAACCAGCAAAACCTGCACCTAAGCCTGAAGCTAAACCAGCTGAACCCGCTAAGAAGCCATAATTTCGTGCTTTTTTCATAAAAGGGGCGTCACTAGTGCAAAGACGCCCCTTTTGAATTTTTCAGGTATCAAAAAAACCTTCGAATACCCAACTTAAACTAAGCTTTTTGTTTCACGTTTAACCAGAACAGTATGCAAAGAGGGATGTTAAAAGAAGAAAGCCTAAAGCAGATATGGGGAATAGATAGGACTAAGTTTATGATACCTGTCGTAGAGTGGATATATTTAGTTTTAGTGTTCAACTGGTATACTAAGAAGACAGTTGGGCTTGGAGTTTTCTTAAGGGGTAGGACTGCTGAATGGGAGGAAGCCTTAGAGAAAGCAATTACAGGAAAGGGAAATGCTCACACTGAGAGAGTGATGAGAACCATCAAAGAGGAGTTGATTTGGTTTAATGAGTTTTGTAGTTTTGAGAAAGCGAAAGAGAGGATAGGGGAACATCCGTCTTGCCATCAAAGTCAGAAAAAAATTAAATCGGTATATCATAGAAGAAGCTTTTTGGTATTCAATAAATGGGTGCAAAAATTTCAGGGAAGAGATGCATTCTTTGCATCTCTTCCCTGAATGGTATAGAATCTATCTATTTCTGGTGGGCGGAAAGCCTCTATCTTTTGGAACAGATTCTTCTAAGGGAGGTAATTTTTCTACCTGTTTATCCTTTTCTACGCTTTTTACATCTTTTTCCTTTTCTGCTCCATTTTTTCTATCAATAGGGGGTGCCTCCCTCTCTATGCCGGGTCTGATAAATTGAGGGGTTGATTCTCTCGTCTTATCTCTTTTAATATCTGGTTTCTCCTCTCTCTTTGGGGGTTGAGGCTCTGGAGTACTTTCTCTCTGGATCTCTGGTGGCCTTCTTTCTCTAATCCTTTCTTGAGGTGGTAAAGTCTCTCTATCAGGTCTGATAAATTGAGGGGTTGATTCTCTCGTCTTATCTCTTTTAATATCTGGTTTCTCCTCTCTCTTTGGGGGTTG
>JAOAEO010000250.1 GCA_026416735.1 Thermodesulfovibrionales bacterium
ATATAGTGAAAACCATTTAAAATACTGAATTGAATGGGCGATGAGGGTATCGAACCCACGACCTCTTCCGTGTGAATTCAACTTTAAAAACAAAAAATGGCTTAAATACAGGATTTCTTGAATGCAAAAAATAGCCTTTTGTGATAGTTTTATCACAATTTTATCACAGTCCAATTTTTCACTAAGAGGTGGTGAAAAAATTAAAACAATAAAAACTGGACTTATACTTTATGAAATTGAAGTAATTAACAATGTATTTGAGGAGTTTTTAGCAATATTAGTATTTATATCTTTTCTGGATTTTGAATTATATTCTGATAAAAATTCAGAAAGATTACTTTTGTCTGTCTCAATAGGCTCTTTATAAACTGCTACTGCTAAACCTTCACGATAAAAGGCTATTCCCCATCCATCTTTATTTTTCTCTCCCCTATGCCTAAATCCCCTGAAAGAGATACTTGGAGTCACTTCCTTGTTAAAACACATTCCTAAGAGTTCACACAAGGTTTTTCCCTAACAATACAATATTATTAGTAGTTGCCTTCAAGTCATAAAAACCTTGAATTCAAATATCAAATGATATAATATAACAGCATGCGGGTAAAAATAAATTTTTATATTAA
>JAOAEO010000251.1:0-355 GCA_026416735.1 Thermodesulfovibrionales bacterium
GTGTAGCAGCCATTACAGGGTCTGGTTCAAAGGTTTTTCTTGCTTGTCTTACAGTAGCCACATGGTCAACATTTACTCCAAGTAATACCATGACAGCCCTCCCATATAATTTTTAATTTAAATTCTAATACTTTTTAAAATAATTGGGCAAATTTTTATCTTAATCTCTTGCCTTTACCCAAAGTGTTCCGCAGACTGTTCTAAAGTCACAGTATTGACAATTCTCTTTGAAATTTTTTGTTGGATAAAAGGGAATATCTGGGTTAAGAAGTTCATCAAGGATGTTTGTTAGAATTAACTCAATGTTATCCATGGCATTTTCTAATGATGATGCCTTTTCTAATGGATTGAATTC
>JAOAEO010000251.1:365-621 GCA_026416735.1 Thermodesulfovibrionales bacterium
AGTAAATATAAGCCTACTAATTTATCGAGAGAAACATTTTTTGCTTTACTAAATCCCAATAAATAGATAGGCATTTGAAGACTTGATATGTTATTTCCAATAAGATAAGTGAAATAAGAAGTTTTATCTAATTTTATTTGATACTTATAATTGTCAATTATTTCAGATAGTTTGTCGATGTTTATTTTATAATTTTCCTTTTTACTTGAAGTTTTATAATCAATAATAAATATTCTATCAGAACGCTCTTCAATTA
>JAOAEO010000252.1 GCA_026416735.1 Thermodesulfovibrionales bacterium
GGTGTAAGTATTGGATTTTTTTCATAGCGGCGTATCATATCTCTTATTCTCACATCAATTCTCCGTTTCATTTCTATATTTTACTGTTATTGCACCGTCATACTCATTGTTGTTGCATAAAAATTTTTACTAAAAATCAACTGTAATATTTACCTGTAGAAAGATTGAAAGCCCCTTTGTTAATATCAAGTGGGTTCGCCTGACCAGCAACCACATCAATTAACAAAGGAGCTAACGATATGGCTGATTGTACTACAGTTTTTGAAACTTTAACAGGCTTTTTACCAATGAATATATTGGAAAAGGCTGTTGACCAAATTTGACCGTGCATACCTTGATTATAAGGAGTATGACCGATCCTGTGAAGAAGGTATCTACTTTGTTTCAAGGCTTAAGAAAAACGCTGTTATTACTGTCATGAACGAAAACTTAATTGCTAAAGGGAGTAATATTTTAGCTGACAAGGAAGTCATTCTTGGGTGCCAAAGTACGCAGATGCAGTATTTCTTAAGGATTATACAGTTAATTGACTCCTCAAACGGTGAACTTTTTAATATCGTTACAAACCGCTTTGATCTTTCTGCTGAGTATATTGCCCAGATATACCGGCTAAGAT
>JAOAEO010000253.1 GCA_026416735.1 Thermodesulfovibrionales bacterium
AGGTAGAAAGCCTCTTTAAAATTAAAAAGTCTATGTATACCTATCAGCCAGCCTCTGAGCTTCCATAAATGTCACAGGGCTATTAGGTCTAAGCTGTGAACTGTTGACCTCTCTCAGTTTTACTCTATCTATACCTGTCTTCTAATCATCTCCTACATAAAAAGCTGATGCTCTGTACTGATAGGCTTAGCATTACTTTGTGTTAAACTGTATATCTGCTATAATCATCTACAGGAGTTGTTAAAACACATCCCACTCTTCTTTATATCCCTTCTCTGCTTCACCTATAGTACTACCCCATCTGGTAATAGCCTCCTTTTACTCTGTATTCTATAAACCCGTGAAAGGCTTATATCCGAGAGGTCATTATTCTATTAGAGGATGCCTCTTAGCATAGCTATAACTACTTCAGTCTCCCAATTATGGATGAATAAAACCCCCTGTCTTTGCCTTCTGAATCTCGCTCAAATGTGCCTTTATCTCCAATGGTCTCACCTATCCCAAAAGACTCTTTTAGCTCAAGATTCTTCGATGTAATATTACAGCTCTTAAACTTTGATTTTCTGCAAAGATCTTTTCCTCTTTTAGTGTTCCTCTGCCATCTTTCTTATGTTT
>JAOAEO010000254.1 GCA_026416735.1 Thermodesulfovibrionales bacterium
ACCATTGGGAGCATTTTACTAACCATAAATATCAACCATAATAACCATCGAATACATGATTTAAAGTAACTTAATCAGCCCTTCTAACTCTTCAGATAAAACTTTTGCACGCTCAAAATTATTATCTTTTAAAGCCAATTCTATTTTTGTTTCAATGGACTTTTTCTTTTGTTCAATTTCTAAATAATCTTTATCAAAGTGACTGGCATAAATTAATTTTCTAAAATTTTTAATACTCATTCTTCTAATCGTCTTATTTTCAGCGATTAAAACATAATCCATGCAGTTTGCTATCGTATAGTAATCATGGGAGATCATTAAAATCGCACCCTTATAGCCTTCTATGGCTTTTTCAAGCGCTATCTGCGAATAGGTGTCTAAATGACTTGTCGGTTCGTCAAGAAGCAGCATATTTGCCCTGTTCGCCGCGACTTTAGCCAATTGAAGCAACTTTTTTTCTCCCCCTGATAAAGATCCTATCTTTTGATTGATGGCTTCTTCGTCAAAACCATAGTTTGAAACATAGGATATAATTTCTTGATAAGTTTTAAATCCTGCATCAAAGAACTCCTCATGTATGGTATTGGCATCATTAATCGTTTCTCCC
>JAOAEO010000255.1 GCA_026416735.1 Thermodesulfovibrionales bacterium
GGAAATTAACTGTCTGGTTACCCGTTGAGTTGCAAAACATTATATGATTACTGAATGATATTTTTTTGTCCATATTTATGTGCTAAAAATTAAATTGATTCTTTTAACCAGTTTTCTATGGTAGATTTTTTGTCTTCATTATACCTTAAGTAAATCTTACCTTCTTGTCGCATACATTCTGTTAAATTACCCTCAAACCCTGCATGGGCGAAGAAGTTTCTCTTCTGAGGGGATGTGACTATTTTATCACCTGAATAAAGACATGTAATAAGAGGGGTCCAAGTTTCAGCCAGCTTATTAATCTCTTTTTGAATTTTGTCCACTTCATTACCTAAGACTACATCGTTAAGTTCTAATTTGAATGTGCTATAAATATTCTTAAAACTCTCTCTTAGTTTTGTTATCTCAATGGGTTCAGTGTTCTTTTCGGGTATGTTGTTAGTGCTAAGTATCTTGCAAATTCCTAAATAAAAGGCGCAGGAAAAAATGACTTTTAGATAATCTGTTTTATCTAAATTTGGGGAATGGCTATAGCTGAGACTTAATTTTTCGTTAGTTTCATCTAAGAAATTGTTTAAGAAATCCTTGATTGTCTCCATCTTGTCA
>JAOAEO010000256.1 GCA_026416735.1 Thermodesulfovibrionales bacterium
ATGCCCAGTAATGTGATTCTCTTATTAAATCCTCTATCTCACTGAATTTCATGGATAATTTATTCTGATGGTCAGCAAGCCTTGAACCGTATTCTACGATTTTTGCAACGGCTGTCCTGTCAAAGGGAAGTAGCCCTTCTTTTCTCTGACATAGAGACACAAATCCTGCATATTTTTCAATATTTTCTTTTGTTCTGTCCATTTTATTGTCAAAATCTGCCTTTACCTTGAAAAGCTCTTTTGATTCCTCATCGAACGTCCTGAGCAAATAGTAAATAAAAGGATTGCTTACTATTATAACTTTTACATCAAGGGGAATTGCTTCAGGCTTTAAGGCTGATGTGCTGAACAGCCTGTATTGCTCAAGTACATCCTCTATTTTTATTTCCTTGTTTTTTAATGCCCTTTTTAATGCATCATATGAAAAGGGGTTTTTAAACAGTTCAACGGCCTCAACTATCAGATAGCCACCGTTTGCTTTATGCAAAGCCCCCGGCTTTATCATTGTAAAATCTGTTGTTGCAATGCCGTATGTTACTTTATATTCAACCCTGCCGAAAAGGTTAGGGTAGTTGGGATTGGTTTCGAATATTACCGGC
>JAOAEO010000257.1:0-107 GCA_026416735.1 Thermodesulfovibrionales bacterium
GTCACACTTACACTGCCAGTCCCACCAGAGGCACTAAAAGACTGAGAAGTAGGTGAAATAGTGTAGGTACAGGTTGTCCCTGCCTGGGTTACTGTGAAAGTTTGTCC
>JAOAEO010000257.1:204-590 GCA_026416735.1 Thermodesulfovibrionales bacterium
AGAATCCATGTGGCATTGCTTGTTGCTGTCCAACTACAGCCGCTTTGGGTGGTCACACTTACACTGCCAGTCCCACCAGAAGCACTAAAAGACTGAGAAGTAGGTGAAATAGTGTAGGTACAGGTTGTCCCTGCCTGGGTTACTGTGAAAGTTTGTCCAGCAATGGTCATCGTACCTGTTCTGCTTGAGGAGCTTGTATTGGCGGAGACTGAGTAGTTGACGGTGCCACTGCCTGTACCGGAACTGCCCGAAGTAATAGTAATCCATGTGGCATTGCTTGTTGCTGTCCAACTACAGCCGCTTTGGGTGGTCACACTTACACTGCCAGTCCCACCAGAAGCACTAAAAGACTGAGAAGTAGGTGAAATAGTGTAGGTACAGGTTGT
>JAOAEO010000258.1 GCA_026416735.1 Thermodesulfovibrionales bacterium
GAGATAGAATATGAAAAAGGTAATCCAGTGGCATTAAATGGAGAGAAACTTTCTCCCTCTGAGTTACTCAGTAAACTAAATAAAATCGCGGGTGAAAATGGAGTAGGAAGAATTGACTTGGTTGAAAATAGATATGTAGGAATAAAATCAAGAGGAGTCTATGAAACTCCAGGAGGTACAGTTCTACATGTTGCCCATAGAGCAATAGAGTCTTTAACTTTAGATAGAGAATTGATGCATTTAAGAGATGGCCTTATTCCTAAATATGCCGAACTGGTCTATTATGGTTATTGGTTTTCACCAGAAAGAATAGCTTTACAAAGATTTATTGATGAAGTACAAAACAATGTAACAGGTTCTGTAAAGCTTAAGTTATATAAAGGTAACTGTATTGTAACTGGTAGAAAGTCTCCTTATTCTCTTTACAGTGAGGAGTTAGCAACTTTTGAGAAGGATCAGGTTTATAATCAAAAGGATGCTGAAGGGTTTATTAAAATAAATGCTTTAAGGCTAAAATTGGCTAAGAGGATAATTGAATAAAGAAGAAATAAGATATCTAATAGCTCTTAATGAAATCAAGGATATAGGC
>JAOAEO010000259.1 GCA_026416735.1 Thermodesulfovibrionales bacterium
TCAAATAACGACAATTCCCTAGGTGGAGCACAATTAGATCAAGCCCCTATAATTAAAAAAATAAAAAAGGTTCATGGCGGACATCATGGAGGCGCATGGAAAGTTGCCTATGCAGATTTTGTTACTGCTATGATGGCGCTTTTTATTGTTTTATGGGTACTGGGTCAAAGCGAAGAGGTTAAAGAAGCAGTTGCTGGATACTTTAAGGACCCGGTTGGATTCTCAACCAAAGGGCAAAGCATTCTCGATGGTAAAAACTCCCAACTGATTGATCTTAATGTTGAAGAAGAGTTAAAAAGAAAAGAAGCAGAAAAAGCAGAACTTGAAAAAATGGGAGAAAAGTTAAAAGAAGATTTGGGTAATGATACTGAATTGATGAATATCTCTGATCAGGTAAAAGTTGAAATTGTTAAAGAAGGTCTCAGAATTGAACTCGTAGATTCTGAAAGGGATGTATTTTTTGAAGTTGGTACTTCCGAATTAAAAGCTGATGCTAAAAAACTGATCCAGACAGTAGGTAAAGAACTCTCAAAACTACCGAACAAAATAATTATTGAAGGCCATACAGATTCTAGACAGTATAAGAA
>JAOAEO010000025.1 GCA_026416735.1 Thermodesulfovibrionales bacterium
GATAATGACAAATCTGTCTCTCATGATGTATCCTCCTTAAGGTATAAAGGCAACCATCTCAATAACCTCCTTTTGATAAGAGTTTAATTAATAGGAGATAAAGGATGGTTGCTTTTTTTGTCAATTATGAGGAAACAATACTCTTTCAGAGAGATTATTTTTGAGGAAAGGCGGGGTATTGACATAATATAGTCATTGTTTTATATAATTATTATCAAATGCAAAAAATGGCTGTCCATAATTCAAACTTTAGCTGGTGGTGGGGCTTCTTTATGCCGTCTATCACCGGTGGATGGTTGGATTAAGGACGGTAAAATAAACTTAAAATAAACCAGAAACCGGGGATAGACGAAAGGGGTTACCCCCGGTTTTATTTTTTGTACCTCATTGAAGCCGAGGGGTCGCCCTCGGCTCTTCCTTTTCTGGTGGAAGGAGGATATTAATGATTATTGTTATGAAACCAGAATCTTCACTTAAAGAAAAGGAGGAAGTAATAAACAAGATTAAAGAACTTGGCTATAGACCTCATGTTATTCACGGAACTACAAGGGATGTTATAGGTGCTGTGGGAGATGAAAGGGGCAAGTTTGTTTTACAGTCTTTGGAATACATGAGTGGGGTAGAAAAGGTCGTGCCAATCTTGAAGCCTTATAAACTTGCTTCTAAGGAAATTAAAAAGGAGCCTACAATAGTTAAAATAGCCGATGGTGTATCAATTGGTGACAAAAAAGTTGTGGTGATAGCTGGACCTTGTGCTGTAGAGAGTGAAGAGCAGATTATAAAAGTTGCTCTTGCTGTTAAAGCAGCAGGAGCTGACATCCTCAGGGGTGGAGCCTATAAACCTCGCACATCTCCATATACCTTTCAAGGACTGAAGAAAGAAGGCTTGAAATTACTTGCAAAAGCTCGCAAAATTTCAGGATTACCAGTAGTTACTGAAGTCTTAAATCCTGAAACAGCTGAGCTCGTAGCAGAATATTCAGATATTCTACAAATAGGAACGAGGAATGCTCAAAACTATGAACTTTTGAAAAAAGTTGGCCAGTTGAAGAAACCAGTTTTACTTAAAAGAGGAATGTCAATGACTATCCAAGAATTACTCATGAGTGCAGAATATATTTTAAGCGAAGGTAATAGATCCTTAATTCTTTGTGAAAGGGGGATAAGAACCTTCGAAACGAAAACTCGTAATACTCTCGATCTTTCAGCTATCCCAGTGTTGAAAGAAGAGACACATTTGCCTGTTATAGTTGATCCTTCTCATGCTACGGGGTACTCTAAATATGTGCCAGCCATGTCATACGCTGCTATAGCCGCAGGTGCCGATGGTATCATGATAGAAGTCCATCCAGAGCCTGAAAAGGCTTTATCGGATGGACAACAATCACTAACACCTGAGAAATTCTCTGAAATGATTCAAAAACTGAGAGCTTTCGTAACAGCGGCAGAGAGAGAGAAATAGCTTTAATTTTTGCATTATATATTGGCACTGTCGATATCTTATGTGGTAATTAACTCTTTTAGAGAGTGAGTTTTAGTCAAAATTCTCTTTGACTATGTTGCCATCCTTTGAAAGGTATACGACAGAGCTAATTTGGGCATTTCTTATCATCCTTCT
The DNA here is from genome assembly GCA_026416735.1 of Thermodesulfovibrionales bacterium. Lineage (GTDB taxonomy): Bacteria > Nitrospirota > Thermodesulfovibrionia > Thermodesulfovibrionales > Dissulfurispiraceae > DYHD01. Next base: position 1,619 of record JAOAEO010000025.1, read on the forward strand.
GCACAACAGACAAGGCTTGGCATCTGCGAAGTTATTGTCGTTTTCGAACCCAGCTATATATATTGTTGCTCCTTTCATTCTCTCAGGTGATCCATTAATTATGGCATTTTGTTCTGCATGGACAGCCTCACATAGTTCATAGCGTTCTCCTGCAGGAATGTTAAGTTCCTGCCTCTTACATTTTTGCAAATCGATACAGTTTATAGAACCTCGAGGTGCCCCATTATATCCTGTGCTGATTATTACATTATCTTTGACAATTACTGCACCATATCTACGTCTAAGGCAAGTAGAACGAGATGATACAATTTTAGCTATCTCGATGAAATACTCATCCCATGTGGGGCGTCTGTAATGCATAATCTAATTAATAGAGACCTTAAGAGAGAAAGTTAATAAATTACCATTATATCATAGACTTAAAGCTATCATTAAAGCTAACCATCAATTGGTGGATTAAGCCGACAATTAGAGAAAAATAAATTCTCACAATGCTCTGAGATCCAATTAACTAATTCATTTAGAAATAGAATTTCAAATTTTCCTCTATGATGATGCTAAATTACAAACAAAATAATTTGTGATTTTAGACTAAAAAGTTTTTCGGTTTAATTGCCCATAGATCGTCTTATGTAGCTTGTAAATCAAGATGCCTTTGTAGTTTCAAAGATTACTTTTGCTATCTCATTGTACATTAAAGGATGATCCTAATAAAAGGTTGAAATCTAAGTTTCATAATAATTTCTTTTTTTTAGTCTTTCTTTTATAATAGTGAATATAATTAAATATCTTAGTTAGAGGGTGCAATAGGTGACAACACTTATTCAAAGTCGAGATATAATCTTTTTGAAGGAACAAGCTCGTAAAATAAGGATAGCAATTTTAAAGATGCTTACAAAAGCTGGTTCAGGTCATACAGGAGGATCTCTCTCCGCAACTGATATTGTTACAGCCCTTTATTTTTACAAAATGAGACATAAACCTTGGGAGCCTGAATGGCCAGAGAGGGATAGATTTATTCTGTCAAAGGGGCACGCAGCACCTCTTTTATATGCAGTCTTAGCCTATTCTGGTTATTTCGATCCAAGTTTGTTAAACACACTACGAAAACTAAATTCTCCTTTGCAGGGACATCCATCCTCTAAACTTTTGAAAGGGGTTGAGGTTTCTACAGGGTCGCTCGGTCAAGGACTTTCCGTTGCCAATGGCATTGCTCTTGGTTTGAGATTAAGTAAGATTAATGCAAGAGTTTATTGCCTTCTTGGTGACGGAGAGATACAGGAAGGGCAAATTTGGGAAGCAGCGATGACAGCAAGCCATTACTCCTTAGACAATGTCTGTGCAATAGTAGACTTAAATGATTTACAGATAGATGGTAGGTGCTCTGAAGTGATGAAGATCGAACCAGTGACTAAAAAATGGGAGGCCTTTGGTTGGCATGTTTTACAGATAGATGGACACAATATGGGCGAGATAGTAGAGGCGCTCGACGAATCTGAAAGGATTAAGATAAAACCGACAGTTATTGTAGCTAAGACTATAAAAGGTAAAGGGGTCTCAATCTTTGAAGACAAAGTTGAATATCATGGCATTGCACCAACTATTGAAGAGCTAGAGGCCGCTTTAAGGGAGCTTGGTGAAGATGGGTAGTAGATCGCAAGATACTGCTGATAAAACAGATAGAGGAAGCCTTTTTGGAGTAGCTATAGCTACAAGAGATGCCTATGGTGAAGCTCTTGCCGAATTAGGAAGTATAAATAAAGATATAGTAGTTCTCGATGCTGATCTTTCAGGTTCAACAAAGACAAAAAAATTTGCAAGATTATTCCCCGAAAGGTTCTTCAATATGGGAGTTTCCGAACAAGACATGATGGGGACAGCCAGTGGTCTCTCCTTGACAGGCAAAATACCCTTTGCATCTACCTTTGCAATTTTTGCCACTGGCAGAGCTTGGGAACAAATAAGACAGACTATTTGTTACTCAAACCTGAATGTTAAGATAGTGGCAACTCATGGTGGATTGACCGTTGGTGAAGACGGAGCTTCTCATCAGTCTCTCGAAGATATAGCTGTGATGAGAGTTTTACCAAATATGACCGTTATCGTCCCAGCCGATGGTTTCGAAACACAACAGGTAATCAAAAGTATCGCTGAATATTATGGACCTGTCTATGTAAGATTAGGCAGAGCAAAGGTTCCGCCGGTATGCCCAGAAGACTACGAGTTTAAGATTGGTTTAGCTTTCATCTACAATATTGGTTCCGATGTTAACATAATAGCTAATGGCGTAATGGTCTCTGAAGCTCTAAAAGCAAGAGATGTCCTAAGAAGTAAAGGTGTAGATGCTGGTGTTATCAATATGTCTACTGTTAAACCACTCGATACAACAGCTCTTATGGAGGTAGCTAATAGGTCGAAGCTAATTATAACTGCTGAAGAGCACTCAATAATAGGTGGTTTAGGGGGAGCCGTTTCGGAGTTTTTATCAGAAAATCACCCGATAAAGATTAAGAGAATAGGGGTTAAAGACTCCTTCGGTTGTTCAGGCACTCCTAAAGAATTACTTGAATTTTTTGGACTGACGAGCGATAACATTATAAAGGTTGCCTTAGAGAATCTATAAATTATTATTGAGAAAATCCTTTAATAGAAGGGTGTAATGATAAAGTTTGAAAATGTTGTTAAAAGATATGATACATTAACTGTTTTAAGACAGATAACCTTTGAGATAAAGAAAGGTGAAATGGTCTTTATAACAGGGCCTACTGGCTCCGGAAAAACCACTCTTTTAAAGCTCATTTATATGGCAGAATTCCCTGACGAAGGGGAGATTACAGTTGGAGATCTAAGACTTTCCACTTTAAAACACTCTCAAGTCCCCTATTTAAGAAGAAAAATGGGGATCATCTTTCAAGATTTTAAACTCATCAATAACTTGACTGTCTTTGAAAATGTTGCTTTGAGTTTAAGAATACGTTATGAAAAGGATATAAAAAATCGTGTATATGACGCTTTAAAAAGAGTCCACTTAAGACACAAGGCTGATTTTTATCCGCCCTCTCTTTCTGGTGGGGAGCAACAGAGAGTTGTAATTGCAAGAGCAATTGCCTCTAATCCTGAGATAATTCTTGCCGATGAACCGACAGCCAATCTCGATCCTAACACCGCAACAGCTATAATGCAGCTAATAACCGAGATAAATATAGAGGGAACAACAACTATCATAGCTACACACTATAGAGAGTTATTTAGAAATACTTGGAGAAGGGTTTTAAGATTAGATGAAGGGAATTTAGTAGAAAAGGGTTAAATATATGTCCTATACCCTTAGAACAGTTTTAAAGAGTATATATAGAGAAAAATGGGTCAATTTGCTCTCGGTTGCGTCTATAGCTTCAAGCTTTTTTATATTATTGATTATCTTTCTTTTGGTTTATAACTTCCATCTTGCGACTAATCGACTGCCTGAACTCTTTTCTGTAGTAGTTTATCTTAAAGATAATATTTCACAAGAAGATGTTGAAAAGATAAATAATCAACTAAAGGAGAGAACCGAAATTTCCGAAATCAGGTTTTTTTCAAAGGCTCAAGCATTACAAGAGTTTGAAAAAACAGTTAAAGGTGCTGCTATTATTTTAGAGGGTCTTGATGAGAATCCCCTATCACCTTATATGGAGGTTAAATTAAAAAAAGAAATAGTTTCAATGGATGCCGTTTCAAAAATTTCGGAAGACATCAAGAAAATACAAGGTGTCGATGATGTCTATTTTGGAGAAAAAATAGTAGAGACGATTTATCTCCTAAAAAAGTCATCCCAGATCATTGGAATCTTCCTTTTTTTAACAGTCTCTATAGTGGTGGTATTTATTTCATATAGTACAGTAAAGATACTCTTCTATCGCAAGAAAAATGAAATTGAAATTCTAAAACTTCTTGGAGCAACCAATGGTTTTATAAGAGCTCCTTTTCTAATAGAGGGAGTTATTTTAGGAACAGTGGGTGGAATTTTTGGGGCTTCTTTTACAGGTATTTTATACTTTTCCTTTAAGTACCAATTTGCCACTATAATCCCAATAGTAGAAGGTTTAGTTTTACCATGGCAAGTAATTCCTCTGTCGGTAGTGCTTTGTTCATTTTTAGGGGCTGTAGGTTCTATTATCGCTATTGGTAGAATAAGGGTTTAAGATGTATAACAGGAATTGTTATTCATCTGCCTTATTTTATTTCCTCCTTCTGTCTTTTATGATTGCTTTCCTTTTATGGTTTTCCTTTGATAATCTCGTTGTTGCTCGCAGTCCTCAAGAGGAGTATAAGCAGATTCAAGAGCAGATGAAGATTCATAAGAAAAAACTTGAATCAACTAAGAAGACAGAAAAAAATATTCTTGAAGAATTAAGAAAGCTAAATTTAGAGCTTGCCGAGATTGAAAAAAAACTCCAGCTGCAAAGGGATAAAATAACTGATTTACAAAATAATATAAGAGAGCTTAATAGTGAAATTAAAAGCTACAATGAAAAACTCTCACATCAGAAGAGATTACTAAAGAAGAGAATAAAGGCAATTCAAAGAATGGCTTATGAGAATGAACCTATCTTAGTGATATTAAGTGCAGAGGATCCTGATCAAATTCTTAAAGTTATTAGATATCTTAGAGATATATCAGAATATGATAAATCACTAATTAAGAGATATCAGACAACAATTAATTTGCTTAGGCAGAAAGTTTCTAAGCTCCAAGCCTTTGAAGCTGAATTGCAAAAGGAGGAAGAAAGTTATAGAAAATTGGAAGCTTCTCATAAAGAACAGAAGGTTCAGAAGGAAAAACTCCTTGTGAGTGTTAAAAAGGAGAAAAGCTATTATGAGAATATGATTAAAGAGCTTAAGGAAGCTTCAAATAGAATCATGCAGATTATTGAAGAAGCTAACAGGAAAGAGAGGGAACTTAAAAAGAAGAAGGGTGAGGTAAAAGCTCCAGTAAGAGAAGAGGATTTGCCTGAGTACAGCGCCTTTACAAAACTCAAAGGGAAGTTAAACTGGCCAGTTGTTGGAACGATCGCCATACCCTATGGTTCACAAACAGATCCAATATTTAATCTTCCGGTCTTCAGAAGTGGCATTCACATCAAAACCAGTCCTAATTCTCAAGTGAAGGCTGTTTATGAAGGAAAAGTCGTCTTTGCCGATAGTTTTAAGGGTTTTGGGCAACTCGTGATAGTGAGTCATGGAGGAGGCTATCACACTTTATATGGGAACCTGTCGAGAATTTTTCCTAAAAATGGTGCTATAATACAAGAAAGAGAGTTAATAGGAGAGACAGGCGAATCACAACTGCTTGGCACTTACGGTTTATACTTTGAGATTAGATATAAAGGAAGAGCTCTCAATCCTGAGCATTGGTTAAAAAAAGTAGGATAGACTTTAAAGACAAGGATTGTCATTTTTCGAACATTCTTCTTACTTACTCTCTTTTCTTAATTTCAATCTTTATCAAGATGGAGGGATGATATAAATGATCTTTAAAAAAAATAAATATTTAGTAATCTTTTTCAGCTTAGTTTTCATTGGTTCTATATTAGGCACTTACGCCTTCAACTCTGTGAGCGCACAAAGCGGTTATGAAGAGCTAAAGGTTTTTACTGAGGTTTTGTCTATCATCAAGAAAAATTATGTAGATGAAGTTCAAACGAAAGACCTCGTCATTTCAGCAACTAAGGGTATGGTGAGTTCCTTGGATCCTCACTCTGCTTATCTCACGCCCGAAGCTTTAAAGGAATTGAGAGTTGAAACTAAAGGCGAGTTTGGTGGCATCGGCATACAAATTGGTATAAAAGATGGTGTTTTGACTGTTATTGCTCCAATTGAAGATACACCAGCCTATAGAGCAGGAATTAAAGCAGGCGACAAAATTCTAAAGATTTCCGGAGAGACAACCAAGAAGATGGAGATTCATGAAGCAGTCTCTAAAATGAGGGGGCAGAAGGGAACTACAGTTACTCTTACTATCTTTAGAGAAGGCTGGAAGGACCCAAAGGACTTTACTATAGTGAGAGATACAATAAAGATCAAGAGCGTAAAGCATAAACTGTTAGAGGGTGATATTGGATATGTGAAGTTAACACAATTTCAGGAGCCGACTGCTAATGACTTAGTGGCAGCATTGAATAAGCTCCAAAAAGAAGGCATGAAGTCCCTTATTCTTGATTTAAGAAATGATCCTGGTGGATTATTGAATATAGCTGTCAATACTGCAGAAGTTTTTTTACCACCCAAGAAGTTGGTAGTCTATATAAAGAACAAAAGTGGTGAAAAGATTGAATACTATACAGAAAAATCTTATCCTTACTTCGAAGAGATTCCCATGGTAGTCCTCGTGAATCGTGGTAGCGCCAGCGCTTCAGAGATTGTAGCAGGTGCTTTGAAGGATTGGAATAGGGCTATAATAGTTGGTGAACAAACCTTTGGTAAAGGTTCTGTTCAAAGTATTATTCCTTTAAGTGATGGTTCAGGATTAAGGCTTACTACAGCAAAGTATTATACTCCAAATGGGACTATGATACATAATGTAGGAATTACTCCAGATATAATAGTGAAACAAGAAGTATTGGATCAAGGAGAGTTAAAGGACGATAAGCATAAGGATCGTGTGTCTACTGAAATAGATGAGAAATCTGACATGCAACTCCAAAAGGCAATCGAGATACTTAAGACTTGGAAAGTCTTTGAAAGGATGTTAAAGAAGGCGGCTTAAAGCTCCCATGTCCATAACTGTGTAGGTATGAATCGTGTAATTTTTGATATTGAGACAGTAGGTGATGATTTCGATTCCTTAGATCCATCCATACAGAGCTATTTTTTAAGGTGGATAGATAAGCCAGAAGAAGAAGAGAAAATCAAAGAGACTCTCTCCTTCTATCCTCATACCGCTCAAATTATAGCCTTGGGGATGCTAAATCCAGACACCAATAGAGGAAGGGTTTATTTTCAATCTCCAGATCAAAAGATTAACACCTTCGAGGAAGATGATATAGTCTATCAAAGCGCTTCTGAGAGAGAAATCTTAACTGAATTTTGGAATACTATAATATCCTTTGATAGATTTATTACTTTTAATGGGAGAAGGTTTGAGTGTCCTTTCATTCAAATACGTTCTGCTGTACATAGATTAAAACCTACCAGAGATTTAATTACCAATAAATATTCTGATGTCCATATCGACCTTCTTGACCAATTAACTTTTTTTGGAACTACTAAGAGAAGATTCAGCCTCGATATATGGTGTAGAACCTTTAACATACAGAGCCCTAAAGCAGAGGGTATTACAGGACAGAATGTAAAAGCTCTTTTCAAGGACGGAAAGTATTTAGACATTGCTCGCTACTGTGTGAGGGACTTAAGGGCTACGAGAGAATTATTCTTTATATGGGAAAAATATATTAAGTTTCAACCATCTGTTTAAGGTTCCTTCCTTCTCAATTTTAGAAAAAGCTTTTCTTGGAAGGTATCGAAGATATCATAGATCACTGGTACCACTATTAGTGTAAGAAATAACGAAGAGATAAGTCCACCAATTGTAGCAATAGCCATAGGTGCTCTTGTCTCAGCACCTTCTCCTATGCCAAGAGCTATAGGAATCATTCCAAAGATCATTGCAAAGGTTGTCATAAGAATAGGTTTTAATCTTATAGGACCAGCTGTGATAATAGCCTCTTTTCTCCCCATTCCCCTTGCCCTTAATGTATTTGTGTAATCCACGAGCAAAATAGCATTCTTCTTAACCAAACCCATAAGGAGGATTAACCCAATTAAGCTGAAGATATTGATAGTGTTACCAGTTATGAGTAAAGCACCAAAGGCGCCGATGAATGACAAAGGCATAGATATTAATATTGTTACAGGATGAATAAAACTCTCAAATTGTGATGCTAAAATCATATAGGCAATTACTACTCCTAAAACGAGAGCAAATATCAGATAGAAGAATGATTCCTCCATCACGTCTGCCACCCCTTTATAGGAAGTAGAGAAACCTGCCGGTAATATTTTTGCAGTAATATTATTTAGTTCTTCCTTTGCCTGTCCCAAAGGTTTACCTTCAAGGTTTGCAAATAATATTATAGCTCTCTGTCTATCAACTCTATTTATAATGCTTGAGCCTCCTCCTTCCTGAAGGCTTATAATGTTAGATAATTCTATTAACTTGCCGTCTTTAGCTCTTACATAGATTCTTTGTAGATCAGTTATATCTTTTCGATCTTCAGGATTAAGCCTAACTCTGACATCATATCTCCTACCTCTCGCTTCATCTTTAAACTTAGCTACATCAAACTCACCACTAATTAAGAAAGAGATTGTCTCTGCAATCGTTGCCACTTCTACCCCTAATTCAGCAGCTTTGTCTCTGTTTATAAACACCCGTATTTCAGGCTTTGCCGCCTCTAAGGTGGTGTCTACATCGACTATCCCAGGCAACTTTGCGAATTCTGATATTATTTGCTTTGAATATTCTTCTAAAGCTGCAAGGTCTCTACCTTGAATGCTAAACTGTATAGGAACCTGTCTTATCCCTCCACCAATTAAAGAGACATCTTCAGCGGTTGCCTTAAGACCTGTTATTTCTTTGAATCTCTTACGAACATCTTTCATAATCTCTTGTTGGTTTCTCTTTCGTTCTTTTTTTGGAGTAAGCCCTACAAACATCGACGCTTTATTAATTTCAGCAGTCAAGCCTGCTCCCTGTGCGTAAAAGACTGTTCGAACCTCTGGCAGACCTCTAACTATTTCTTCGGCTTGCTTAAACATCTTGTCGGCTTCCTCGATGGAATAATTGACCGGAGCTTGTAATCTTACAATAAATCTACCTTGGTCCTCTGGCGGTATGAATTCTTTACCTATAAATCTCGTAATGAACAGACTAAAAATGAATATAAGGGTAGCTATAATTAATATCTTTACCTTATGATTAAGAGAAAATATTAGTAGTTTTCTATATAGTTCTTCAGTTGTATTGTAAATATTGTCAAGTTTTTCACTAATCTTAGAGAAAAGAGCATATTTGAATTTTCTATTACCACCTTCTTCGTCAAGGGATTTAAGCAATCGAGATGAAAGCATAGGTGTAAGAGTAAAAGCCACAAGCAAAGAGACCATTACGGCAAATACAACGGTGAGAGCAAATTGTAGAAAGAAACGACCGACTATTCCTTTCATAAAAGCGACTGGCAAAAAGATTGCAACGATCGACAGGGTAGTTGCCATAACGGCAAGACCTATTTCTGAGGTGGCAAAGGAGGCAGCTTCCATTGGTCTCATCCCATTTTTAATATGCCTATGGATATTTTCAATCACAATAATGGCGTCGTCTATAAGAATTCCAATTGATAATGACAAAGCAAGCATAGTCATATTATTAAAGGTAAAGTTAAAGGCATACATGATGCTAAAAGTTGCAATGATAGAAGTTGGGATTGCAAGGGCACTTATAAAAGTAAGCCTTAAACTTTTTAGAAACACCAATACTGCTAAAACTGCAAAGAAGCCACCATAGATTAGATGAGTCTGAACCTCGTGGATAGATCTCTTAATAAAAAAAGACTGGTCAAATCCAATATCTATCCGCATCCCTGTTGGAAGTGTTTTTTTAATCTTTTCAACTTCTCTTTTTACACGATCTATTACCTCGACTGTATTTGTTCCTGATTGCTTTTGTATACCCAAACCAACAGCTGGCAAGCCATTAAATCTCGCTATGGTTCTTTTCTCTTCTATACCATCCTCTGCTTTACCAATGTCTCCGATCCTTATGGCTGAACCGCGATGATATCCTACTATGAGCTCATTGAAATCATTTATTGTTGGCAACTCACCTTTGATCTTTACGATGAACTCTCTCGTGTCACTTTCAACTCTTCCTCCTGGCATCTCTATATTTTCTCTCTGGATAGCTCTTACGACATCATGAGCAGTTATCCTATATGAATTTAATTTTTCGAGGTCTAACCATATTCTAACTTGTCTTAACCTTTGCCCCACCATTCTTATGGCACCCACTCCGTTAACCTTTTGAAGCTGCTCCTTTAAAACTTCATTTGCGTAAGTAGATATTTCTCTTACCGATTGTTCTCCGCTCAGGGCAAGCCAAAGGACAGGAGCTGCATCTGGATCAACCTTTTCTATTATGGGTTCCTCGATATCGGTAGGTAGTTTATTTCTAATTGCCGCGATCTTTTCCCTAACATCTTGTACAGCTATGTCAATATCTCTCTCCAGAAAAAATTCAACCGTTACTATGGAGACGCCTTCAGTACTCGTAGAGGTAATGGTTTTAACTCCGTTGATTGTATTTATAGCTTCTTCTATCTTGTCGGTCACATCTATATCGATGATCTCTGGGCTTGCACCTTTAAGGACTGTTCTAATATTGACGATGGGCAACTCCACTCTTGGAAATAGATCTACACCAATGTTTGGATAACTGACCACTCCTAACACGACTAGTGAAAGAATCAGCATCGTTGCAAAGACAGGTCTTTTTATAGATATATCGGCAAGCCACATAGATAAATCTCTAATCTATTATCTTAACTTTGACATTTTCAGAGAGATTTTGTTGACCTATAGTGACGATCATTTCACCTTCAGTAATCCCTTCTATTACTTCAACATATTCTGTAATTTTTGACTCAGTATCATTTACTTTAGTTTTGATCTTATGCTGTTGCCCAATCTTAAGGTTTCTAGACTTCGCAATAGCGTCTTGAACTACGTAGGCTGTGACTCTATCACCTTCGTAGATAAGAGATATTGCTGGAATCAATACAACTTCTCGAGCATCTCCTGTAAAAAGAATCACCTTTGCAAAAAGCCCCGGTTTTAGCAAGCCATCACTATTTGGCGTTAAGGCTTCGATCTGTAAAGTACGGGTTTTTTCGTCTAAACTTGGATAGATGGTATTAACTTTGCCCTTGAACTCTCTATTTTGAAAGGCATCTACTCTAAAAGTTACATCTTGCCCTTTCTTTATTTTTCCAATATCCTTTTCACTGATGGAGAAATTTAGTTTTAGTGGATTATTCCTAATTAAAACAAACAGATTAGAGCCATTTCTGACATAATTACCAATAGAAGTTCTCTTTTCTTTGATGAACCCATCGATAGGGCTATATATTTTAGTCTTAAATAACCTTTGCTTTGCTAAGAATAGAGAAGCCTTAGCTTTTTCAACCTCGGCTTCAGAAAGAGATAATCTTGTTGTTACATCATCTAATTGTTGCTGAGTAACGAGTTGCTCTTTGTAAAGGGCGCTTTTTCTCTGAAATTCAACCTTTGTATTGGCATAAGTAGCTTCTGCTTGCTTAAGGGCAGCTTCAGCTCTTTTGACATCAAGCTCGTAATCAGTATCGGAGATTATCGCTAAAAGCATACCTTTACTGACAGCTGCTCCTTCATCTGCTTTTATATCTTTGATAATTCCGTCAATTTCAGCACTTAAGACTACCTCTTCATAGGGAGACAAAGTGCCAATCGTCTCAATATATGGCCGAACAGACTTCTTCTCTGCTTTTTGAACTTTAACATTGATAATTTTTTCTTCAAAGGCTTTATTTTCTTGCTTAGTACAGCTGGTTATTAAGGGTGAAATTATAGCAATAAAAATTACTAAAAGATTTAATTTTTTTAACATCTCAATAGCTCCTTAAATCTAAATGTCTTTTTAATTGTTGAGGTATAAAGAGCTAATTTATTAAAAGATAACCATTTACACTCTTTAAAAGGATACCTATAGCCTTTTGAAGTCTTATTTTGGACATTTGAAAGTTATATATAACCTCTGCCAGTTGTCTTTCAGATGTAATTAGCAGAGTATTTGCATCTATTACATCAATACTACTGGCAAGCCCAAACTCAAACTGTTTGCTAATAGATTGAAAATTTTCTTTGGCAAAGGAAAGTTGATCCTCTAAGGATTTCATCATGCCCTTAAGAGTAATTAGATCGAAATATGCATTTTCTACTTCTGTACCTACCATCTTTTTTGAATCTTCATATATTAGTTCAGCCTGTTTCATTTTTGATTCTGCTTCTCTGACTTCTGCTCGTCTTAATCCTCCTTCAAAAAAAGGAAAGAGAATTTTGATCCCTCCGTATATGCTTTCTTTGTTTAAAAGGGCAGATGAAGGGTTTTCCTCCCTCTTTATCCAGGCTCCTTCCATAATGAGGGTGGGGAAGTAAGTCCCTTTTGTATAAGAGATTTGGTCTTGAGAGATTTTCATTAAGACTTTAAGTGATTTTAGGTCAGCCCTTTCAGAAAAGGCAGTTTGCTTAAGACATTCAATATCTAAAAGTTTACATCGAGGTAGCAGAAAATCTAAATCAAGTCCTTCTTCTGTGAGAGGAATATCCTCTATCTCAAAATTTTCATCTAATCCCACTGTTGTAGCAAGCATTGATTTAGCCAATTTTAAATTATTATCGGCTCTAATCAATTCCGATTTTGCCCCCGAAAGCTCTGCTTCAGCCCTTAGAAGAGCAGTCTTCGTTACTTCACCGACCTTTAATCTTGTAAGTGCTGCATCTCGATGTTTAACAAGTCTTTGCACGTTTGCATTCGCAATTTCTAAAAATTTTTTGGCTTTTAGGACGTTAAAATAAGCTAATGATACATTTACAAGATATGACTCTTTTATTGAATAGAGATCATATTTGCTTTTTTCTATACCCTTTTGAGATATCCTAAGGGCTATCAATTCTCTGCCACTCAAAGAAAAGGATTGATCTAACCGTAACCCCCAAGAGTATGCTTCATTAGGTTGGGTAATGACACCACCTTGAGAAAATTTTTCGTCATTGTATTTAGTAAAACTACCGAAAGCTGAAAGTTTTGGGAATAATACTGAAAGGGCTTTGTCTTTCTGTCTTTCGGAAAGATAAACCTCTTCCTTGGCAATAAGTACTTTTTCGGCATTTTCGAGTGCTACCATGTAAAGTTCCTCAAGGGTATATTTTTTCTGGGCAATTGTCTTCTGAGCACTAAAAGTGAGAGCAAGGAATAAAAAAATTAAAAAGAGGATTTTTTTTCTAATAAATCTCCCCCTTTTTCTGTGGTTATTCTTAGAGGTTGGACCTGTCATTTTAAAGTCCCCCTTGCAAAGATGTAAACGAAGTCTCTTAGGATTTGCTCATAACTCTCTTGCGAACCTTCTCTTTGAAAGATGAACTCTTCTACTTCAAAATAGGAAAATACCATTCCCAATAATGCTCTACTTGCCAGTGTTGGATCAAAGTCTTTTAAAATTCCTCCTCTTTGCATTTCTACGAAATAATTAGCCAGAGTTTCGTAAAGTTCTCTCAAAAAGGGCTGAAAGAATGGAGAAATCTTATCTGGATGGGTCAAAATTTCAGACTTTATTATTTTAATCGTATCCTTTCTTGTTAAAAGGCTTTTTAAAAAAGTCTTAACTATCAAATGGAGCGCCTCTTCATATTTTAGGCTTAGAATCTCTGGCATTTTCTGTTTTAGCTCGGGCAAGAAAGAATAGTTTTCTAATACACCTTCGAGTAATTTCTCTTTTGAAGTGAAATGTCTAAAGAGTGTTACCTCTGCTACACCTGCATCCTTTGCAATTTCACGAGTTGTGGCTCCAAGATATCCCTTCTTTGAAAAAAGCTTAAGAGCACTTTGGAGGATTTTCTCTTTTGTAGATTGCGATTCTAAAGTCATATTTCTAAACTTAGCTGTGTAAGTACTTACTTACAATAAGATAAGGACCTTAAAAAAGTCAAGTTCTCAAACAAGTATTTTTAAATAGTTTACACTTCTTTAGATTTTATGATATTGTATCTAAGATATTACTAATGCCGGAGTGGCGGAACTGGTAGACGCAAGGGACTTAAAATCCCTCGCAGCTTAGCTGTGTACGAGTTCGAGTCTCGTCTCCGGCATTTTGAAGATATTTCTTTTAAAAATTCCTATCTCTAATTTCCAAATCCACCTGACTTTATCAGAGATTAATAGC
>JAOAEO010000260.1 GCA_026416735.1 Thermodesulfovibrionales bacterium
TATTGTAAGTGCCTCCAAGAAGGAGGGCAAAATGCGATCCAAAAATTTAGAGTTTATTCAGAGGGTAAGGTTTGAGCTTTCAGACCTGAACCTCTTAACCCTGTCAGGTACAAGCCTTCTTCATATAAACCCGCCAAAGGAGATTAAAACAAAAAAGGCAGGCTAAGCGCCTGGCTATAAAAGAAAGATACTTACAACAGTTATCAATGTTCTAAATTTAAAAAAGGCTCCGTCTTTATTATATTTCACTACACACGTAGGAAAGGCAAAAGTTTTCACTATACTTTATGAGAGAGAGATACATATTTCCTCAAAATAAAATCTCTTAGAAATAAAATTATGCTTAAGCATTTCATATCTCCTGAGTTTTTTCTCATAGACAATAAATAACTTCTCTGTTAACTCTTCTATTTCCTCTTAAAACCTTAACACCTTCTCATTGCTTTTAAATTAGCTTCATCTGTGACATAAAAAAGATTATGCCTAAGTGTCATATTTTCTTATGCCTGTATATGCTCTTAACATCGACAAGTTCTTGCTTTCTACATAGGATGAATCATTCTTTCTGTGTGGTCTTGAC
>JAOAEO010000261.1:0-313 GCA_026416735.1 Thermodesulfovibrionales bacterium
CCTTAATTGAGACAAAGAGTTTTTTATTTCTTTCATATACACTTACTAATATTCTTCCATTTGTTCCTGAAAATTTTACTGCATTTGAAAGTAAATTCAACATAATTCTTTCAATTTTTTCCGGATCCACAGAGATGACCTTTTCTTCTATTTCTGTATCAAAAACTATCTCAACTCCAGCATCCTTAACATATTCAGCCACAGAAGTTACAATGTCCTCAATAACTTTGACTATGTCGCAATTTGTATATTCAATAGAAACATTCCCAGTATCTAGCCTTGATATATCCAATAAATTATTTACCAATCTGAT
>JAOAEO010000261.1:323-578 GCA_026416735.1 Thermodesulfovibrionales bacterium
TCATTTCAAAGTATTTATTTAATGAATTTGTATCATTCTTCATATTCTCATTATTCAGCATAAAAGCACACATCTGCAAAGCACTTAGAATCACATTAATTGGGGTTCTCAATTCATGAGATATATTAGCAAAAAATTCTGTTTTAAGTCTATCGTATTCCAATGCTTCATTTAACAATTTTGTACTTTCTTCCATTTTTCGATTCATTTCTTCTAGATTTTTTTTTTCTGATATATCTATATTAACTATTAATG
>JAOAEO010000262.1 GCA_026416735.1 Thermodesulfovibrionales bacterium
TCCCACAGGGCTCGGCGGATGAAGTCCGTCCTCGAAATGCAGTGGCACTTGGGCCAGGCTTCGTCCACCTGCGCCAGTAGGTCCTTCGGGATCTTTACGAGGAGCTTCTGCCCCTCTATTCCTGGTCTTCCAACTTTTCTCACATCAAACAACTCCCTATATTCTGGTTTTCGGTTTGCGAAATACTATAAATGAAGGCATATTTAATATTTTCGTTTTTCGAAAATCGAAAATCAAAGCAAATAATTCATATTTTTGGAATCGGATATTGAAAAGCGAAGTGCGAAAAAATGGAGTCTTTAGAACAGACTGGTTCGATTAGAATAGTGCTTTTCTTAAGTAAAAAAGGTGCAGTCACTCTTACTGATATTAAGGATAATGTAAATTGCAGTCTATCTGCGATCTATAACGCCCTCCGCAAGCTCAAGGACGCAGGGCTTATCCAGGAAGAGCTCGAGAATGAATTTCCCCGCAGGAGGCTGATCTCTTTGACGGAAAAGGGGAGGAAGGTAGCAGAGAAGCTGGAGGAAATTGAGGAGGTGCTAGGATAAGATATTTTAAGTCATTACTACAT
>JAOAEO010000263.1 GCA_026416735.1 Thermodesulfovibrionales bacterium
CCATTAATGCCTGCTTTAAGATCTAATTGGCTTTTTTTTCATGTTTTGTCTTCAATTGCTTCATATTCTTTTTTTGTAATAGCTGGGGTTTATGGAGTCATATATTATATTAATAAAAATGTAAAAAAGATAGAACCATATATATATAATATTTTAAAAATAGCATTTTTGTTTTTAACAATCGGCATTATTACAGGCGCAATATGGGCTGAAGATGCATGGGGAAGATATTGGAGCTGGGATCCAAAAGAAACATGGTCGCTTATTACATGGTTTTTTTATGCAATTATTTTACATTTAAAAAGACATGGAGTAACTGAAAAAAAGTTTGCTTTGTTACTATTTATTGGACTTTTATTTGTGATTTTTACTTATTATGGAGTTAATTATTTATTAGGTGGATTACATAGTTATGCTAGATAATTTTAAAAATTTTGACATGAAAAATTTTTTCCATATATTTATGATAATTGTTATTTTATTTTTATTGATATTTTCATTAAAATTTATAAAATACACAGAAACGTCTGAATTTTGTGGCACATGTCATTCAATGAAAGAACAATATAAAAG
>JAOAEO010000264.1 GCA_026416735.1 Thermodesulfovibrionales bacterium
CAATCAGGACCTCTTCTTCATTAAGTATCAACCTGTCAATCCTTATAACACCATCTAAATCGGCAAAGTTCTTTTCTAAAAAGACATTTTCTCTTTTCACTTCAAAAAAAGGCTTTATTGCCTCATTATTAATAAAGCTACCTACATCTTTAGAAATCATTATTGGGTCAAATTCTGGATATTCTATGTTCAATCTTTTAGCAATTTCTTCTATTTTTACTATATCATCTACATTATAAATTTCAGCCAGTATTGAATGGATATAGTCGCCTCTTCTTTTTTCATAAAAGTTAAGCTTAGAAGTGCCTTTATTTTGGATATTAAGCTTATTTGATAAAATTAATGTAAGACCTTTTTTGGTCTCATGAATATTTTTTTTACTCTCCACCCTGTGTATCTTTTCTCCAAACTCTCCTTCGATAATCAGATCTACTGGAAATTTCTTTTTATTTCTATCTTCAGCCCTTTGATCACCTTTATCCTTATCAACCCCTATTACATAAAGCTCATCTTCTGCCCTTGTGAGACCCACGTAAAAACAGTTTAGATCATTAAC
>JAOAEO010000265.1:0-386 GCA_026416735.1 Thermodesulfovibrionales bacterium
CTACTTCTCTTTCTCTTATGTCGGGCTTTGCATACTTTTGTAGTATGCCAGCGAGGTTCTCTATATTAGGTCTTTTCCTTCCAAGAACTATAGCATCACAACTGAGGTTAAAAGAATACATGCCCATCAGAAAAAGAACTCCAGCTAAAGCCTTTCTCTCATCAAGAGAATGAGCTTCAAACATCGCTAAACCTCCGGCTCAAGTTTTTGTATCAGCTCTTCCTTTAGAGTATTTTCAAAGAAAATCCTTTTGGCAAGGTCATGCATCTGAGTGCTTTTATCAAGTATGTACTCCTCCGAGGGCTTTTCCTCTTTCATTTGCAAGTAAACCTCCGGGTCTATAAGGCATCCGCTAAGGTATTCGTTCCAAATGCTAACCTCTGCAG
>JAOAEO010000265.1:396-549 GCA_026416735.1 Thermodesulfovibrionales bacterium
CTACTTCTCTTTCTCTTATGTCGGGCTTTGCATACTTTTGTAGTATGCCAGCGAGGTTCTCTATATTAGGTCTTTTCCTTCCAAGAACTATAGCATCACAACTGAGGTTAAAAGAATACATGCCCATCAGAAAAAGAACTCCAGCTAAAGCCT
>JAOAEO010000266.1 GCA_026416735.1 Thermodesulfovibrionales bacterium
CTTATAAAGTTCGGCGTATTTTAGCAAATATTCTTTCAATTTGTCAAGCGCCTCTCTTCTATGACTTAATCGATCTTTTTCGTCTGGAAGCATCTCGGCAAAAGTTAATTTATGACCCTCTGGAATAAACACAGGATCATAACCAAACCCTAAATTACCTCTCGGCTCAAATATTATATGACCTTTCACATATCCCCAGAAAAACTTTTCCTCTCCATCGGGAAAAACAAGAGCAATACAGCAGACAAAACGAGCTTTTCTTTTATCAAATGGGACTCCTTCCATTTCTTTTAAAAGTTTCTTAACATTATCTTCATCTGAAGCTTTTTCTCCAGCATATCGTGCTGAAAAAACTCCAGGGGCTCCCCCTAATGCTTCAACCTCAAGCCCTGAGTCATCTGCAAGTGCAGGCAAACCCGTTTTTTCGCAAACGTATTTTGCTTTTTTAAGAGCATTTTCCTCGAAAGTTCTACCATCTTCAACAACCTCTTCCAAGTAGGGGAAATCATTTACAGAGAGAAGCTTTATATTTAGTCCTCCTAAAATTC
>JAOAEO010000267.1 GCA_026416735.1 Thermodesulfovibrionales bacterium
GTATCATCACTTCCAGAAACAATATACCTTCCATCAGGGGAGAAAGCTACTGAGATAACACCACCATGCCCTGTAAAAGTCCTTATCTCCCTGCCACTACTTACTTCCCATAGCTTAAGTGTTTTATCCCAGCTCCCAGAGGCAATGAATCTTCCATCTGGGGAAAAGGCTACGGAGTTAACAAAGCCATTATGCCCACTGAAAGTCCTAATCTCCCTACCACTGCTTACCTCCCAGAGCTTGACTGTTTTATCACTACTTCCAGAGGCAATGAACCTGCCATCAGGAGAAAAGGCTACGGAGGTAACATGATCACCATGCCCTAACTGCAAAAAGACCTCTGGCTTATTAAAGCCAAAGGAGCTTAATGGTAGGAGTAATACGAACAATAATGAAATTAAATAGCTCATCGTAACACCCTTTTTTAAAATATACTTTTTTGAGTCATTGATTAATTAACTTTTCATCTTTCAATACCTTTTCATAAAGGCTTCAATATTCATAATACATTTCTTTAATCTAACCTCTCCTCACTCAACCCCAC
>JAOAEO010000268.1 GCA_026416735.1 Thermodesulfovibrionales bacterium
TCATATGGTCAAGTGTGGAAGATATAACAGAATTAAAGAAATCAGAGGAGGCATTAAGAGAAAGTGAGAAGAAATATAGAGAAGTTGTTGATAATGCAACCAGTGTAATACTTAGGTGGAGTTTTGATGGAGATATAATTTTTATAAATAAATTTGGTGAGGCTTTTTTTGGTTTTTCTCCCGGAGAACTTATTGGTAGAAATGTTATTGGCACAATCGTACCAGAAACAGAAACTACTGGAAGAGATTTAAAGGAACTGATTAGCAGCATTTGTCAAAACACTGAAAAATTTGAATATAACATAAATGAAAATGTTAAGAAGAATGGAGAGAGAGTCTGGATATTTTGGGTTAATAAGGTTATATATGATGAACAGGGAAAACCAAAGGAAATTCTCAGTATCGGCACAGACATAACAGAGCTTAAAGAAGCACACGAAGAACTTAAAAAATACAAAGAACATCTTGAAGAACTTGTTCATGAGAGAACCCGTGAACTTGAAGAGGCAAATGAAAAACTTAAAGAACTTGACAGACTCAA
>JAOAEO010000269.1 GCA_026416735.1 Thermodesulfovibrionales bacterium
TAAAATTTCTACATCTATGACAATAAATGCACCTGCTGCTGTTTTGATGGCATTTTATCTAATCGTTGCGGAAAAGCAAGGTGTAAGTTTTAAACAGCTACGTGGTACTGTTCAAGCTGATATTCTAAAAGAATACATTGCACAAAAGGAATGGATCTTCCCACCTAATCCTTCTATGAGAATAATTATTGATATGTTTGAATATTTAAATAGAGAAGTGCCACAATGGAATCCAATTTCAGTAAGTGGTTATCATATCAGAGAAGCAGGATCGACTGCGGTTCAGGAACTTGCATTCACACTTGCAGATGGTTTTGCATATGTTGAAGCTGGTATTGCTCGCGGACTTGATGTAGATGAGTTTGCCCCAAGAATTTCTTTCTTTTTTAACTCTCATCTCGACTTTTTTGAAGAAATTGCAAAATTCAGAGCTGCAAGAAGAATATGGGCAAAAAGAATGCGAAACAAATACAAAGCTAAAAATCCAAGATCCTGGATGCTTCGTTTTCACACACAAACTGCTGGATGTTCTTTAACAG
>JAOAEO010000026.1 GCA_026416735.1 Thermodesulfovibrionales bacterium
GGGTAAAGTCATCCTCAATAAGAAGAAAACTATTCCAGTTACAGTGAGTGAAAAGACTCCCTATCCTGAGAATGTTAAACAACAGATGGAATCCCTTAATTTAGAAGTAATAGAGATTGATGCACCTGAAATAGCTAAAAAGATAGGTAGCAGCAAGGTAGAAAATGTGATTCTTATTGGTGCTCTTTCAACCTATTTATCTTTACCATTAGAAAACTGGTATGAAGCCATTAAGGAATTGGTTCCTCCAAAAACTGTCGATCTAAATATTAAAGCCTTTGAAGAAGGTCGAAAGATTACAACAGAGCTATCTAAGTGAATCGTGAAAAAGACTTTTCGTTTTTCAAAGAGTAAATCTATTTAGTAGGGAGATCTAATGTTTTGGCAAGAAGAAATAGAAGTGATTAGTAGAGAAGAATTACAAAGGATTCAACTGTATAGTCTTCAAGAAACAATTAGGCGACTTTATTATAATGTCCCCTTTTATAATCAAAAATTCAGGGATGTAAACCTAAAGCCAGATGATATTAAATCTTTGGAAGACATACAAAGATTACCCTTTACTACAAGAGATGATTTAAGAGAAAATTACCCCTATGGTCTTTTAGCTGTTCCGAGAGAGAAGATAGTTCGCTTACACACCTCTAGTGGGACGACTGGTAAGCCAAAGGCTATATTTTTCACCAAAAAAGATATAGATCAATCGGCTGAACTCATAGCTCGATGTCTTATAATGACTGGAGTCAAAAGTGATGATATACTTCAGAATATGATGACCTATGGCCTCTTTACTGGTGCTTTAGTAATGCATTATGGTGCAGAAAAGGTTGGCATACTTGTAATCCCTGCGGGCCCTGGCAATACAGAGCGGCAAATTGCTTTAATGCAAGATTTTGGTTCTACCTGCCTACATTTAACCCCAAGTTATGCTCTCTATTTAGCTGAGGTAATGGATTCGAAAGGTATAGTTCCACAAAGGGACTTATCTTTAAGAAGGGCTTATTTGGGTGCAGAGCCTTATTCTGAAGAGACGAGAATAAAACTCGAAAACATGTTAGGAATCGATATCTATAATTCCTATGGTCTATCGGAGATGAATGGACCTGGGGTAGCCTTTGAATGTAAATATAAAGATGGCATGCATATATGGGAAGACAATTTTCTTATTGAAGTCCTCGATCCAGATACCGATGAACCAGTGCCTGAAGGGCAAGAAGGAGAGATAGTTCTTACTACTTTGAAAAGAGAAGGGATGCCCCTCTTAAGATATAGAACTAAAGATATAGCCAAGATAATACCTGACACTTGTAGATGTGGTCGGACCCATAAGAGGATTTCTCGGATCTTTGGAAGAGTTGACGATATGTTTATAGTAAGAGGTGTCAATATCTTCCCACAGCAAATCGAAAGAGTCTTAATGGGGATTAAGGGGGTTGCACAGAACTACCAAATACATCTTGAGGCTTATGATAAGATGACTGTTAAGGTAGAGATTGAGCAAGACTTTTTTGATGGTAATATAGAAAAATTGCTTGCTTTAAAATCGAGGATAACAGAAAAACTAAAGTCTGAAATCCTCGTTACCCCCCAAGTAGAACTCTTAGAACCAGGCACTTTGCCCATAAGCGAAGGCAAAGCTCAAAGAGTTATAGATAATAGAAACCTATAAAAGGAGTTTACATGGCAAAAATCAGAGAGATTGCAGTTTTTGCAGAAAATAAGCCTGGGAAAATCGAGAAGATTACAGGCGTGCTTGCAAGAGAAGGTATTAACATACTGGCAATTACTATAGCTAGTACTAATGGTTTTGGAATCATCAAATTAATAGTCGATAAAACAGAGTTAGCCTACCAAAAACTGAAAGAGAGTGGTTTAACCGTTTCATTAAATGAGGTATTAGCAATAGCTATGAAGGACAGACCTGGCCAAATTCATGACATAGCTTTAGTCTTCTCAAAAAATGGTATTAACATGGAAAATGCCTATGTATTAGTAGAAGAAACAAGAAAGCAAGCTTATCTAATAGTACAAGTTAAAGATATAGAAAGGGCTAAAAAACTCTTAGAAAAGGAAAATCTAAAATTTTATGATGAATAGTTAGGAGGAGTGATGATCTGGAACAAAGAAGCTGAATGTATGCCTTTTAAAGAGAGAGAGAAGTTACAACTTGAGAGATTGCAAAGTATAGTCAAAAAAGTTTATGACAATGTTCCCTATTATAGAAAAAGATTTGATGAGATTGGGGTCAAGCCCGAAGACATCAAAAGCCTAAAGGACATTGCTAAGTTACCCTTTACGACTAAAACTGATCTACGAGAGGGGTATCCCTTTGGAATGTTTGCAGTTCCTCTTAACGAGATAGTAGAAATCCATACTTCTTCCGGCACAACTGGAAAGCCTGTCGTTGCAGGATATACAAAGAAAGATATCGAAGTTTGGTCTGAAGTGATGGCGAGAGCTCTCACAATGGTCGGAGCTACGAAGGATGATATAATACAGAACGGTTATGGTTATGGACTGTTTACTGGTGGAATAGGTGTCCACTACGGAGCTCAAAAAATAGGTGCAACAGTTATCCCCATTTCTGCTGGCAATACAAAGCGTCAGCTGGAGGTCATGGTTGACTTTGGTTCAACTATCCTGACCTGTACACCCTCCTACGCCTTACATTTAGCAGAGGTCGCTGAGGAAGCTGGAATAACAAAAAAAGATATAAAGTTAAAGGCAGGGTGTTTTGGAGCTGAGGTCTGGACTGAGAAGATGAGAGATGCCATCGAGAGCAAATTTAACCTTACTGCTCTTAACATTTATGGGCTCACTGAATTGATCGGACCCGGAGTAGCTCAAGAGTGCCCTGAAAAGAGCGGTTTACACATCTTTGAAGACCACTTTTATCCAGAGATAGTTTCTACAGATACACTCGAACCGCTACCTGAAGGTGAGAAAGGCGAACTCGTTTTGACATCTCTAACGCGGGATGGTATGCCTATGATACGTTTTCGGACAAGGGATATAACTTCACTTAGAAGGGAGATATGTAAATGTGGCAGAACCCTTATAAAGATGGATCGGGTCACTGGTAGGAGTGATGACATGCTTAAGATAAGGGGTGTTTTAATATTTCCATCTCAGATCGAAAGAGCGCTCCTCGAAATTAAAGGTATAGAACCTCACTACCAGATTATAGTCACTCGTCCTCACCATCTCGACGAATTAGAGATTCAAGTAGAGGCGTCTAAGGACATATTTTCTGATGAGATCAAACATATTGAAGCAATGAAGAAAAAGATTGAAAGCCATATAGAAAAGTCTATAGGATTGAGAGTTAAAGTTACCCTTGTTGAACCCAAAACATTACCACGTAGTGAGGGTAAAGCTAAGAGAGTTATAGATAAAAGGGAATTATAAGGAGAACAAGTATGAAGATAAAACAGATATCTGTCTTTCTTGAGAATAAAAAGGGAAGATTATTAGAAGCTACTGAAGCACTTGCAAAAGCTGATATAAATATTCGTGCTCTCTCGATAGCCGATACATCGGAGTTCGGAATTCTAAGATTAATAGTCCAAGATCCTGATAAAGCAAAAGAAGTTCTTGAAAAGAATGATTTTACAGTTAGAGTTAGTGATGTAATAGCTGTTCAAGTAGTAGACAGTCCCGGGGGATTGGCAAGCATTCTCAAGATTCTTAATGATAATGACATAAATGTAGAATACATCTATGCCTTTATTCAGAAAAGCGGCCAAAAGGCTGTAGTCGTATTGAAGATGGAAGATTTAGAAAAAGGCATAAAGGCTTTGAATGAAAAGGGGGTTATCTTGCTTACAAGCCAAGATATCCTCCAATTATAGAAAAAAATAGTTCATATTTTAGTAAGCCTTTCCTCTGTATGTGATGAAGAGGAAAACATAAGTGAAGCATGTCTTGATTATAACAGAAAAACCTAAGGATTTCTTTGAAGGCCATAAGTCTGCTAACTTCCATTTAACCATTAAAAACCTTGGGACTTCGAGGAAATCTCAAGACATCGAGACGACCTTTTTAAGACAATTTCATTTAGTATTACTCGACCTCCAAAATGAAAGATGGGGTGAACTTCTAACTTCATTGCGTTATAAAGTTCCTGTAATTGCCTTTGGTGATGCAGACATAGCTCTTATTGTAGAGTCGATAAAAATGGGAGCCCTTGATTTTTTGTCAACTCCTATTACAATAGAAAAGATTGAAAAGTTTTTAGATAAGTATTGTAAAACAGCTGAGTCAAAGATGGAGCGCTTTGATAATATCGTCGGTGAATCTCCTCAAATGTTAGAGGTTTATGAGTTGATTAAAAAGGCTGCCATGAGTGATAGTAATGTTCTTATAACTGGCGAAAGCGGCACTGGCAAAGAACCCGTCGCTCGTGCTATCCACAGGTGGAGCCCACGCAAAGCGAAACCCTTTATGACAATCAATTGTAGTGCCATACCAGATACCCTCCTTGAGTCAGAATTATTTGGTTTTGAAAAGGGTGCCTTTACAGGTGCTAATTATACAAAAAAGGGAATTTTTGAGCTCGCCGATGGTGGCACAGTCCTACTCGATGAAATTGGTGATGTATCTCCTCTATTTCAAGTAAAAGTATTGAGGGTGTTACAATATGGTGAAATAATAAGGATTGGTGGTTCTAACACTATTAAAGTAGATCTTAGGATAATAGCTGCTACTAATAAAAATCTTAAAGAGGCTATACAAAAAAAGACCTTTAGAGAGGATTTATATTACCGACTTAATGTAATAAACATACATCTTCCTCCTCTTAGAGAGAGAATGGTGGATATACCTCTTTTAGTAAACCATTTCATCAAAAAATATGCATATAAAAGAACTGATTTACTAATAAAGGGCATTACCAGCGAGGCGATGACCTGTTTGATGAACTATTCCTATCCAGGCAATGTGGGAGAATTGGAAAACATTATAGAGAGGGCAATTTCTTTAGCAAATCACCCTGAAATATGCCCTGAAGACCTTCCATCTTTTTTATTTCATAAAAGGCAGTATGAAAAAAAGCCCTCAAAACTTAAAGAAGTTCTCGATAAGACTGAAAAGGAGATGATTTGGTTAGCTCTACAAGAGTCCAGAGGGAATATCACAAAGGCTGCAAATGCCTTAGGTATACATCGTCAACAACTTCAGAGAAAAATTAAGAATTTAAAGATAGCTGTAGATTTGTAGGGCAACTTCCAGTGAAAAAATCTTTTGTATTTCCTTAAAATAAAATCTCTTTGAAATAGCCATTAGATTAAGTATCTTTAGCACTCCTGAGTTTATTATTATAGGCAATAGATAATCCTCTAATGGTTTCTCTATCTTCTTAGAGACCTTACTGACTGAAGAGTCTCTTATTTAGTAGTCTTTCTTTTGGATATACATTGAAATCAATAAGCTTAATAAATCTTCTAAATTCAAAGCCGTTGTCTGGATGAATCTTTTTTTAATATTGGGGTGATTAAAGAGTATCTCTTGATTAAGCCTTATTAGAGCTACAAGATGCTTCGATGAGGCAAAACTTGTAAGTATCACATAACCCCTTTAATGCTCTTTCTCCATTTCTGCCATATATCTTTTTTTTACCACTTTTTTGAGACTCCCTTAAGTCTTACATCAGTAGCTACCATTACTCTACCTCTTCTCTTAACAACTTTGTCTGATTTCTTTAGCAGTGAAGCAAAATATTGTTATTTGTGCAGTATCTTTGAAGGCTCCACAAATATCTTATACTTAAGCTTCTTTGATGCCTTCTAAAATTTTTATAATTAAGGATGGTTGCTTTTTTATAAATTATGGGGAGACAATACTCTTTCAGAGATTATTTTTGAGGGAAGGCGAACTTTAGAAAAATCTTTTATATAATTGTATAATATCTGTAAAAAAAATAAGTTTAATATTAGGAATACTTGCTTGGATAAGTTAAAAGAAGGTTATTTTATATCCTTCGAAGGTATCGAAGGCTCAGGTAAGACCACTATTTCAAGATTAATTGCAGAGATGCTAATGACAGATGGTTATGAAGTTTTAGCTACTTATGAACCTGGCGGAACATTAATTGGTAACAAAATCAGAGATATTTTACTTATGCCAGAGCACAAAAATATGTCCCATTACACCGAACTTTTACTTTATAACGCTGCAAGAGCTCAACATCTCTACGAAAAAATCCTTCCAGCACTCAGAACAGGCAAGTTAATTATAAGTGATAGATTTATAGACTCAACTATAGCTTATCAAGGCTATGGAAGAGGAATAGACCTCTCCCTTATATCAATAATGGATAAAATAGTAACGGGAGGGCTTAAACCAAACCTTACAATTCTTCTCGATGTTGAAGTAGAATTAGGACTTAAAAGAAACAGAGGTATAAATAAGATCGATAGGCTTGAAATAGAGGAGATAGAATTTCACAAAAGAGTTAGGGAAGGCTACCATCTGATCGCAGCTAATGAACCAGAAAGATTTAAAGTTGTTGATGCCTCAATGAGCATAGAAGAAGTTTTACAAATAGTTAGTGAAATAATCAAAAAGCACCTTCCATGTTAAGGGATGTCCACTATCAACCAAAAGCTATTAAGATCTTAAAGGGAACAATCAAAAAGGAAAGACTACCTACTGCTATTCTGATGTATGGACAAAAAGGAGTTGGAAAGATGTTTACAGCTCTCAATTATGCAAAAGCAATCAATTGCCACGCAAGAGTAGATTTTGATTGTTGTGATCGATGTATCTCTTGTAAAAAGATTGATGGAAGAGTTCATCCCGATGTCCATCTTATAGAAGCTATAGATAGTGAAATTAAGATAGACTCTATCAGAAAAATAGAAGAATTTCTATCTTTTAAACCCCTTGAGGGTAGAGAAAAAGTTGTTATTGTTAATGACTCAGAAAGAATGAATCAAAATGCCTCCAATGCATTCCTCAAAATTCTTGAGGAACCCCCTCCCAATAGTTTGCTTATTTTGATCTCCTCAAATGAAGATGCATTGCCCCTAACTATCAAGTCACGGTGTATTCCTATTCCTTTCAGCCTTGTTCCTTCTAAAATATGTAGAGAGTTTATCTCCTCTCATACCTCATTGGCTGATATAGATCTCTCTATTAATCTTGCCATGGGAAGACCTTGGATCGCCATTGAGAGGAACTTTGAAGAAGAGAAGAAATTGTTATTAAACTCTTTCAGAGATATGATCAATGATAGCGATACTACTAAGGAAACATGGTCAGATAATGGAGAAGCGAAGTATTGGTTTGATTTATCTTTTGTTGCTCTAAGAGATATGTTGGTTTACAAAATTACTCAAAATAAAGAGGATATGTTAATGGGTGAAATATTTAAATGTAAATCCTTCCAAGAGGTTCTAAATGCTTACGATCAACTCCAAGGGGTTTATACTCGTTTAGATTTCAATCTTAATAAGGCCATTACGTGGAACTATATATCAACTATCATAAAATCAGTTTTGCAATGATGATTTTATTACACATCTACGAGAAAATTATCTATTAATCGTGTTTCTCCAATTTTAATAGCTATAGCAACAAGACATTGTCTCTTAATCTCATCCAATTCATCTAAACTTTCTGGATCATAAATACCAGCATATTGAACTTCCTTTACATGATTCTCCTCTAAAAGCATCTGCAACATTCTTTGTTTTATGTCGGAGGGTTGCAAATTTGATCTAATTAAATTGGTTGCTTCAAGGAGGGTTTTATAAATAATCTTAGCAGCAATTCTCTCTTCAGATGATAGATAGCTATTTCGTGAACTCATGGCGAGACCATCTTCTTCTCTGATTGTAGGGCAGAGTATTATTTCGATATCAATATTCAAATCTTCTACCATTCTTTTAATGATTAAGTATTGCTGATAATCTTTCTGGCCAAAATAAGCTTTATGGGGTTTTACTACGTTAAATAGTTTGTTAACAACTGTTGTGACACCTCTGAAATGGTTGGGTCGAAAGGCTCCACATAATTTATCTGACAAATCAGTGACATAGACAAATGTTTTAAATGTAGCAGGATAAATGGATTTAACATCGGGGAGAAATAGGACATCAACACTTTCTCGTTCTAATTTTGCTATGTCACCTTCAATGTCCCTGGGATATCTATCGTAATCTTCATTTGGACCAAATTGGATAGGATTGACAAAGATACTTGCAACAACAATATCATTTTCATCCCTTGCCCTCCTGAATAGACTAAGGTGCCCCTTATGTAGTGCTCCCATCGTAGGAACAAACCCTATGCTTTTCCTCTGTTGAATGTATCTTTTGGATGTCTCATGCATAATTCTAGGTAGCCTTAAAATTTCCATAATTTAATAATTTAAAAAACAATCCCACTTTCAGTCAAACGAGAAACTTTTTTTTGGGTTGGGACATTTACTTGACAAATATGAAGCATCTAAATTAATTTTATAACCCAAATATTTTAGACCTTTACCTTGAGAGGAGATTTCATGAGACCTAATAATCTTAAAACAAAGATATTTCTTGATGGTGGTGATCCGGAAGAGACAAAAGAGGCTATTAGACTATTAGGATTTCTGGATGGTCAAACAACCAACCCAACTTTGATTGCTAAAAATCCAAAAGCGATTAAAAGACTAAAAGACGGTTTAAGATTCAGCAAGCAAGAAGCAATGGAATTTTATAGAAATATTGTGGAAGAGATAGCCCATTTAATTCCAAATGGCTCTATCTCTGTGGAGGTTTACTCTGATCTATCTACAACATATGAAACGATCTTAACTGAAGCGGAGAAAATGTTTTCATGGATTCCTAATGCTCATATAAAAATACCTATAACTAAAGAGGGTCTCAAAGCAGCTGAGATCGCTGTTAAAGAGAATATAAGATTAAATATGACACTTTGTTTTAGCCAACTCCAAGCAGCAGCAGTTTATTCAGCCACAAAGGGTGCAAAGAAAGGGGATGTTTTTATTTCTCCTTTCATTGGAAGGCTTGATGACATAGGGATAAATGGTATGACCTTAATTTCTAATATAATAAAAATTTATCGACAAGGTGATGGTCATGTTGAAATACTCTCTGCTAGTGTTAGAAATATAAAACATTTTTTATGTTCTCTCTGGTTAGGGGTGGACATAGTAACTGCGCCCTTTAAGGTTTTAAAGGAATGGGCTCAAATGGAATTAAAAATACCAGATCAATCATTCACTTATAACTCAAAAGAGTTAAAGAGTATCCCTTTTATCCAAGTAGACCTAAATCAACCATGGCAGAGTTATGATATATCCCATACCTTAACAGAAAGTGGGATATTATCCTTCGTGAAGGATTGGAATTCTCTCATTGAATAAGAAAATCTTTCTAACCTTGCTTTAATTTTGATAAGACTCCATGGACTCAATTTTTACACTCAATTTCAAATTAAGAACCTCTGAAATCTAGGATTAATACCACTCTTATTATATCTATACACAGTAAAAAATACAGTTATTACTAAGTAAGTAAAGTGGCTTAAGATAAAAAAACATCCCTTTAAAGTCTTTTAATAAAACGATGAATAGACCTCAATTAAGAAAGCCTTTATTTTATTGTGTGTTTTTAGTCAGGCGTTGGAAAATGTTTTAAAAAGTTAGTTGTAAATTGTATTCCTAAGTTTGACAGAAACAGAAGAGATGAAAAAGGTTTTTGAGTGATATAAGAATCGCCAATGGACATAAAAATAAACTCAAAAAAGAATCAATATACAGATAAAAGAATAAAAAAGCCCAAGCATATTCCTAAGTTTTTTCTTAAGAAAGCTGAGATAGCTCGAAGCAGAATCCGCTCTATATATGCAGTCTTTGAAGGGATTTGAGGTAAAGGATCTGTCGTATAAGTCTATGATTATCTATAGTTGGCTTTAAGAAATAATGTGGATAAAGCTAAGGACTAAAATGTAATCACAGATGTAATAACAGGGAGCCCTTAGAGAAGAAGAGCAAAAGCTATGAGTTGTTTCAATAATGATCAGAGTATGAGAGAATTGTATAGGGACTGCTAAATCGGGGGTATCTTTTTGCTTTTTTATCTTCACTGTATATAAAATTATTAATTAGAGAATGAATAATTCAAAGCATGCCAGAATTTAACAACCCCCTATCAAGACATGCGCTTCTGCTATTAGAGAAACTGCGACAGTCACCAAATAGGAAGATCTTTAATCTTTCTATTCCCCATGAGGCTTTGATTTTAAGTGCCTATGAGAAGGATTTTATTGCAATAGAAGACTCCTCTGAGGTTGCTTATAGGCTTTATAAGGATTGTCTCTTTTTCCTAAATATATTTAATAAGGCAGTTGAAAAGAGCTTAATATACCTCCCTCCACCAAATAGCAAAAACCACATAGGGTTACGAGCGAAAGCCTTTTATAACCTATCTCTTAACCGTTCAAAAAGAATGATTACTTCCTATGAAGCTCTAAAAACGGGTTTCCATTTAAATGCAATAGGAGAAAAAATCCTTCTCCTCAAGAAAGGATCATCTATTGAGAGGGAAAGACTTTTCAGAATACTTGAAAACCTTGGTTATACGGAAGTGAACCTCGTGGTAGAAGGGGGAGAGTATGCTCAAAGAGGTTGGTTATTCGATATATACCCTGTGACAGAAGACCTCCCTATAAGGGTAGAGTTTTTCGGAGATGAAATTGAAGTTTTGAAAGTTTTTGATCCAAATACTCAAAGATCTATAAGAGAAATCGACGAAGTTTTACTTTTCCCAGCTGCTGAAGAATCTACTGATAATAATATAATCCAGGAATTGATGGCTTCAGACATAGAGATCTTTTGTGAATCTTCTGTAACTAAGGAAATATTAAAGGACTTAGATCTTAACAATAAGATTGTTTCAATATCTCATCTACCTTTTATTGCTGAAGGTGTCGATTCTGGAGAACTCCCTCTAAACGGACTATCCCTATTAAGGGCTGAAAGAAATTCTTTGGAAGAGATAATCGAACCTTTGAGGCAGTTAGAGAAACTCATAATAATAGTATTAGCTTCAGATCTACAGGTTCAAAGAGTTAAAGAAGTTTTTTTAGAAAAGAATTTTATAATCCCCTTCTTTGAAAGTAGTTCACTTTTTAGGATTGATGGTAAGAGGTATTTAACAATAGGGAGTCTATCGGCTGGATTTCATCTTGACCAAATCCTCGTTCTTACAGACAAAGAGATATTCGGTGAGCGCATTGAGTATAAACCCCTTAAAAAATCCCGTCTTTCTAATCTCTTCACCTTAATAGATGAATTAAATGGAGGGGACTTCGTGGTCCATGATGATCATGGGATAGGCAAGTTTATAAAATTGCAGAGGCAGTTGATAGAAGGCTATGAGAGCGATTTAGTAGTTATTGAATATGAGGGTGGGGATAAACTTTACACCCCTATCGAAAATCTTTACAAGATAAAAAAATTCATTGCTTCAGAAGGTTATACCCCTACTCTTGATAAGCTTGGTAGCAAAAGATGGCAGAGAACCAAACAAAAAGTAAAGGAAGGCCTTAAGGAGATGGCGGAGAAACTCCTCCATCTTTATGCAAAGAGAAAGATTTCAAAGGGCTTTGTATTCAGTGAGGATACACCTTTGCATCGTGAATTCGATGAATTTTTCTTATATGAGGAGACAGAAGATCAAATAAAAGCTTTCGATCTGATAAAAAGTCGCATGACAACAGATCAACCCATGGATTTTTTGTTATGTGGTGATGTTGGCTTTGGTAAAACGGAAGTTGCTATGAAGGCAGCTTTTAGAGCCCTTTATGACGGCAAACAGGTGGCAGTGATAGTTCCCACAACTCTTTTAGCTGAACAGCATTACAGAACCTTCAAGGCAAGATTCTCTCCTTTCCCTGTAACTATAGATTATTTGAGCAGATTTAGAAGCAATAGAGAGATCAAGGAGTGCCTTATTGCTTTATCGAGGGGGGAGATAGACATTATTATTGGCACCCACATTCTTTTAAAGAGGGATATTAAATTCAGAGATCTCGGCCTTGTTATCATAGACGAAGAGCATAGATTTGGGGTTGCCCAAAAGGAGCGTCTAAGAGAAATTAAAAGTGAAGTAGATGTTTTAACTCTAACGGCTACTCCAATCCCTAGGACTTTATATATATCTCTCTCTGGAATACGGGATATCTTTACAATCCAAACCCCACCTGAAGAGAGAGTCGCTGTTAAAACATTTATCACAAAATTTAATGAAAAAACTATAAAAGAGGCAATCGAGAGGGAGCTTAGAAGGGATGGGCAAGTTTTTTTTGTCCATAATAGGATTAAGGATATTGAAGAAATAGGAGACTTCTTAAAAAGATTAATACCAATTGCTCGTATTGGGATAGCTCATGGCAAGCTTCCAGAGGTTAATATAGAGAAGACGATGCTCAATTTTTTAGATCGTAAAATCGATGTACTCCTATGCACTTCTATTATCGGTTCAGGGCTCGATATCATAAATGCTAATACACTAATCGTCAATAGAGCAGACAAGTTTGGCCTTTCCGATCTCTATCAATTAAAGGGACGCGTTGGTAGAGGCTCAAGGCAAGCCTATGCCTATTTTCTGATTCCCCCCGAAGAATTATTGACTAAGGATGCAAAAAAGAGATTACGAGCACTCCGTGAAATGAGCTATTTAGGAGCTGGTTTCCGTCTTGCCCTTAAAGATCTCGAAATAAGGGGGACGGGAAATATACTCGG
This sequence comes from Thermodesulfovibrionales bacterium, assembly GCA_026416735.1. GTDB lineage: Bacteria > Nitrospirota > Thermodesulfovibrionia > Thermodesulfovibrionales > Dissulfurispiraceae > DYHD01. The sequence continues at coordinate 12,749 of JAOAEO010000026.1, forward strand.
GAGAGAGCAGTCGGGCCATATCCATAAAATTGGTTTTGATACCTACTTAGAGTTATTAGAAAAAACTATTGCAGAGTTAAAGGGTCAACCAGTTATAAAAGAGGTAGACCCCCAAATTAGGTTTAAATTGTCGGCTTATATACCTGAAAAATATATATCAGATATTTCATTGAGGCTCAACATTTACAGACGTCTTTCGATGTCAAAATCTATTGATGATTTAGAAGATTTGAAGGAAGAACTCATAGATAGATTTGGATCCTTACCTCCAGAAGTCCTTTTTCTCTTTCATATTATGCGATTAAAAATATATGCAACTAAGCTTTACATCACAAAGATTATCGAAGGAAGCTCTAAGATAAGGTTCTTTTTTATAACAGATCACCAAAATGAGTACAATATTCCTGAAAACTTCTTTGATAAAATCTTGAAAAATCTTTTTATTTTTGCTACGAAAAATAAAAGTATCCGTTTTTACCCTGATGGTTTTGAGATTAACATAGAGGGCATGTCCTCCTTTGAGGCTATATTTTTGGCTGAAAAGATTCTTAAATGGTTAATTGAGGGGCAAAATAGAAGTTAAAAGAGGTTAAAATATGAAATTTCTAACCTTTCTTCCATTTAGGCTTATAATCTTAGAAGTGTGAGGATATGCGATTTCAAACTCTATAACTCTTTCTGAAGTTCTAAGAGTAAATATTTGGTAGAATATTATATAACTAAAAGTTTATTTCATAGTGAGGCTCCACAACCATAGATTATTAAAGACTAAAAATTGCTATAAAACTATTGAAAATGTGCAGCCTTTACCAGGACTTTCTTTTTGAAAAAATATAGAGGTATTATTAAGGTATAGGAATCAACATGTAGTATAAAAACTTTGAAATGGGGGCAACATGAATAAGGACAAAATAAAGGCTTTAGAGGCAGCTATCTTGCAGCTCGAAAAAAGCTTTGGTAAAGGTACCATTATGAGACTTGGAGCAACAGACATTGGAGAAGGCATTCAGGTCATACCAACTGGTTCTCTATCACTCGATATAGCTACCGGCGTTGGTGGATTTCCAAGAGGTAGAGTGATAGAAATTTATGGACCTGAGTCTTCTGGTAAGACCACCTTAGCGCTACACGCCATCGCCCAAGCTCAGAAATTGGGAGGTATTGCAGCGTTTATCGATGCAGAACACGCTCTCGATATTAATTATGCAGCGAGGTTAGGTATTAGGTTGGAAGAACTCTTGGTCTCACAGCCAGACACTGGCGAACAGGCTTTAGAAATCACAGAGACTCTCGTAAGAAGTGGTGCAGTAGATATAATTGTAATTGACTCCGTTGCAGCTTTAGTCCCAAGAGCAGAAATTGAGGGAGAGATGGGAGATACACTTCCTGGACAGCAAGCAAGGCTAATGAGTCAAGCTCTTAGAAAACTAACTGCAGCAATATCTAAGTCTATGACCACCGTAATATTTATAAATCAAATAAGAATGAAAATAGGAGTTATGTTTGGCAACCCAGAAACTACTACAGGGGGCACTGCATTAAAATTTTATTCATCGATGAGGCTCGATATACGAAAGATTGATAATATAAAGGAAGGACAAGACGTCATAGGTGGGAGGGTCAAGGTAAAAATTGTAAAAAACAAATTAGCCCCGCCCTTTAGACAAGCGGAATTCGACATATATTTCAATGAAGGTATCTCCAGATTGGGTGAGATTGTAGATCTTGGGGTAGACAAAAATATTATAGAAAAGGCTGGAGCATGGTATAGTTATAAGGGGGTTAGAATTGGACAAGGGAGGGAAAATGCACGGGAATATTTAAAAAATAATCCCGAGATAGCTGCAGAAATTGAACAAAAAATTCTTGAAGCTGAAGGCAAGAAAATAGAAAGAGGAGGAAATTAAAATGGCTAAATTTATGGTATTTCTAATAGTTATCTTAATGCTTTCCTATGGATGTTCTACAGCACCAGTAAGGTTCACTATAGATGAAATAAAAGGCTTTCCCCTCGAAGTACAAGAAAAGATAATAAAAGGTGAAGTGGCTCTTGGCATGACCACTCAACAGGTCAGATATGCTTGGGGATCTCCAAATACCATCAGGATTCTCGAACCATTAGAAGGTAAGCAGAGGGAAGAGTGGATATACACTACGGCGGGTATCTTAGAAAATAGAAGACTCC
>JAOAEO010000270.1 GCA_026416735.1 Thermodesulfovibrionales bacterium
TTCTAATGTGATTCTGCAACTGCAAATGAAAATATCAGAGAGTTATAATAATCTAATGTCCAAAATTGTAGTGATAGATATAGACAATACTCTCTGGGATTTTGCTTCGGCTCTTTATTAGGAAATCAAGAAGTTAAATTCCTCGATGCCAACACAAGATAACTGGCATTCTTGGGATTTCTGGAAGCATTATTTAAGAGCAGAAGATTTCTATAAGGTAATCAATAAAATTCATCTTAAACAAGATGTCTTTGGAGTTTATCCCGATGCAGGAGATTTTATAAAAGAGCTAAAAGCAAGAAATTATAAAATTATTATAGCAAGTCATAGAGAAGAACAAAGCCGAATATCTACAATCAACTGGCTACTTAAGCATAATCTCCTATTTGATGAGCTCCATCTTAGTTATGACAAAACAGTTCTTTTCAAATGTTGTACCATAGTTATAGATGATTCTCCACATGTTCTTGAAAAAGCACAGAAGCTTAACATTATTGCTACAGGACTTGAATTTCCATGGAATAAAGATAA
>JAOAEO010000271.1:0-261 GCA_026416735.1 Thermodesulfovibrionales bacterium
GAATTGCGGTGCGGTTTCGGAAACATTGTTGGAAAGTGAATTGTTTGGCTATGAGAAAGGAGCATTTACCGGGGCTGTAAAAGAAAAGAAAGGTATTTTTGAAATCGCTCACCGTGGCACTTTGTTTTTAGATGAAATTGGTGAAGCATCGCTTGCTACGCAAGTAAAGTTGTTGAGAGTATTAGAAACAGGAGAATATATGCGTGTCGGAGGTGAGACGGTTCGCAAAACGAATACGCGCATTATTGCTGCATTGCATGT
>JAOAEO010000271.1:271-530 GCA_026416735.1 Thermodesulfovibrionales bacterium
TCCACCGCTTCGTGAACGTTTAGAAGACTTGCCGCTTCTCATTGACTACTTTTTAAAAAAATTAAACAGCTCTTTATCTTTTTCTGAAGAGAGCATCGCTTATATGAAACAATACCATTGGCCTGGAAATGTAAGAGAGCTGTTTAATGTTGTCAAACGTGCAGTGACATTAGCAGAGGGAGAAACATCCGTCATCCCCCCTTCATATTTGCCAGAAAAGTTAAAATCTTTACGATATCAAAGGGGAACGGTAGAGAGC
>JAOAEO010000272.1 GCA_026416735.1 Thermodesulfovibrionales bacterium
AGCTCATATATGCAGTCGGCCCCAGTAAAATAAAGCAAATCATATTCGATCTGTTGAAATAGTCATTTTGCTGTTTTTTTGTATATTTCTTCTAATTCCTCGATTGTTAAGGTAAAAACCCTCCTTTTCCCAATATTTTCGTTTTCTACAATGCGGAGCATATTCGGATATCCTTCGGCCATTTCTTTTGCCTTTGCAGCTGCAGCTAAAGTATTCTTTCTATGGGAAAATAGTTTTTCTATAAATTTATCAAATCCATAATTGGGTTTTCTGTCTTTTTTGAAAAGCATAACAATTGCAGAATCTACTTCCGGGATCGGTCTAAAACTTCCTTTCGGCACCTTTTTCAAGTATATTGGCTTGAAGTAGTAATTAGTCATAACGCTCAATCTTGACCAATCTTTGCTACCGGGCTGTGCAACCATCCGCTCTACGAATTCTTTTTGGAGGCATAGAATCGCCTTTTCAAAATTATATTCTTTGAGTTTGAATAAAAGGGGAGATGAAATTGAGTAAGGAACATTGCTT
>JAOAEO010000273.1 GCA_026416735.1 Thermodesulfovibrionales bacterium
CCTTTAGCTCCTATTAATTTAACCTTTAATCTCATCAATAGGAGTAGAGACTTACTTTGATAAACCAAAAGAGCTTAGCTACACAGAGATAGATCTTGTTCATCCTTTAGGAGCATCTTAGAGGGTAGAAGTTTATTTATACCCTCACAGTGCCTGTTAGAAAGAAAGATTCATTCAGACAAACGACTTTAAATTTATAAAAAACGCCCATATACAGAGGTTTTGTCAGGACAGAAAGATAGAATTCACAAGGTCAAGATCTTACAGGAAGAATGATACCCCTATGTAGAGAGTAAGAACTGGTCAATGGTAAAGGCTTATAGAAGATGGAGAAGATGGCACTCAGACAGGGAATTAGAGATACTTAGAAGAAAGGCTTATGAGATGAATATATCTTTTAGAAGAGTTATTAAGTTTGCAGATACCGATGTATATTTAAAAGAGAGACTGCTAAAATTAAGAGACTCTTTAGTTTAATAAGGTTTCTAAGGAAATAGAGAGACTATCAGAGGATTTATCTATTGC
>JAOAEO010000274.1 GCA_026416735.1 Thermodesulfovibrionales bacterium
TAACTGAGAAAAGGTATCAAAGGTGCTTTCTGGGTTTATTAACTTCTCAGTCATAGTAGAAAAGTATGACTTTATGTCACCAACATGAATTAACTCTCTAACATTAAACTTCGTATTTAAAGAAGTTAGGCTAAGTTTATTTTCTAAATCTCGCTTTTTGTTTTCACAGTCAATTAACGCTTTTCTTATAGATTCACTGTGTATACCCATTTTTATTGCATTGACAAGATTATTTATTTCAACTGATATCTGGTTGATTTTCTCTTCTATCTCAGTTTTATTTGATTTAATTATAGATGCTTCAAAATAAGTCTCGAAATTAACGTAAAGTTCTTCCAAAATTCTCGCCATTGAGCTTTCATCTAATAATTGCCTTATCAAGGTGTTTATTATGGACTCTTCTAAAAGAAATTTTTCTATTTTTAGTTTATTTTGACAGACAGAATCTCCTTTATTCCAATTATTAGTGCATCCGTATTTTGCATATTTACCTCCACTTACTATTCCAATTGTCCC
>JAOAEO010000275.1:0-236 GCA_026416735.1 Thermodesulfovibrionales bacterium
TCTTTTTGCCTTATTTGAGAGTGGAAACCAATACTGTACCACAGGTTGAACTGTTACGTTTTTCATAATAGGAATAGTCAAACCTGCTTGAACTTTTCCATCATGAAAGCCACTATATTTTTTACCTGAGTATTCTCCTGTGCTGCTGTCATATGTTCTCCAGTATGAGTCATCACCCTTAAAATATCCAAAGGATGCAGCAATATCAAGAGTCATGTCCTTATATACTTCAAATG
>JAOAEO010000275.1:246-513 GCA_026416735.1 Thermodesulfovibrionales bacterium
AGATTCACATATGTACTTGGATAAGTAGATATGTCACGATAAATAGTTATTGTTGGTTTAGATATTACATCATAGCTTGCACTTAGGAAAAGCTCCTCTGTCTCAGCGGTGTATTTGGTTCCATAATAGATATAACCACCTGTTAAAGATAGTTTTCCAAAGGCATGAGTGTAACTTAAAGTGAGATCAGACTCATTGAAGCTTTTTCTTCCAGGTCTGTCAGGGATGAAACTCTGAGTCCGTTTTTCATTGGTATCAATGTTACCC
>JAOAEO010000276.1 GCA_026416735.1 Thermodesulfovibrionales bacterium
CAGAAAAACTGAATAACTTCAATAAGTTATAGCAATAAAATCGTCTTTTTTATAGGGGAACATCCGATATAGAAGCCTTTCCCTCTGATAAGGATGCTCAATGGGGATATAAGTCTAAGGAGTTTAGCTTTTATGGATACAAAGTTCATCTTCAAGTCAGCTGTACACCACTTCCTACCCCTGTTTCTGTAAAGGTCACAGAAGGAAATAAATGGGATGGAAGCTATCTTATTGAGCTTACCGAGTCTGGCAGTAAACATATTAAAGAGAAGGGAAAAAATCTTAAAGCAGTTATAGCGGATGCTGGCTATGATAGTGTAGATAATGCTAAATATCTCCTTAAGAATAATATAGCTCCATATATTGCAGAGAATCCCAGAGGTAGAAAAAATTCTATTGATGCTGGACATATTACTCTTACACCTCAAGGTAAACTTTTGTGTCCTTCGGGATTTGAGATTAGTTATTGGGGTAGAGAACATAAAAGAGGGAGAGTTAAGTTTCGTTGTGGAC
>JAOAEO010000277.1 GCA_026416735.1 Thermodesulfovibrionales bacterium
TAAACCCCCAAATCTGCCGATAGAAATCTACAGATGCCGAAATTGTGATAGAAAGAGAGTTTTTTTAAAGATTGCACTACTTTAAAAAGAGCTAAAGGGCATCTTAACACCCCCATAAGCCCCACTAAATGTCTATTTCCCTCTTAATTTCCTTCTTTAAGACATACTAATCCCTTTAAAACCTCTTAAACACATAGTTAGACCCTTAGTTTCATCCAAAAACCATGCATCTTTCACGCATCTTACGATATAGCAGAAGTTTATCCCTTGTTGTGGAAAGCAAAAGCCAGAGCCTCCGCCCATGTCTCACCACTTTGCCAGCTATCTCTATCAGTGACCACCTTATCGTACCTATCGTCTTTGTCCTGTATTGTTCTGTAAGTAAATACTCCTTCTGAAGCACAAACATGTTATATGTTAGCACTCCAAGGGAAAACCAAAAAGCATTTGCTCCAAAATCCCCTGCGGGCAATCTCTCCATATTAAATCCTATCTTAAGTTCTTTTATGATG
>JAOAEO010000278.1 GCA_026416735.1 Thermodesulfovibrionales bacterium
TTATAAAAGAGAAACGATCTAATAATAATCAATTCTTTAATCTACATTAATTAATCAAAAAATGACCTATAAAATTGCTTCCATCATTCGATTCAAAATCATAAATTCAAAAAAAAGGAGCTTATATGGCAGGGACATTTACTCAAATATATATTCATTTAGTTTTCTCCGTTAAGCCTAGAAAAAATATTATAAAAGAAATCTACAGAGATGAGATTGAAAAATATATTGTTGGAATAATAAATAATCTTAAATGCAAGGTCTATGCGATTTATTGTAATCCAGACCATATACATATTTTAGTTAGCATTCATCCCCAAATATCTATATCAGATTTGGTAAGAATGATTAAGAACAATTCATCAAAATTCATTAATCAAAAAGGTTGGTTTAAAGAGAAATTCAATTGGCAGGATGGATATGGAGCTTTTTCATATTCTCAATCACATGTCGATAGAGTTTGTAAATATATTTTAAATCAACCTAATCATCATAAAAAATATTCATT
>JAOAEO010000279.1 GCA_026416735.1 Thermodesulfovibrionales bacterium
ATTTACAATAGATGCCCTTTTTTCAATTATGGCTTTTGAAACATTAGACGGAACTTCTTCGTAATGAGAAGGTTCTAAATTAAAAGAAGCTCTACCTTGTGAAAGAGATCTTACAGTAGTAGCATAACCAAACATCTCTGAAAGTGGGACAAATCCTCTCACATATTTTACATTTCCTCTATTTCCCATTTCTGTTATTCTTGCTCTTCTAGAATTTAAATCTCCTATTATATCACCAATATTTGCCTCGGGACAAACTACTTCAAATTTCATTATTGGCTCAAGCAAATATGGCTCTGCCTTCTTACAACCACTTCTCAAAGCCATTGCTGCAGCAATTTTAAAAGCTATCTCTGAAGAATCAACTTCATGGAACGAACCATCAAAAAGTGTTACCTTTAAATCTACAAGTGGATAACCAGCAAGTACTCCACTACCCAATGCTTCAATACATCCCTTTTCAACCGCTGGAATAAATTCTTTAGGTATTCTCCCTTGTGT
>JAOAEO010000027.1 GCA_026416735.1 Thermodesulfovibrionales bacterium
TCATTGTATAGTGTTGCAGACATAAATCTATTGTTCCATGTTGGATGTCCACCACCTATTACTACTTCCGGTTTAATAGAACGTATGATCTCATCGGCTATCTGAAAATAGTTATTTCTATGGACATTATGACTAACGAAAGATGCTGGAGTTGCATGAGTGAAAGGAACAGTACTAACTACTCCGATTGCAAACCCCCTGTATCTTCTCAGTAGTTCTGCTATGGTTTCTAACTTACCATCGGGTGGATCAGAAGGCAACCAAGCTATGTTTCCATCGTCCATCTTGTATCCTGTAGAGATGGCTGTACCAGCAGAGGCTGAGTCAGTGGCAAAAGTTGTGGGTAACAAAAAATAATTGTCATCGATGTTTTTATCAAGGGGATAGGGTCTTTTACCTCCGCGGGTAACATCATATCCTATAGATGGATATATGTTTTGTGGATGATATGGAGGGGCTCCAATTAGGTTGGCATAATTATTATAAGTAGTTACGTCCCATGTAGCCACAGGCACTTGATATTTGAAATTATGCCATATAAGATTGAAATCTTTTCCATATAAATACCTGCTTGTTGCTCTCTCATGCTCAAGATGCATGCCGTCGCCAATGAAGAGGATAATGTGTTTAATACTCGATCTATCTTTACCGTATGAATTGCAGGACCATGCTACCAGAATTACTAAAACTACTAATAAAGACACTATCTTTTTACCAATAGATATAGTTTTCATTTTTAAACCCTCCTAAATTTTAGACTAAAATTTGGAAATTTAAATATCACTTAATAGTGATAACCGAACTTTGCCCCTCTCACCTCCCCAAGATTTTTGATAAAAATATAAATATGGACATACTTAATTATGAGATTTATTAAGTCAATTGGGTTCTTTAAACATCACTTTTACTAACTAAACTTTCAACCAAGAACAGAGGACAATTGTCATAGGCTTCTGTAGAACAATACTTAAGCCAAACTTTTTCATCAATTTGCCTGTTTAAAGAGAGAGCATCACAAATATAAAGGGTTCTGTCAAAAAAAGGACATATTACTTCACTTTGATAGATCTCATATCTACTCATGATAGTTTCCTCCTTTTTAGATATATTCTAACTATCAGAAATTTCATGAGTATTAAAGAGAGTTTAAAGAAATGTTAAAAATTGGAGATTAACTTTATAAGAAGAGGTTTTCGTTGTAAAAGTGATGACTTATAGTAAATTGACAGAGCAATAGCTGTTATGATACTCTTAATTAAACAAAATAAATTGCGGGTGTAGCTCAGTTGGTAGAGCACAACCTTGCCAAGGTTGGGGTCGCGGGTTCGAATCCCGTCGCCCGCTCCATTGGTGAAGGCGGCCATCAAATAGTAAATCAAAGGCTTAATTCAAAACTTTTTAAGAATAACTTCACAAAAAATCAACTCGTCTAAAGTAATAGTTTTTGGCGGCGTACCCAAGTGGCTAAGGGAGAGGTCTGCAAAACCTCGATTCAGCGGTTCGAATCCGCTCGCCGCCTTTAATTTACTTTAACTCAAAAATATCGGCTTTCATTTCTTTTAAGTTAATGGTAGCGGCTGTTGCTCTTCCATAGAGCCAACCACCTACTTCACCAGGGTTAACTATCAAAGTTTTATTTTTCTGTCTTATTTCTGCCTTATGAGTGTGACCATAGATTACCAAATCATAATAGCCGCTCTCAGCAACAGCATCAACTACAGTCGGTTCGTGCATGACCACAATCTTTCTGTCGTATAGATTAAAGATGTAAGGCTGAGTATAAATTTTTCCTTCATAAACCCTTGATAGTAAGAGTTTGTCACCGTCATTATTGCCAAAGATACCAGTGAAACCACCTTGAAATTTCATTAAGACCCTTGCAGTAAAAGGTGAAGTAAAATCGCCAGCGTGGATGATATGAACCACTTGTCTTTCTATAAAGATATTGAGCGCTCTTTGAAGGTTATCGAGGTGGTCGTGTGTGTCTGAGATTATACCAATGATCATAGAGATTTCCTCATTAGATTTTATTTTTCTTATTAAAATTTAATTAAAAGTTTTAAACATCGTGACAATTCGTCTATATTCAGATAGTTTTTTGTTCTATTTCCCTATAAAGGTTTATTCTTTGGGATGTCTCCATTGATACCATTTAAAAATACGAATCTTGAGCCTTTTATTCTTAATGCACTGTGTTCGATGTTGGTCTTTATTTGAATTTTCCAATTTTTAAAATCAAAGAGGCTTTCGATATAACTATTCATAATTTTACAGTCTTTTACTATTCGTTTAATCCATTTCAAAAATCAATAAAAAATAGAAAATTATAAAAAATTTTTATTGGAAAATAAAATATTATTTACAAATATAAAAAGTTTGCATTAAAAGCTTATTTTTCTATTAGGTATTTTTCACTACTTTACAGTTCAATTGCAATATCTTAAAACAATCCTTATAATTAAAAGAAGTTTTGTCTATCTATCAAAAGAGGATATTTAACAGTAAAAGGGATTTTTTAATGACTTCTTAACTAATAATTTAACCGTGATAGAAAGTATGATTTTATAGATTTAGATCAATGAATTTTAAAAAATATAACAAGAAACCTAAATTCTTACTCTTGTTTGGAAGTAGCTGTTTTTTAGTCTATGTCTAAAATTAAAATTTTAAAGGCAAAAAGATCTGGTTTTTGTTTCGGTGTCAGAAGAGCTATTAAAATAGCTTTCAAAACTGCAGAAAAAAAGAGAAAAGTCTTCACTTTTGGTCCCTTGATTCATAATCCTCAGGTAATTCAGAGGCTTCTTGAGGCTGGAGTAGTCCCCACTGAAGATATAGATAATAGTGAGATCGAAACTCTCATAATAAGGACCCATGGAATTCCCTTGGACCTTCGTCAAAGACTTTCTCAAAGAGATATAAATGTTGTAGATGCAACTTGCCCTTTTGTACAGAAGGCACAAAAATATGCAAAACTTCTCCAAGAAGAAGGTTATCAAGTAGTGATTTTAGGAGATAAGGAGCATCCAGAAGTTAAGGGATTAGTTAGTTATGGCGGTAAAGACGCGATCGTTTTAGGAGCTAACTACGATATTGGGACCTTAACGAATAAGAAAAAGGTGGGCATCGTTATTCAGACTACTCAACCTCTCTCTCTTTTGAAAAAATTTATAAATGATATTTTGATATTTGTCAAAGAGCTAAAGGTATACAATACAATATGTAACTCGACTGTTTTAAGGCAGAAAGAGACAAAAGAAATCGCACAAAAGGTAGATTTAATGGTGGTCATAGGGGGGAAAAACAGTGCTAATACTACACAGTTAGCTAAATTATGTGTAAATTCCTCTGTTAGGACATATCATATTGAAACAGCTTCAGAATTGCAAGAAGAGTGGTTTAAAAATATAAGTAAAGTTGGTGTTAGCGCCGGAGCATCTACCCCAGAGTGGATCATAAATGAAGTTATAGAAAGAATTAGAGATATAGGAGGAAATGGAGACAATGGATAGCCACACAAATGTGGAGGAAAATAATATTGAAAGTTTATATGAAGAATCTCTTCTTAGAATTGAAAGGGGTGATATAAAACAAGGGAGAGTTATTGCTATTAAAAATGATGGAGTAGTTGTAGACATAGGTTATAAATCTGAAGGATTAGTGCCTATTAATGAGTTCTCAGAAAGTGAATTGGCTAACTTGAAAGAAGGTGACTGTTTTGAAGTCTTTATTGAGAAGATGGATGAACAGGGAGGTATAATCCTATCTAAAACAAGAGCCTATAGAATAAGAGCTTGGGAGAGATTAAATGAGATCTTTAATAAAGGGTTGCAAGTTGAAGGGACTGTAATAGAGAGAACAAAAGGTGGATTATTTGTCGACATTATGGGCATAAGAGCTTTCTTGCCGGCATCTCAAGTAGATTTAAAAACAATAAGGAATCTCGATTCTTTTATAGGACAAGTTGTCCCTTTAAAAGTGCTTAAGATAAATCAGCCAAAAGGTTTTGTTTTTAGCAATAAGGCTACTGAAGCCCCTTTAATTGTTTCAAGGAGACAAGTTATAGAAGAGGAAAAGTTAAGAAAAAAGGAAGAAGTTTTCAAAAAAATAAGTGAAGGTGGATTAATTAGGGGCACTGTCAAAAATATTACCGATTATGGCGTTTTTGTAGATATCGGGAGTGTCGATGGACTACTTCACATATCTGATATATCTTGGCGGAAAGTCAACCACCCGTCGGAATTCTTCAAGGTTGGTCAGGAAGATGAATTTGTAGTACTTAAATTCGATAGGGAAACTGAGAAGGTCACTTTAGGTTATAAACAAAAAAAACCAGATCCTTGGTTGACTGTAGAAAGTAAATATACAGCTGGCACGACTGTGAAAGGAAAGGTTGTAAGTATTGTAGACTATGGAGTTTTTGTAGAACTCGAGGAGGGTCTCGAGGGTCTAGTCCATTTAAGTGAGCTTGACTGGGCTCCTCGACCTAAACATCCATCGAAATATGTTTCCTTAGGCAATGAAGTTGAAGTCTTAATTTTGAGCGTTAAAAAAGATGAAAGGAGGCTTTCCCTTAGTATAAAACAACTAAAACCTAAGCCATGGGAATTAGTGATCAAGAAGTATAAGCCAGGCGATAGAGTGACGGGTAGGGTTAAAACTCTAACTGATTTTGGTGCTTTTATAAGATTACCTGAAGGAGTTGATGGTCTAATTCATATATCTGATATCTCATGGACTAAACATATTAAACATCCTTCCGAGGTATTAAGGAAAAACCAGAAAGTGGAAGCTCAAGTATTAAGTATTGATCCTGAAAGAGAAAGAATTGCTTTAGGTATTAAGCAATTGTCACCTGACCCCTGGGAAAGCGAAATACCATCTAAGTTTAAACTCGGTGCAGAATTTATAGGGAAAGTTCTTAAAAAAACTGAATATGGCATTTTTGTAGAATTGGAAGGAGAAGTGGAAGGGCTTGTATACACCTCTGAAATTGATAATTCACAAGATATAATTGAAGGAGGAGAGATTCCTGTAAGAATAATTAAGCTAAATTTGGAAGAGAGGAAAATCGGACTAAGCATGAAAAATATTAAAAGGCGTGAAGTATGAAAAAATTTTTCTTTTTTCTTATTGGTATTTTTCTTTTTCTAATTGTTTTTAGCGCTTTTATGACAGTTTTGATAAAAGAAACTTCCTTAGTGGGCAGAGTTGCTTTGGTAAGGATTGAAGGACCGATAATCGACTCTAAATCTGTTGTAGACGAGATAAGGGGGTATATTAAGGATACCTCAATAAAGGCAATAGTTCTGAGAATAAATAGTGCTGGTGGAGGTGTGGCTCCTTCTCAAGAGATTCATGCAGAGGTTAAAAGGGCTGCTGCTATTAAAAAGGTCGTTGTTTCTATGGGTTCTGTCGCTGCCTCTGGAGGCTATTATATAGCAGCCCCTGCTACTAAGATAGTTGCAAATCCAGGCACTGTAACTGGTTCTATTGGAGTTATTATGGAAATTCCCAATTTAAAAGAACTAATGGATAAACTTGGAATCAAAACAGAAGTCATAAAAAGTGGTAAACACAAAGATATCGCCTCTGTCTTTAGAGGGATAGGGAAGGAAGAGAGAGAGATTTTACAATCCCTACTCGATGATGTCCATGATCAATTTATAAAGGACGTTGCCGTCTGCAGGAATCTTTCCCCTGATAAGATACGAAGAATTGCTGATGCTCGTCTATTCTCAGGAAGGCAGGCTCTTGAGATAGGACTTGTTGATGAATTAGGTGATTTGCAACACGCAATAAAATTAGCAGCAACTTTAGCAGGTATAGAAGGTGAACCAGAAGTAGTAGTTAAAAAGAAAAAACCACCCCTCCTTGAATTAATTGAGGGGAATATCTTCGAGATAATTATGAGATCCATTCCAATATTTGAATTGAAGTATGAGTATAAACCGCTAGGAGGATTTTAGAAATGACAAAGTCGATGCTTGCAGAAAAAATTTCTCAAAAATTACCAGAATTTACTAAAAAACAGGTCGAGACAATTTTGAATACCCTTTTTGATAGTATGAAGGAAGCTATATGGAGGGGTGAAAAGATAGAAATCAGGGGATTTGGAATCTTTCGTATTAAAGAAAGGAAAGCTAAGATAGCAAGAAATCCTAAGACTGGGGAGAAGGTCAACATTTCTGCTCGTAAAACTATCCATTTCAAAATAGGTAAAGCATTTCATAAAAGTTTAAACAATCTATAAGAGCTTAAACATTCAGAAAAAAATAAAAACAAATTCTACAATTTTCTTTCATTAAAATAGTTGCAATTAGTTTTCATTTTACCTTCATGTTACAATAAAAAGAAATCTTTTAACTCTTTATTATGGATAGAAGAAATTTTTTAAAAAGAGTCGTTAAACTATTCTTCCTTAGTCTAAATTTAAGCTTAATAATAATTATCTCCTATCTTTATCCCTCAAAGATAAAACAAAAAAGACTCCTTAATATATATGTTACAGATGAGGAATTTTTACCTAAAAAAGGCATTAAAAGGTTTGAGTACAGTTTTGATAAAGATGGAGAAAGAGTGACTAATTTTGTTTTCATAAAGAGGGATGAAGAGGGTTTAACTGCTTTTTCCCCTTTTTGTACTCATTTGGGATGTCTAATAAGATGGAATAACATTCATAAAGAGTTTATTTGTGCCTGTCACGGTGGAAGGTTTGATAAAGAAGGTAATGTTATAGCAGGACCTCCACCTCGACCTTTGGAAAGAATGCCAATAGAAATAAAAGATGGAAAAGTTTTTCTGGGTATAAAGGCTTGATGGGCAAGTTATTCGATTGGTTTGACAGCCGTTTCGCAGTCAAAGCGCCCCATAGAAGATTTTTTGAGAGATCAATCCCGCCTAACCTAAATTATACTTATTGCTTTGGGGGTATAGCCTTCACTTACTTTCTTATATTAGTATTGTCAGGTTTGCTACTATCTATATTTTATGTTCCTTCCGAAAAGGAAGCCTATAAAAGTGTCGTAATGATAACAAACGATATACCCTTTGGTTGGTTAATAAGGGGAGTTCATAAGTGGTCTGCATCCCTTTTTATAATCTTTATCATCCTACATGCAATAAGAGTTTTCGTTTCAAAGGCATACCGCCCTCCGAGGGAATTAAACTGGGTAATAGGAACGTCTATTTTCGTAATAGCAATGGCTTCTGGTTTCACTGGTTATTTACTGCCTTGGGATCAAAAGGCTTACTGGGCAACTGAAGTTGGCACTTCAATGGTGGGAACCATACCTCTTATTGGTAAAAGTTTGATGTATATGATCGGTGGCGGCTCGGAAGTAACTGGTACCACATTAATTCGTTTCTTCAGTCTACATGTTCTTTTTTTGCCTTTAATGATTGGAATATTACTTTGGCTACATTTTCATATTGTTAAAAGACAAGGTATTTCAACAAATCTATGAAAACTTTTAAAAGTGAGAAGAGGTTTTATCCCGATTATCTTTCAGAAATAATCTTTAGCATACTTATAGCTTTAGAATTATTATTAGTTTTGGTTTTAATTTTCCCTCCCGAAGTAGGCAGACAAATAGATTTCTCTAAACCCTTTCAACCCTTACCTGAATGGTATTTTCTATGGCTTTTCGAGTTAGTAAGCTACTTTCCAGGAAATTTGATGTTCATAGGTACTTTTTTAATACCCTTAAGTTGTATTTTACTATTGCTATTAATTCCCTTTTTAGATAAAGGTAAATACGGGAGAATTAAAGCTTATATAGCTGGTTCTGCAGTTTTGCTTGTATTTTGTCTTTTTACTATTTTAAGTTTAGTGGAGTGAGTCTTTAGAAGTAAAAAAATTATTTAAATATTACAATGCATAAATGCATAAGCCTACGTCTAACTCTATTTTATTTAAAGATATAGAACTTAAATTCCCTCAGTTTGTGGTATTAAAGGCTTCTGCTGGTTCAGGGAAGACTCATGCACTTGCGAGGAGATTTGTTCAATTTATACTCTCTGAGAAGGTGCCAAAAAATGATTTAAGAAACATACTTGCCATAACTTTCACCAATAATGCTGCTAAAGAGATGAAAGAAAGAATAATTAAAACTCTAAAAGAGCTTTACTTCAATAAATCAGAGATAATAGATGATTTTACAAATCTCGTATCTTTAAATAGAGATCAGATATCCTTAAAAGCTGGTAAACTCGTTGATGAAATCCTCGATAGATATTCGGATTTTAATGTAAAGACAATAGATAGTTTTATGACAAGTATTTTTAAAGCATCAGCCATTGATTTGTCCTTCAATACAAACTTTGAGATAGTCATGGAACATGAGTCTATAATAGATTATGCCTTTAATATTTATCTGAAAAGGGTTACTAAGGGTTCTGATGAAGCCAAAATCATTACAAAAATAATCGACATAATACATGAAAATAGAAGTGAAGATTCTTCTTTTCTCTGGAACCCTGTGCCAAAGCTTTTAGAAGAAATAAAAAGAATATATAGGAAGGTTATTCTTTTAGGGAAACAAACTGAGATTAAAGATTATTCCTATGCAATCAAACAAAAAAAAGAAAAAATAAGAAATATCTTAGAAGAGATCAGATTGAAAATTGATGGATCAAGTTTAGAAATAAAAGATAAGACACCCTTTCATAAAATCTTGAATCTCGCTCAAAATGATAGATTTATAGATCTTATCGAGATTGGAATTAGCAAGCCACCAGTCAAAAGGCCAAAAAACAAGAGTTTAGAAGGTCACTATTTAAAAATTGAAGAACTTTGGCAAGATTTTAAAAAGCTTGTCGAAGAGTATGTGGATCTTTTCAGTTGTTCTTATTATACTCCTTACTTAAAGGTCTATAATGAGTTTAGTGACATAGTAGAAAAAACTAAGAGATATCGAGGGAAGATTTTTATAGGTGATATCAATAACTATCTTTCAATGTACATTGATAACTATATAGTACCAGATATCTACTTCCGGATCGGCGAAACCATTTATCATTTTTTAATTGATGAATTTCAAGACACTTCTCCTCTCCAATGGAAAAATTTATTACCTCTCGTCTCTAACTCACTATCTCAAGGGGGAAGTTTATTCATAGTAGGTGATACTAAACAGGCTATTTATAGCTTTAGAGATGCAGATTATAAAATAATGAAAAAATATGAAAGTTTTAACCCCTTTCCATCTGCTCACTATTATATTAAAGAACTCTATATGAACTATCGAAGCTTAGATGAAATACTCTCCTTTAATGAAAAAGTTTTCAAAGAAATGGCCATACAAAACCCTAAATATGCAGAACCGACTATGAGAAGTGGCCTTTGTGATTATATCCAAAAGGCTAAGGATGCCTCTAAACCTGGTTATGTTGAACTGATCATCTTTGATGAAAGTAGGGAAATCTTCCCGGAGAGGGAGAGACTTATTGGGATCATCGAAGATGTTATAAAGAGAGGTTATAACTATAGCGATATTGCTATACTTACATCTAAAAATAAAGATGTTGTTACAATTAGTGAATGGCTTTGTGAAAGAAATATAGACTTTGTATCTTTTAGTAGTCTTGATGTTCGACGGAGAAAAATAACAAAAGAGCTTATCTCTCTTATCAATTTCCTCGATTCCCCCATTGATGACCTCTCTTTTGCCACTTTCATTACAGGGGAAATCTTTATTGAAAATCTAAGACAACAGGGCTTACAAGATCCTACCAGAACTATCCATGATTTTTTGTTAGCATCTATACAGATGAGGCCACTTTATAAGATCTTTCAGGATAAATTTCCTGATCTATGGGAAATCTTCTTTGAAGAACTCTTCCAACTCGTAGGGTATTTACCCCTTTATGAGCTGACAGACAGAATTATGAAGAAATTCGATATTTTTAACCTAAAAGCTGATGAAGAAGCGTCCTTAGTAAAAATTCTTGAACTAATCAAAGATTTCGAAGCATCTGGATATAACAACATAAAAGATTTTCTTGCCTTAACTGAAGAGGATTATTCCTATGTGAATTCAAAATGGGATATCCCATTACCTGCTCGTATAAATGCTGTAAAAGTTATGACTATACACCAGGCAAAAGGTCTTGGGTTTCCTATAGTCATAACTTTACTTTATGAAGAAAGAAATAAAGGGTTTCAATATTTAATAGATGAATCAGAAAATTCTATACGACTTCTCCGAATCACACAAAAAATCGCAAAAAATAACGAGCGTCTTTATCAAATTTATAGAGAGGAAAGAATTAACGAGATTGTTAACAAGTTAAATACTCTTTATGTTGGTTTTACGCGTTCTGAGAAAGAACTATACATTATAGGCTTAAAAAGGGGTGGGCGAAGCTATCCCTTTGATCTCATTACTCTTAATGGTTATCTATCTGGGCAGAAGACTTTTAGGGATTTAATTTCTACTGAAATCATCTCACGAGATATAGATACCTATCACCATAAAAAGATATTTCCTTTATTTGTAGATTATGAGAAAGCAATAAATTTATACGAGAAGAAGAGAGGAGAATTTATCCATAAGATACTATCTTCTATAACATATCTTGATGAAACCTTCGAGGAAGAACTAACACAAATAATTGATAGGCTTTATAGAAAAGAAAGAGCTAAATACTCACAAAAGGAGATAGGAGAAATAAAAAAACTAATTAAAAAAGTCATTATGGACAGTCCTTTAAGAGAGTTTTTCATTGCTAAAGCTGGCAGAAGAGTGCTAAATGAGATGGAGATAGTAAGCACTACGGGCAGACTTTTTAGGATCGATAGGGTTGTGATAGACAGTGATAGGTCGACAATTATCGAGTATAAAACAGGTTCAGATACTGATCTAATTAATAAATATTATTCACAAGTTAAAAATTATATGGACCTTTTTGTAAAGATTTATTCTCACAAGACTGTCTCTGGAATTATTGCATTTATAGACTCTCAAGGTGTTGAGATTAAAGAAATAAAATGACAACTATATTGCAAAACATAATAGCTGTTCACCCAGAAGACGATATAATTGACAAGATCATTGAAAATCTTATGATGGATAGCGATGACTATTCAAAAAACATAATTATTTTTCCAAATAAAAGGCCTGCTCATTTTTTAAGAAAAAGATTAGCCCTTGTGAGTAACTCCCCTATATTACCGCCTTTAATCTTTGCTATCGATGATTTTATAGATTTTCTATATGAAAAGAGATATACAGATATAAAAATTGATAGTCTTGATGCTATACCTATATTATACAATATCCATAAAAACTCTCCTACCTCCATCGGAAGAGATAGTTTCATCGATTTTGATTCTTTTTTACCAATAGGGCTAAAGATTTTTAATGATATAGAAGAATTATATATTGAAAAAATAAGTATCAATGATGTTAAAAATATTGATCAACTTTTAAATGGTATTCCACTTACAACATTTAGTAGACTCCAGAGCTTATCTTACTTTTATGAAAACTTCTATAGCATTATTCAGCAATCAGGCTATTCAACACGCTCACTACGCTACAGAAGAGCGACAGAGATCATAAAGGAACTCAACTTTGGCGACCTTTCTAAAATTATATTAGCTGGTTTTTTTGCTCTAACTAAATCAGAGGTAGAGCTTTTTAAAACAATTCTTTCAAGAGGCAATTCCTTGTTAATTTTCAAAGATTCTCCAGCTATACAGGGTTATCTTAAAGAGTTAAATATATCTTACAAGTCATCTTTTGATCTATCAAAAAGAAAGACTGAAATTAGGTTTTATAGTAGTCCCGATTCTCATGGCCAGATATTTTGTTTGAGTAAAATACTCAAAGATAAGCTCGATAAGGGCTTATCCCCCGATGAGAAAACTTTGATTTTACTTCCGTCATCGGAAAATCTTTTCCCTCTAATCTATAATTGTTTGAGCCTCTTTGGGAAAGATTCATTTAACATTTCATTAGGTTATCCTCTCCATCGAACCCCTATCTTTAGTTTTTTTAATAACTTGATGGAGCTTGTGATAACTATGACAAATGGTAAATTTTATATACCAGCCTATCTAAAATTTGCATTACATCCATATATAAAAAATATCTATTTCGAAAATCAATCAGAATTAACCAGAATTATCTTTCATGCTTTAGACGAAGAGTTATCTCGAAATAGAGCCATAATATTTATGACCCTTGAGGAGATCGAAAATAGTTCCCAATTTTTACAAACTATTGATGATCTAGTTGGCAGAATCACAAAGGAAGATATTAGAAAACATCTTAAAGAAATACATGAGAAAACAATTTGTAAATTTCTTTCCTTCGAAAATATAGGAGACTTTGCTAAGAAATGTTCGGAGATTTTACTCTATATTTATAACAATAGCACAGCTAAACTTCATCCCCTTTTTCATCCTTATTCAGAGGCTTTTTTAGAAACATTTAATAGAATCTCAACATCTTTACTCAAAGACTTGTCTTTTCTTGATATAAATGGCTATTTCATCTTTTTTAAAAATTACATCTTAACCTGTAACGTCCCTTTTGAAGGTGTACCAATCAGTGGAATACAAGTATTGGGCTTTTTAGAAGCGAGAAATTTAAATTTTGAAAGCATCTATATTTTAGACCTTAATGAAGAAACGCTGCCCTCTATACAAAAAGATACAACTTTTATTCCATTTGGTGTTAGAAATATACTTGGGCTACCAACTTATTTAGAGACAGAAAAGATTTATGAATATTATTTCGATATTCTTGTTAGAGGAGCTAAGGAGGCTCATTTGTTCTTTATAGAAAATAATGCTAAGGAGAGATCACGCTTTGTTGAAAAGATTTTATGGGAAGTGCAAAAAACTGAAAAAAACCTTTTTAATCCTATAAAAACGATACAATATAGAGTAACATTAAAAAATCAGTCGACTCCAGAGATAAATAAAACTGATAAAATCATAAATCTGCTTAAAAACTTTACTTTTACTGCCTCATCTCTCGATAGTTATTTGAAATGTGCTCTCTCCTTTTATTATAAATACATCTTGAAAATCGAAAAAAAAATAGAAGTTACTGGAGATATCGAAAAGAGCGATATTGGAGTCTTCATACATGAGTTTTTATATAACTTTTTTAAAAGATTCAAGGGACAAAGATTAACCGAAGAAAAAATCGACATAAAGAAAATAGATCTTCTATATGAAAGGTTATTTGAAAAAAAGTTTGGCAAGAATCCCAGCGGCTCTATTTATCTCATCAAAGAACAGATAAATAAACACTTGAAAGAAATTTTAGAGAAATACTACCACTGCCTTTCAAAATCTACACACTTAAAGATCCTTGAATGCGAGCATGATATATCTATAAGAATTGATTCTTACAACCTTAAAGGGAGAATCGATATTATTGAAGAGAGGGATGGCAAAGAGGTCATCGTAGATTACAAAATATCGGCTGATGAAGACCTCTACAGAATCGATTTTAAAAAAATTGACCCCGGTAATCGCAAATCTTGGCAAAAAGCTATCGGAAGCCTCCAATTGCCTTTTTATATAATGTTATATCTACAATCAAAAAAAGGCGAACCTACAAACATAGATGCCATGTTTCTTTTACTGGGTAAGAATGTAATAAACGAAGGAATCGAATTATCCTTTTCTGATGGCGATAATAATATAAAACAGAGATATGAGATTGCTCGATATGTAATATTTAAACTCCTTGAAGAGATCTTAAATGTTAATGTACCGTTTATGCCATCTATTGAACCAGAAAAGACATGTATCTACTGCGATTACAAAAATATCTGTGGAACTCAATAATCATTAATGGTTTCGATTAGATATGAAAATAAGTGGCTCTTAATTTTGATGAATGGAGAGCCACTTATTTTTCTTTTTTTACTTCTTCAGCTTTATTACATTGATCGCTTTTGGACCTTTTTGGCCCTTTTCAATATCAAAGCTTACTCTGTCGCCTTCAGCAAGTGATTTGAAACCATTACTTTTAATAGCTGAGTAATGGACAAATATATCGCCACCTTGATCGCTCGTGATAAAGCCAAAACCCTTAGTCTCGTTGAACCACTTGACTTTACCGTTAGCCATTGTGTACCTCCTTCTTTTTATAGATTAAAATTCAGAAGTACCAAAGACTAAAAAAAAGCCACCGAGACTAAGTCTTTGTGGCTTAAGTTAGCATGACAAAAACTTCCGAATCTATTTTTAGAATAACAAACCTGCCTAATTTAATGCAAGCTTTTTTAAAAACTGGTAATGTAAAATCTTTTGTGTAAAAACTTGAAGAGAGAAAAATAAAGGGTGTATTCTCCATTGTTTTAAACAGTAACAAAAAAAGAAAGGAGGATACACCCATGTCAGTAAAAGAACTGACTAAATTAACCCTG
>JAOAEO010000280.1 GCA_026416735.1 Thermodesulfovibrionales bacterium
GTTAAGTATATGGTTGATAATGACAAATCTGTCCTTCATGGTGTATACTCCTTAGGTATAAAATGACCATTTTAATAACCTCCTTTTGATAAAATTGATAAAATTGAGGGTGAAATCAAAGGAGTTAAAGAATAGTTGCTTCTCGTCTTGACAAGACAACTGTTATTATAATTTTAAAGAAGTAGATGAATTTCGAATATGTTGGATAATAATTATCATACAGAGGATTTAATTTATAAAAACATCTTTACAGAAGATAAAATTCCCCGCCTACTAATTGATCCCAGGAATGGTAGAGTTATAGAAGCCAATAAAGCTGCTGCTTTACTATTTGGATTAAAAGGTGAGAAGCTCAAAAATGAAAATATAACTGATATACTCCCTATCGATCCACAAACACTACTCTTAGAATTGACTAAAGTGTTGGCAGGAAATAAGGATTTCTTTGTCTTAAAAGCGACATCAGATCGCTTTGCACGAGATATTCTTGTTGTCTATCC
>JAOAEO010000028.1 GCA_026416735.1 Thermodesulfovibrionales bacterium
CATTATAAATACAGGCACTAACACATTTGGCACATTCTTGCTTCTTAGACCCTTTATCGTCAATAACATGTTTCAGATGAAAGGCGAATTAATGAGGGAGATAAATCGCTTTCGTCTTATCCATCCCAAAGTTAAAGTCATTTGGTCTTTCTACAGGGCATACTTCTACACAGGCATTACAGGCTGTGCAATTTTCATTAACATAACGTGGATTAATTTTTATGATTACTTCAAAGTCTCCTTCTGAACCTGTAACATTTTCTATTTCAGAAAGTGTATAAAATTTGACCCTTGGGTTATTCTTGATTCGCCGAAAGTTTATCTCCAATCCGCAATTGGGTGGGCATAACTTTGGAAAATATTTATTCAGCTGAGTAACTCTTCCTCCAAGATAAGGATTCTTTTCAATTAGAGCAACTTCATATCCTACCTCAGCAGCTTCTACTGCTGTAGTTAAGCCGCTTATACCTGCTCCAACGACTACGATACTTTTTCCCCTTTCTTCTGCCATTCTATTCCTCCATAGATAATTTTTATGGCATAAAAGTCAAAATTGCCTCAAAAAGATTTGAGAAACTAATTATACCATTAAAACAAAAGCTTCGATATTATTAAATTTCTCAAATCCTTTGCTACAAAATCCAAGTGTATTATTAAATCCTTAATGAATATATTTGTCAACAACTATATTTTTATAGAAATATTTTAAAAACTTATAATAAATGAATTTCGCTACAATTCCATTTTAGAATTTTCAAAGTAACTAATGACACTCTGAAGGACATTTGAAGGCATCAAAAGCCAGAAATATTCTCTTTTCCTTCTCAATTCTTTCTTCAGAAAGCCTTTTAAATTCTATTTTCTTCAAAGATTCTAATGCTTCAAGTTTTGAAGGAAGCGAATCTAAACCATAGGCAATGACTTCTCCATTAGCACTGTCAATAATTTCAGCATCCTGCCCATTTGTGACGACAGAAAAGGGAACCTGATATTTGTCAATAATCCTTGCCCATGAAAGAACCTCCCTCTGGCGTGTTACTAAAGATCCCCTTGCACACCTTACAACCATAAAAATTATATTTTGAAGTTGTATAAGGATATCGACGGTCAATTTATGAAATTTACCATCAACGAGAATCTCAAACTCTTTATCAACTAAAATCTCTTCTTGTAAGTACCCCTTTTGCACTAATAAAATAGACAATACCTTCTGTTTAATTTTATCTTCATTGGCCAGATCATTGATATTAGAAAAAACAGTCATCTATGATTTTCTAAATCCTTCCTTTAGCTGCAAGGTTTTCTCGAGCATGAGGAAATGTTTTAAGTATCTAAATCCAAATTGCATTAGGGCTATCTCATCAGTCTTTAGTTTATCAACATTTTCATCTTCAAGTTCAAAAATGTCGAGGAAACGGGATTCAAAAACAAATCTTCTAAATTTATCGATATCATAGCTTACCATATAAATCAAAGCTTGCTGTTTTTCGCTAAGCTTGGGGAATCCTGGGGTATCTCTCCTCAACTGTATATCTTGCCACTCTTTATTCATCTCATCATATATATCAGCACCCTGATCAATCCTCCACGTTTCTATAGTCCACTCTGTGGGTTCTGAATAACCAAGGCAACCAGGCTCCTTAACAAAAAAATAAAAGATTTTGTTCTCTCTACCTCTAAATGATTCAGTTACCATAACACCCCGACCGACAGGATAGTAACGGCATATGGCAGGACGATCATCATAGACGCTACAGCCATCAGATGTAACAAAGGGGCACTTGTACTCCTCCCCCACCATTGTTAGCATCACATAAGGTAAAGAAGAAACTTCATCGATATGGAGGGTTGTATATTTATCAAGGAACTCTGCAGAAGAAATACCCAATCTATTCTTCAGTCTTAAAATGTCATAGGGGGTTAAAAGAAGATCTGTCATCTTGCAACATTGATTGAAGCAACTTATACCTTTGTGACACCTAAATTTAAATTCTGAGTTTAATGTCCGCTCAACAGGCTCTACAAATTTTTTATTTAACATAACTTAAAATCCTCTCTTCTAATCTGAGATTTTTTATTTTAATATAATTACACTATAGTTGTAATCTTTCACGCCAGAAAATAGATAGATTAGTCTTATAGTCGAACAAAGTTTATGATAGTATGATAAAAGAATACTGAAGATATTCTATTACTTCTGTAGTGTTACAGACACAATCTTATATATATATATTTTTTAAATCATTTAAGTCTATTAATGAAGATCTGTTAATTCAGATTTAAAAAAGACATCTATTCTCTATTCTTTTCTTGAAGAAGCTTATTCATGGACTCGTCCTTGAGTTTAAACATCCCATCTGAAAATAGTATAAATTTAACCCACAAAATAGCAAATTTTAAAAGTTCTTCTTTATCTCCATAAATTTTATCAATAATTTCTTCCTCTATATCATAAATATCGAAAAATCGTGTCTTAAAAATAAACTTATTGAATTCATCTATATCATAACATGCCTTGTATAGCATCCTTGCCCTTCCTGCATCAAGCCTATTGCCTTTCTGGAAATATTCATGCGAAGTAATGGATTTATACAAATCATTCATTTTATCGTAGTCGTTGATTCCCTGTGCTCTCTTCCATTCTGCAATTGTCCATTGTTTTTCGCTTTGAAAGCCAAGACACGAAGGTTTTTCTTTCAATAAATATCCCTCTTCCGATGAAAAAAGAGGATACATGCGGCATGACCATGGTCTATCAAGATATATACTGCAGCCTTCGTCTGAAACAAAGGGACAACTTTTGGATTCATCATCTAACATCTTAAGCACAACGAGAGGCAGTCCTTCGTCGGTCAAGAGTGTAATTGTATACTTTTTTAAAAACTCTGTAGAGGATAGATCAGTGCCCTCTGACATCCTTAAAACATCATAGGGAGTTAGAAAAATATTTACATCCCTACAACAAATATTAAAACAAGAAATGCCCTTATGGCAGGAAAATCTAAATGTATCATTTAAAGAAAGAATCTGCTCTTTATCAGAATTTTTATCATTCATATATATTATTTTCCTATAAAATTTGATAATAAATTTATAAATAATAAATTAAGGGGCGATCTTAGATCGCCCCTCTTTGATAACCTAAGGACTTATTTAACTAAAGGATAGGAATCATTGGTTTTTCGAGGACTGTCCATTCCTTGGTGTCGACATTATATTTCACATTTATAAAGACATTCTTGCTCAGATCGAGTTTGAGATAATCATGCTTGAAGTAATAGCCAGGCCATCTAGATTCCTTCCTTGCTAACCTTGTTCTCATGCATGCTTCGCCAACCCAATATCTGTGAATGCTCTCCCATGCCCTGAGAAGTTCGTGGAGATTCTTTGCTGCAAGCTTTTCGATATCCTCACCACACATAGCTAACTTTGTTAGACCAACTTCGAGCATTTTATCGGATGTTCCATATCCTGTCTCCCAACCACCAGCATACTCACCCATAATCTTCTGCAATCTCATGAGGAAGCCTTGAGGCGAGATATAATGCGGATTAACATCGGGTGATGTTGTATAGCCGCATTTCTCATAATAGAGCTTAATTGGTTTATAGACTTCCTCTTTAAGTTTTGCAATTGTAGCGTCCGATACGGTTGGGACAAAGTCTTTGTGATCGTTGGCAAATCTGACTATTGACTTACCAGCAATCCTTCCCTGAGCATGTGAACCACTTGAGAATTTATGGGCACAGGCACCTACGCCACAACCAGCTGTAAACAGGCCTTTTACCTGAGTCATAAGGTTATATCTTGCAGGGAAGTCATTAGCATATTCAGCAGGCATAAGATCATCTGGTCCGCAAACCCAAGCACCGCAAGAGCAGGCATGTGATCCAATAAAGACCGGGTCTGATAACTGAAGCTCAGATGGCTGCTCTAATGGATCGATATTGTGAGCAGCCCAATAGGTAGCTCCTGCAATTGTCATATCGAGGAAGTCTTCCCATGCTTCAGACTCATACTCTTTCAGCTTCTTTTTCAGTTCCTTTGCATCGGTTATCTCTTTCTTGAATCTTTCTGTTACCATCTCTGTATGCATCCAGTAAGGTGTTTTCCCTTCCTGAGCGCAGAGTATCATCTCATAATTTCTTAAAGGAGTTGGAGTGGGTTTTGCATCTGCATAGGGTGCCCATTTAGCTAACTGTTCAGGATATCCACCAACATAAGGTTCGCCGTACGCATTAGTTGCGGGAGTTTTGAAGAGTAAGAAGAATGTTCCTACAGGTCCATAGGTGTCTTTGAATCTCGGAGGAACAAAGGTATTATCCATCTGGGTAAGCTCACCACCTGCAAGGAGTATTAGAGCATAAGTTGAGCCATTGACAAAAGGAGGCATCCAGGATCTACCAAAGCCTTCACCCTGAGACCTTGGTCTGAAGACATGCACTGCACCACCCAATGCACAATAAACTACCTTTGCTTTGAAGACATAGAATTTATCTTCTCTGTTGCTAAAGCCGACAGCACCACAGACTCTGTTAGGCTCCTTCTCATCCTTAAGAAGATGGGTTATATAAACCCTCTCAATTATCTGACCTTTATCGCCAAGGGCTGCTATAGCGCTCTTTGCAGCTTCTGCTACAATTATCTTGTAGCTTTCCCCTGAGATCATAACCTGCCATTCACCTGATTTGACAAAGTTCCCAGCCTCATCCTTCCATATGGGGAGTCCCCATTTCTCAAAGAGTTTAACTGTTGAGTCTACATGTCTACCTATATCATAAACGAGGTCTTGTCTCATCAAACCCATCTGGTCGTTGGTTACATACTCAACATATCTCTCTGGCATACGTGGATTCTGGGTAACCTTGCCATCCATCCCCATATAGGTATTAATGGCGGAAAGGCCCATTGCTACAGGTCCTGACCTATCGATGGCTGCTTTATCGACAAGTGTTACTCTCAAACCCAGCGGCTTTGCCCAGTATGAAGCCTCTACAGCACATCCGCAACCTGACATACCTCCGCCAAGGATCAATACATCAGTATCGACTACTACTGTTTCCGGTGCGTAATCTTTCATAATTTACCTCCTCCGTTATTTTTTAATTGTTGGTAACTCTTTTACTCCCATTATGTCGGGCTCCCCAAGTAAAAGATTATTGTTCAAATCTTCAGCTTTTGCTTCAGGGAAACCCTCGAGCGCCCTTATAGAACCCTCAGGCGTTGTCCTTGTTGGGTATTTGAACCTCTTGATTCTCCCATCCCTGTAAGTAATTGTCCACATAATGTCCTCTGTTCCTCTCAATGGAGTTGAGGCAGCGCCAAGAGGCATGAAGTCAGAATAACCCCTCACATCCATTGCCTGCTGAGGGCAAAGCTTTACACAACAGTAACACTCCCAACAATGATTAGGCTCTTGATTATATGCTTTCATCCTCTCTTTGTCCAACACCATAAGGTCGTTGGGACATATATACATACAAGCAGTTTTATCTTGACCCTTGCAACCA
The DNA here is from genome assembly GCA_026416735.1 of Thermodesulfovibrionales bacterium. GTDB lineage: Bacteria > Nitrospirota > Thermodesulfovibrionia > Thermodesulfovibrionales > Dissulfurispiraceae > DYHD01. The sequence goes on from JAOAEO010000028.1 coordinate 5,511, forward strand.
TCGCATTTTTCAGTAATAACATAACTCGGCATAATTAAACCTCCTTTTTAATAATAATTTCTCTCATAGAGAGCTTAATAAATTTACTAATAATAAAACTTTTTTACTTTTACTCTGCACCTCCTTTTTTTAGATGTTGAGCACCCAAAGGGTTTTAGCTGTTAAAAAAATCAGCTTATTTAGTTTCACCTTCAGCATACTGGTGTAGTTTAATTTCAACCTTTTCTGTCAAACTCTGATAATATTCTTGTAATATCTTTATAACTTCAGGTCTGCTAAATTGCATAGGTACGGGTTCACCATCGGAAAGCATTTTTCTTAATTTTGTGCCACTTAAAAAAACTCTGTCACTTTTACCATGGGGACAAGTTCTCATTGAAGCCATTCCATCACATTTATAACAGTAGAAGGTCCAATCGATTTTTAAAGGCTTTGTCTCTAAAGCATCCTTTGGAATCTCATCAAAAATCTTTTGAGCATCGAAAGGTCCATAATATTCACCTACACCTGCATGGTCTCTACCTACTATTAAATGACTACAGCCATAATTTTGTCTGAAAAGAGCATGTAGGAGTGCTTCCCTTGGACCAGCATATCTCATATCAAGAGGATAGCCAGCTTGAATGCATGTGTCTTTAACAAAATAATGCTCCACTAAAACATTAATAGCTTTCACTCTAACATCGGCAGGGATATCACCCGGTTTAAGTTTTCCCAGAAGCTGATGAATTAAAACACCGTCACATATCTCAATAGCAATCTTCGCGAGATATTCATGAGATCTGTGCATTGGATTTCTTAATTGTAGCGCTGCAACTGTGCTCCAACCTTTATCTTCAAAGATTTTTCTTGTTTCAGCAGGTCTCATATAAATGCCTTTATAATCTATTGGAAAAGATCCCTCACTTAGAACTTTCACTGGACCAGCTAAGTTCACTTCTGGTTGACTCATAACCATTGCTACACCAGGATGTTCTAAATCTGTTGTTCTAAAAACGTTTTTACATTCAAATTCTTTATCGATTTTATATTTCTCGGTTACTTTCATAGTAGCCATGATTTCACCGCTTTCTTCATCTACAAGAGCAATTTCCTCACCAATTGAGATACTATTTGCTTGTCCCTCCGTAGTAGAAACAGTTATAGGTATCGGCCAAAAAGTTCCATCAGCCATCTTGCACTCTGAGCAAACCCTTTTCCAGTCTTCATAACCCATAAAACCCTCAAGAGGGGTAAAACCTCCTATTCCCATCATTATTAAATCTCCTGCCTCCCTTGAGGTAATTCTCACCTCTGTCAAAGTCCTTGCCTTAGCCTTCTCCTCTTCAAGCTCCTTACCTTCCAGCAAAAGGGGTTTTAACTTTTTTTCCTTACCATGGGGATTTACTAAAGCCATCGCACTCACCCCTATTCAAGATAAAACTTCTTTTTTGAAAAACATTTACTAAAACATAAAACGAGTAGATCTAAAATTAAGCGTTAACATAATTTATGAAACAGACTATAAAAATCTAAAAACCTAAAGTCTTACAAATATTTGCAAAAATTTCATCGATGTTACCAGTTCCGTCTACAGACTTAAGAATTCCTCTCTTTTTATAGTAATCGAAAAGAGGGGCTGTCTGCGCACTATAAACATCGAGTCTCTTTTTTATAGTCTCTTCCTTGTCATCATCTCTTTGGAACAGCTCACCACCACATTTGTCGCAGATATTAGCTTTTTGAGGGGGATTGAAATAGATGTTATACATTTGACCACAGGCTTTACAGGTCCTTCTTCCTGTAAGCCTTTTCATTAAATCATCAAAAGGTACATCCACACTAACAGCAGCAGTTAAAGGCATGTTTAATGCAGATAACATTTTATCGAGAGCTTCTGCTTGAGAAGTATTTCGAGGAAACCCATCAAGTATAAAGCCCCTTTTACAATCATCTTGCCTAAGTCTCTCTTCAACCATTGCAAGAACAACGCTATCAGGAACGAGCTCTCCTTTATCCATGTAAGATTTAGCCTCTTTGCCAAGGGGGGTACCTGCAGCTACTGCGGCTCTTAGAAGATCACCTGTAGAAATTTGTGGAATTCCATACTTCTCAACTAATTTTTTTGCCTGCGTCCCTTTTCCTGCTCCTGGAGCTCCAAGGAAAACTAAATTCATTAAAACCCTCCACTCTGTTTTTTGTGCAGTGACGATAACAAAAACTGAAAGATAGAATAATTTAATCTAAGATAAAAATGAATACAAATTAAAAAAAATAATTTTTATATTTATTTTATTTATCTTTAAAAGCTTCTTAACTGTGCTATATATTCCCTTAATTTCAAGAGAGCCTGTTTCCTATGACTAATTCTATCTTTCTCGGAAGGATCCATTTCTGCAAAGGTTAAAGATGAAAAATCTGGATAAAAAACAGGATCATAACCAAACCCCCTTTTACCTTTGGGAGATTTTGCAATCTTTCCGTAAACATAACCAACAAAAGTTTTTTGAACACCCTGTGGGAGCACTAAAGCAATACAACAAACAAATCTTGCAGTTCTCTTCTCGTCGGAGACGCCCTTCAAAGCCTCAAGTAACTTACGAACATTATCTTCATCAGTTGCATTATCGCCTGCATATCGTGCTGAAAAGACACCAGGAGCTCCATTAAGGACATCGACCTCGAGCCCTGAATCATCTGCTAAAGCTGGTAATCCTGTATATTCTGATACTACTCTGGCTTTCTTAAGTGCATTTTCCTCGAAAGTCTTGCCATCCTCTATAACTTCAGGACAATTCGGAAAATCCTCAAGAGTTAATATTCCAATATTGCCGATTTCTCTCAAGATTCGTTCGAGCTCTTCAGCTTTCTTTCTATTCCTTGTAGCAAGTACTAATTTCATAAAATATTCAAAAAAATCTTAAACAATTTCTAACACAATTTTACAATTTTCAAGTTCTTAAAATAAAGGAGATAATTTAAAATGCGCCTATTGATAATTAATTTCCTCGAAACCCAAGAGCTTCTTTTATAATTTCTTCACCCTATTTTTATAAAAACTTGATAATCTTTAGTCTTTGTCTATAACTTCGTTTTTTTGAAAATACTTTAAGGCTATCTACCACACTTTGAAATCTCTTCCAGCCTCTTATTCTACTTAATATTTGGATATGCTTTTGCAAAATGATCCTTTAATCCCTTATGTCGCATATGTGTCTTAGCTTTTTCAGATAAAAGTCAAAGAAATATAAAAAAAATATTCTACGAATAACATTGAAAAATGCAAAGATTTGTGGTGAAAAGGTTTTTAAGGATATTCAAAAGAAATTAGTATGAAGTTGGGTGTTAAATCTTGTTTCTCATAAATCTTTTTAATTCATCTTTCCATGTATCTATAGATATATTCAATATTTTACTCAGTTTTTCATTGCTCATGGCAGAAAAGCTGGGTCTTTTAGCAGGTAGGTTAAATTCTGCCTGAGAGACGGGATAGATGAATTTATTTATACCTTTAAGCTTCAGAAATTCTCTTGCCCATTCATAGCGGGAACAGTAGTCAGAATTTACGAGATGATAAAGACCCGCTAAACCCTTCTTTATAGCTTTTAAGGTTATTTCAACTATAGTCCTCGTAGAGGTAGGAACAGAAAACTCGTCACAAGCAACTTTCAAATACTCTTGAGTTTGAGACCATAGAGAGAGTTTGTAAAGAAAGTTTTGGGAGCCTTCACCATAAACCCAGCTTGTGCGAAAGACGAGATAGTCCCTTAACAAAGTTTCTATTTGCCTTTCTCCAAGATATTTGCTTAAAGCATATTTGTTCAATGGATTAGCTCTATCCTCTTCATTGTATAAACCTACTTTTTTACCATCAAAAACATAATCGGTGGAGTAGTGTATGAGGAAAGCCTTCAACTCTCTGCAGGCTATCGCTAAATTTGATACCCCTATACAATTAGACCTCAAAGCTTGGTCAAACTCAACTTCAGCTTTGTCAACCTGATTATAGGCTGCACAGTTAATAACTACATCGGGCATGAAGTGTTTTAGTGTAGTCATAACCTTTGGGAAATCAGCTATATCGAAGGCATCTTTATCTAAAGCTAAGAAATCACAGCCAAGGCTCTCTAAAGTCTTAGAAAATTCTCTTCCCAGCTGTCCCTTTGCACCAGTTATTAGATATTTCATAGTTTGGCTATAACTCTTTTTTTTATTATAGCTACTATCTAAATAGTCCTTTTATAAGAGCTTAATTATGGAAATTATCACTTTCATATCTTTCATATACTATAAAAAGGAAAATAAAACTGCTTTTTATCCAATACTTAAAAACTTAAAGGTGTAATTACCTAAAATCTGACAATTTCACATGAAATTAACCGTATATTCTACTCCAATATTTCTTTAGCTCTCTAAGCTTAGTATTCACCCAATCTATGTTTGCAACATACCACTTAATAGTCCTTTCAATACCTTCTTCAAATTGTGTTTTAGCTTTCCACCCAATATCTGCTTCAATCTTCTTAGTACTTATAGAATACCTATAATCATGCCCTGGTCTGTCTTTAACAAATTGAATGAGACTTTCTGGTTTTCCTAATAAAGAAAGGATATCCTTTACCACTTCGATGTTTTTTCTCTCTATTCCACTTCCTATATTATAAATCTCACCTACCTTGCCCTTCTCCAATATTTGGAGGACTGCCTCCGCACAGTCTGCTACATAAAGCCACTCTCTTACATTTGAACCGTCTCCATAGACAGGAATAGGCTGATCATTTAGGGCTTTGAATATTATTACAGGTATAAGTTTTTCTGGATATTGCCATGGTCCATAATTATTGGAGGGTCTTAGGGTAATTATAGGTAGACCATAGGTTCTAAGATAGGCTCTTCCAAGCATGTCCTGAGAAGCTTTGCTAACAGAGTAAGGAGAATTTGGATTGAGAGGAGAACTCTCTGTGAATTGACCCTCTCTAATTTCTCCATAAACTTCATCGGTTATTATATTGATAAAACATGAAATACCATATTTTCTTGAGGTTTCAAGAAGATTATAGGTCCCTTCAATGTTTGTCTTAATAAATACCTGAGAATCGAGAATACTTCTATCTACATGGGTTTCTGCAGCAAAATGAATGAGGACATCTGGTTTTTCCACAGAAAATATTTCATCTATGAGCTTTTTTCTACAAATGTCTGCTTTATAGAATTTGATTCTTTCCCGTATTTCACCTATTCTCTTTAAATCCCCAGCATAGGTTATCTTATCTATAATCGATACTTCATAACCCCTTCTGACGGCTTGCCTGACTAACTCACTCCCTATAAATCCAGCACCGCCTGTAACAAGTATTTTTGGTATGCCTTTATTTCGCATGATTTTCCCCTTTCTTAAATGGTTTAAGGTGGTGAAAATTTTAGACAAAAACCCACTTCTAACCACACTTTAGAATTGAAGAATATACAATGCTTTATAAAAATTTTGCAATATTTCTTTAAGACTTATGAATTTGCTTATCTTAAAAGAAACTTGTACTCAAGATATTCAAGTTTATTAGAGATTTTTACAAAACGAAAGAAAATAAAGTGAAAATCTTAGAGGCTCATCCATCCATAAGTCAATGTTCTCACTTTAAATAGTAAACTCTATGAATAAATAATAGAAGTTTTTTATGAATAAATAAGCAAAGGGAGAGTTTAGTTATCTGTCGTTTAAAACAACGTTTTCCAGAAGAGTTAATAAATCCTAAAATTTAAACTCTAAGGTTGTATACTTTTAAGATTTATTTGTTTAGGTATTTTCAATTTTAACTTAAATGAATACAGACAAAGCTCGGTTTCCATTTTGAGAATTTTTACACAGATTATTACTTTTAAAAAATTACTTGACTTTACAGCAAATAATTAGTAGTCTTTATAAGAACTAACCTCTTTTAGATATATCTCAAAGGTCTTGAGCCAATGACTATTAGAAGATGTTTGGTGTTTAGTTACTTACTCACTAATGCAAGTTTAATTTTCATAAGAAGTGGTTATTAAAGCTAACTTTTTTAAATTTTTGTAGATGATGGCAAACCAATTTGTTTTAATAGCCTTGAAACAAGTCTTCCAAGTAGACCGAAAAAAACTTTTTTATATATTGTACTAAAAAATTTTATACAAGAAATCTATAGAAAACCTAAATTCTTCGTTGGAGGTAACTAATGAGAGTGAAGATATTTTCGAAGTTATTTTCTATCCTTTTACTTTTGGTGCTTTTTTTCACAATATCTTGTGGCACTGATAAGACAGCTACTTTATCTAATAATAAAGCTTCTTCAGAAGCAGATTCAAAAAAGATTGACCTGAATTTTATACTATCCCAGTTAGAAAAAGGAAAATACAAAGAAGGGGAGCTTTTAGTTAAATTTAAAACTAATACCTCAGCAGTTTCCTCACTTAAAACTCATCAATCAGTAGGAGCTACTATATTAGAAAGCTACAAAGTTATTCCTAATCTTGAACTTGTTAAGCTAAATGGAAGCATAAGTATTAAAGATGCTCTTACTAAGTATTTAGCTGATCCAACCGTCGAATATGCAGAACCAAATTACTATAGAAAGGTTTCCTTGATACCGAATGATCAATATTTCCATCAACAGTGGGCTTTATATAACATGGGAAATTTTGCAAGTGGAACTGCAGGTGCTGATATAAAAGCTACTCAGGCGTGGGATATTCACATCGGTAATGGAGAAATCGTTATTGCTGTTTTAGATACAGGAATCGATTATAACCACTCAGATCTTACAGGAAATATATGGAATAATCTTTCAGAAATACCCAATAATGGCAGAGACGATGATAACAATGGCTTTATCGATGATTGGCGTGGATGGAATTTTGTCAACAACAACAATAACCCCATCGACGACAATGGGCATGGAACCCTGATTGCTGGTGTCATAGGTGCCAAAGGCAATAATCTTATCGGCATAGCCGGTCTTATGTGGAATGTTAAAATACTGCCCCTTAAATTCTTAAATAAAGATGGGGAAGGAACGGTAGCTGACGAGATTGCTGCAATTCAATATGCAATCTCAAATAGAGCCAAAATAATAAATGCAAGCTATTCTGGTGATACCTTCAGTATAGCAGAGTATGAAGCTATAGCAAACGCCAATTTAGCTGGAGTTCTTTTTATGGCTGCCGCAGGCAATGGTGGTAGCGATGATATAGGTGATAATAATGATTTCTTACCTCAGTACCCTGCCAATTATGCTTTGCCCAATATTATTTCTATAGCTGCTACTGACCAAAATGATAGAAGGGCTACCTTCAGCAATTTCGGTCCTAAGACCGTTCATGTGGCTGCACCTGGAGTATACATAATTAGTACTATACCGATATCCATCTTTCCATCTGGTTATGCCTTTTCATCTGGAACGTCCATTGCGACTCCACATGTTACAGGATTGGCAGGACTCTTGTATAGTTATTATACCCACTTTACTCCCTCACAAATTAAAAATACTATCCTTAGATATGTGGACATATTACCGACCTTAAGTGGTTGGATCCAAACTGGCGGCAGAATAAACACTTACAAAGCACTTTCATCTTTGCTCTTTCCAACGGGCTTAACAGCAAAGGCAACCTCACCAACTCAAATAAACATCTCTTGGACAGACAATGCAACAGGAGAAGATGGCTACAAGATCGAAAGAAGACAATCTGGAGGCACTTTCAATCAAATCGCATCTATTGCAGCTAATTTAAATGCCTATGCTGATTCAGGGCTCATAGATGGTACACAATATACCTATAGAGTAAGAGCCTTTAACAATATACCTGCTGATTCCATCTATTCTAATGAAGCAACTGCAGTTACACCTTTGCAAGCACCCACAAATCTAACAGCGACAGCTGTTTCTACTTCACAAATAAATCTTTCTTGGACAGATAACTCTCAAGCAGAAGATGGATATAAGATTGAGAGGAAAATAGTGGGTATCACTGAATTTATTGAGATTGCAACTGTTGGAGCCAATGTCAAAACCTTTTCAGACACCGGACTGAACCCTTTTACTACCTGCATTTATAGAGTAAGAGCATTTAACTCTGTAGCAGGACATTCCCTTTATAGCACAGAAGCATCTGCTACCACCTTCAAAGAACCATCAGTTGACGGCGGAGGGGGATGCTCAATAAGGACAACTAAAAACAAGAACTCTTCAGGATTTGATGTACTTATTGCAATTATCCCACTTCTTTATCTAATGATTAGCAGATTTTATAAAAAATAATCGATTATATAGACAGCTTACTAAACATCCAACTTGTTTAGTAAGCTGTTTTTAAAAAACCCAAAAACTCTCGATTTGCACCGAACCTTTTATATCAGCTTTCAACAATCTAAGAAAGAGGTCCTTTCTTTTTCTGTTAAACATAAATATTTTACAAGCCATCAAGATGTTACATCCCCCTTATCTCATCGATTTACATACCGAGTTTTTGCTCTAAGAAACAGATATACTTACCCCTTAAAAAATGGACAGAGTTACTTTGAGAAGTAAACCCCCTTTCAGATTAATAGAGAGAACAAAACAAAAAAGGGAATGCATTAAAATGAAACAGAGAAGATGCACAGTAGAAGAAAAGATGGCAATTGTTCTGGAAGGGATTAAAGACAGTAAATCCATAGCTGAACTTTGTAGACAACATAAGATTAGCCAAACTCTCAATTATAGCCTAAGAGACAAATTTCTTGAATGTGGAAAGCTTGCATCGATAAATGAA
>JAOAEO010000029.1 GCA_026416735.1 Thermodesulfovibrionales bacterium
GTCAGAGACATCTATTGCGTTACTTGAGATAACTCTTAAAAAGTTTTACCAGATAGACTGTGAACTGGTGATAACAGATAATCCTGAAACCTCAGGGGGAGATGCCTTCTTCCTCATAGGGGATGATGCTCTCAGGATTAGTAAAGAGAAATCGATGTCTCCCCATCCCTTCTATATATATGACCTTGGAGAGTTATGGTCAAGGCATACCCAACTACCCTTTGTATTTGCTCTCTGGTTAGTAAAAAGAGAGGTCTATCAAGACATACTTAAAAGACGACTATTAGAGAAGTTCGTTAAGGAACTGAATAGGGCAAAAGAGTCATTACGAAGAGACCCAGTTTCTCTATCTAAGGCAATCTGTAATTTAGATTTCTTGTCTAATGACGAGGTTATTTCATACTGGCAGAAAATAGACTATGATCTTAATGATAGGCACAAAAGAGCTCTGATCCTCTTCAAACAATATCTCTCTGAAATATCAGTTCTTTAATAGAGAGCTCTCTATTTTAGGTTACTCTTGAACTCTTTTATTAGTTCCATTGCTTGATCCTCATTGTGCATAGCAATGGCTCTTAAGGTTTTATAGTGCCTTTTGGTTTTTTTGTCTTTGTGAGTTATTACTCTATCGAGAGTTTTAAGCTCTCTAATTATGTTTTTTGAGAGAGTTTGGTATTTGTCATACTTAATTTTATCAGTCTTTATGGAGAAATCACCTGGCATCTTCCATTTATCCTTTAAATAGAGCCATGATGCAAAATCTTCTATTTTATAATCCTCCGATAAAAAGATAGGTGTAATGTTTCTCATGTCTTTTATTTTTAAGCCATCTCTGCCAGCAATTATTTTATATTTACCTCTGAAGGGTTTTTCAGTTCCTTGATCATCTTCAAACTCCCATTGAGAAAAGGATGTCTGTGATTCTTCTTTGTGGCAACTTTCACAAGTTCTCCCTTTACCAAAGGGATGAGAAGCATGTTGAATCTCTATCCATAGGAGGTGTTTATCATTAACTCCAATACTCTCAGTTCCGACTATATAGTAAGAGTCTTGTATGTCACCATCTTTCCAACGGAATTGGAGTCCCTCTGAAGGTTTGACATCGAGCTTGAAATTGCCGAGAGCATGTGGGAAAACCTTTACAGCTATCCATTTACCTTTTTGATCTTTAATGATTAATGGTGGACTCTGGATTCCATGATATAAAGAATACTTTTTGAAGGGGTTTTGCTTACCAGCTACTTTGCCAGGACCCCATATGACTATTTGATAACCCCTTAATTCATTTATATGACATGCTGAACATTGAACATCTTTGTGTATACTCCTTGAGTGAGCATCTTCTATCTCTAAATGGCAGTCTTGACAGGTTGCCTTTCGCTGAATATCGCCCATCCCCTTTGGTCCTGTAAGATGGCAGTCGATGCATTGTATGTTTTTTTTATAATGAGTATCTGCTTCCATACCAACAGGAATAGAATAATCTCCCCCTACATAGGTACCGCCTCGTCTACTGTGAAGTGAGCCTGCATGACACATACTCGTATTTCTGCCATATCCGCCACATGTCTGGGATGATGGTTTGCTTTCAAAATTATGAACCCCTTTAACCCGGTCAGGTTGATAATGGCAGTCTAAGCAACCTGTATGGCAGACGTTGCAAAATTTCTGCTTAGCGATAGCCTGTTGCTGAGAAAAAGGTAGCGTAATCTCCCTTGCAATCTTTTCAGTATTCTTGAAGGAGAACCCTTTCTCTTTTAATACCTCCGACGGAGGTATGTCAGCGAAGGAAGGACCTCAATTCTGTGGTCCATAGGGTTCAAGCCAAGAAACCATTGTTCTTTGTCTATAATTAGTCGCCATAATTGTAGAATGAAATTGCTTAGTTTCTGTTGGATGGCAATTAGATTTTCCGCATGTTTTCTTAGTTATATCGGGATCATAATTAAAAGTAACGGGGTCTCTGTCGTGCCATAGCACATTTCGCACTAAAGGATGGGGGTAGAGTCTGCCTTCATATTCTATTTGAGGTAGCATATTTCTTATTTTGTCTTCTCCTTTAGGAATCAGAGAATCAGGATATAACCCTTTTCGTTTGAGGACTTCTCCTTCCTCACTAATTAATAAAACTGAGAGCATATTTTTATGAGCTTTGTCAGGATTTTTTGTCCTTGGATCCCCAAGATGGCAGTCCTGGCATCTCACGTTAGGATGTTTGGCTTCCTTATCTATCATGTCTTGAGTAACATAGAAATGGGGGTAGCCAAGCCCAGTCATTTTTTGTAGATCGGAGTGGCATTTTAGGCATTCTGTTCCTCTTTTATACCAGGCATTATAACCTAAGACACCGATAACTAAAAGGAACTGTAGACTAAAAATTATGACTGTCTTTGGATTTATATAGTTACTTATGGTGCCGACTTTCATAAAACAGTCTTAATGCTAAGAACTATCCTATCGGCAAAGTGTTCTCCGCCTTAAAAGCACATACATAGCTCCAAGACCACCATCAAAGTAGGGAGCTGTTACGAAGGCAATGACGTATTTGTGATATCTATTAGTTAGCCATTTAATTAGAGCCTCCTTAAGGGCTGACCTTCCTGTAGGCGATCTTAAGCCCCTGCCATGGATGAACTTTATGCACCTTAGTCCATTCCTCAGAGACTTTCTGATGAAGATCTCGACTGCTTTCTCAGCCTCATCCACTGTAAGTCCGTGTAAATCTATATAATCTTGAACGGCAAAGCTTTTTTCGTGCAACCTCCTCAGTATATCCTTTCTGTAATGGGCTGAGTATTTAGGATTAAGCCATTCAACATATTCTTGAGTATCTCTAAGATTGATCTTTACTTTACCCTCGATGATTTCAGAAAGCAATTCAGAAATACTCTTTTCTGTTTTTATCTTGACAAAGAAGGGATGTCTAACTATAGGATCGAACTTAAGCATTCTATATTCCTTGATCTCCTTAACCTTCTCCATTGCCTTAAAGAAAAGTTCTTCATCACTTAACTCCTTTGCTTGAGACCTCTGCTGTCCCTCTGACAATATTAGGCCCTTTTTATGAATAATGTCTTTAAGACCCCTAAAAGGTCTATGGGCAAAGTCATCAAAATTATCCCTTCGCTTGCTCATATTATAATGATTATAACATTTAGGAGAAGACCAGGTTAACGGAGACAATGAAGAAACATTATTAAGATAAAGTCTTTAAAAGTGAACCTTTGAAGTAAAAGAAACTTAATAATTCTTTATTAAAGGCTTTTATAATTAGCTAAGTTAATAAAGTTTCAACCACTTATGACATTATCAACCATATCTATAAAAAATCTTGCCATTATCGGATGGATGAATTTTAACATCGATATCGAAGACATCTCTAAGGTTTTCTTCATTTATAACTTTAAATGGTTCACCATCACTAATTATCTTCCCAGCCTTAATTAAAATTACTCTATCAAACTGTAAAGCTAAGTTTAGATCATGTATTGCCATCAAGACAGATATTTTTCTATTGTTTACTATGTCCTTCAATAGTCTCACAAGCTCTAACTGATATTTAATATCGAGATTTGCAATGGGTTCATCTAAGAGTAAAATTCCAGCACCTTGAATTAGTGTCATAGCAATAAAGGCTCGCTTAATCTCACCACCACTCAATTGATTTATATACATATCTTTTTTATCTGTAAGCCCTACCCACTTAAGAGCAGCAGATATATCGAGATCAGGTGGTATCTGGTAAGGATAGAATCCCATTTTCAAAATATCGATTACTCTAATTGGTATGCTGAAATCGAGCATTTGGGGTAAGTAGCTTATTAGCTTTGCTCTATCTTTTCCTTTATACCTCTGAATTTCCTTTCCCCATAGAATAACTCTTCCAGAGAGAGGCTTCAACATCCCTGCTGATATCTTTAGTAAGGTGGATTTTCCAGAAGCATTAGGTCCCATAATACAGGCAAACTCACCATTACTCAAGGTAAAGGAAACATTTTCAATAAAGGGAAGGCTATTATAGGAAAAGCTAATGTTATCGATCTGCAATGGATACATCTATTCTTACCCACTAATTATGTCTTTTCTCCTCAATAGATATAGAAAATAGGGAGCTCCAATAAGAGCGGTTATTATTCCAGCAGGTAGTTCCATAGGTGAAAAGACAGTTCTCCCTATCATATCGGCTAAGCAGAGGAGAGTGCCACCTAAGAGAGCTGAAAAGGGTATAAGTAGTCTGTTGTCTGTCCCAATGGTCATCCTTACAATATGGGGCATTAAAAGTCCTATAAATCCAATGGTCCCGCCAAGACTGACTGAAGAGGCAACCATCAAACATACTGATATGAATAATAGCAGTCTTTCTCGAGAAGGATTATATCCAAGATTCCAGGCAAGCTCATCTCCAAGCATTAGTGAATTTAGAGCTTTAGCTCTCGATAGGGCAATCAAAAGTCCAGAAGAGATGAAAATAAAGCCATAGGGCAGATTGCCCCAATCTGACATCGAGAGTTCACCAAACATCCATAACAACGATCGCTTTAGTTCTCCTTGAGCAGACGTACTTAAAATAAGCATCACTAATGCAGAAAATAGAAAACCAACACCTATCCCTGCTAAGAGAAGCCTTGTATGCCAAAAAATGCCTTTTTTGTAGCTAATAGAACCTACAATTGCACCTGTAAGTACTGCACCTGTAAAGGCGAAAAAGGGGATGGAAAAAAGACCTGTATAACCAGTTCCAACAACTATTCCTACTATAGCCATAAAGGATGCCCCACTCGATATCCCCAATATATATGGGTCTGCAAGGGGATTCCTCAATATGCCTTGCAAAATAGCTCCAGAAGCTCCTAACGCAATGCCGATCAATAAAGCTGTAAGTATTCTCGGTAATCTTATAGTGTAAAGGATATCTCTGTTTAAAGCATCCATGTCAAAGGGGTTTATAATCTCGGTACCAATGAATAAAGACATAGAGCAGATTGAAGAAGAGATAAACAATATAAGCACTATACGAGCTTTCATCTTACATATTGAGAAAGCTCTCTTAGTCCGTCGACAATTCTTGGTCCAACTCGATAAAGGCTATCGCTAACAAAATAGACTCTATTATTCTTAACGGCATCTACCCTATAGAGTTTATCAAGAAGTTTCTTAGATAGACTTTCCATCTGAGTATGTCCCTTGCCTACAAAAATGATTTCTGGATTGCTTCTAATAACCTCTTCGATAGAATACTGGGGATATCGACTTTTAGCATTAGCGGCTATATTCTTTAATCCTAAAAGGGTTAAGGCATCATCAATAGCTGTATTAGGTCCAGCTACCAGTAGAGGAGATGGCCAAATAATAAAGAGAGCTCTTTTATTAGAAGAGAGGCTTTTCTTTGCCTTTATTTCCTCTATAACTTTATTGATGGAGTAAGCTAAATCATGGGCAGGTTTCTCAGCACCTACTATTTTTCCCAGATTTAATATTTCTTGAGGTAAGTCTATCAACTGTTTTGCTCTAAATACATATGTTTTGATGCCTTTTTTTCTAAGTTTTTCCTCAAAGAGCTTCTGATTGCCATCTTCGGCTAAAACAACCAAATCAGGCTTTAACATTACTATAGCCTCAAAAGAGGGAGTGGTCATCCCCCCTACACTTTTTTTCTTTTTTGCATCGGGGGGATAGTCACAATAATCGGTGACTCCAACAATCTTTTTTTCAAGTTTAAGAGCAAAGAGTATTTCAGTTATATTTGGTGCAAGAGATACAATTCTGTCAGGCATTGCATAGGCAGCACCAGAAAGAAACAATATAAACGAAAATATCAGTCCAAAAACTTTCACTTAAAGTTCCAAAGACAAACCTACAAGAAAATTTCTTTTAGGCGAAGGGTAATAGGACCTTTCAGGGGGGAATCCGCCTATTACTCCATACTCGGCATATTCTTTATTCGTTAGGTTATTGATATCTATAAAAATTAAGATATTTTTCCATTGATATTTAAATTTGGTGTTCACCACAAGAAAGCTTTTCTGTTTACCATACTCATTTGAGAAATCACTTATGAAAGATCTACTCCCCACATATAAACCATTCACTGTAATGGTTAGCCCCTTGTTTAGGAAAGCAACTATTTCTGCCGATGCTTTGTGTCTCGGTACATTGGGAATTGCTTTATCGATAAAGCTTCCACTCCTGATGTTAGAGTTGGTATAGGTGTAGCCTGTTTTTAATAAAAGCCATTCAGAAAATTTAGAGGAGAGTGCTATCTCTATTCCTTCTCTTTTCGTTTTCCCATCAAGATTCTCATTGTTAAAGGAAATAGGATTAAAGAATATTTCGCTTTTAGTGTTTATCTTAAAAAGATTGAAATGAATATAATTAGAATCTGTGAAGTAATGTCTTACACCAATCTCATAGGTATCTGATGACTGAGGTTTTAATCCTGTATTAATTGTATTGGTAATGAAACTATATAACTCATCCAACAGAGGATATCTAAAGCCTTTTGCATAGCTTAAATAAAAATAAGATCTTTTATAAAAGTTGTAATTTGCTCCAGTAGTGAAAAGGTTTTTTTTCATGCTAATGTTATCAGGCTTACTTGGGGTGAAGTCGAATTCTGCTTTATCATGTCTAAAACCTGCGTTTATAGAGAGGGGCTGAAACAGCCTTAGTTCATCGTGGAAATAGAAACCATAATTTTTCTTTTGCAGATTATAGATACCCTTTGAAGGTGTCCCAAAAAAGAGAGATTCGTTGACGATATCATTATCATGCCTATGATAATCAAATCCTAAAATCAAAGTATTGCTAACCGAACCCCTTTTATGCCTTAAAAGTAAGGTAGGAGATAAAGATATACTTTTAGTCTCACTATTACCTGTAAAACTACCCCAATCACCTGATGAAAAGGAGAGGAAATCCCTCTTTCTTAAAGAAAAGTCAATCTTAAAGGAATTATCTTTGTCGAAATGGTATTCTGGAGATAATTTGAAATAATAATCCTCTGTATCGGCAAAATCTAAGGGCCTTGTAGTTGCAGTTCTTGGAAGACCTGCAATAAGGTCGCTCTCTTTTAACGCCCCCGGTAAACCTGTTTCATCCTTATGATAACCTGCGCTCATATTCAATCTTAAAGAATCTGTATGGTAGTAATTCAAGTTAATACCCAGATCTTTTGCATCTGTCTCACTATTGTCTCTATAACCTTGGGCTTTTAAAAGGCTGCCTATTACAAATAGGTTTGCCTTCTTTGAGGCTATGTTGCCAAAGGCAACTGATTTAAAGGTATCGTAACTGCCCATAAAAAAACTCATACTGGCTAAGGGCTTATCAGATTCTTTTGTGATTATATTAATGACGCCACCCGTTGCATTATCTCCATATAAAATTGAAGCCCTTGACCCCCTAATTATCTCAATTCTTTTAACCCTCTCTAAGGGTAGTTGTGACCAGTCGACACCGCTAAGGTCTGGTTGATTAGTTCTCCTACCATCTATAAGAACAAGAGTATTAAAAGGTCCTGTTTCACCGAAACCGCGCAAATCTACACTCAGAGATCGCCTATTACCAGTAATATCTGACACATGCATACCTACATGGAACCTTAAAAGATCTGGGATATTTTGAGCTGTTGAGTTTTTTATATCTTCTTCAGTAATTATTGTTATGTTAGCTGGCACGCCACTCATTATTTCTTCGTATCTTGTAGCGGTGACAATAAGTTCCTCCAAGATATCTACATTTTCTTTCGCAGATGAATTTGAAAAAGAACATAAAGAAACAATTAAAAGGGTTATTAAAAAAATAAAAAACATAGATAAATTATGATTTTCCTTGCCACAATATTGACTTTTCTTTCTGCAAGAGGTGCTCTTTTTGGTGAGAACTCTTAATTTTTCTTTTTCTGCCATTATTTCCTCCCTCGAGAAATTGGCTACTTCTACAATTAGTAGCTACTTTATCTTTTAGAATTTGCCTAAACCAGGTCTTCCGGCTCGGGGCATTGAAGATTGCCTGATTTTAGATCTGAGACTTATGATTCGTGATATTCTCAAATCTTCAATCTTCAATCCTACTAACCCGCCTTCCCGTCATCAAACAGTTTCAACTGTCTGAACCATTTATACGGATAATGGACAGTGGCTAAAGCAGAGATTAGTTTAAAGGTAGTCAGTATAATCCTTCAACTCTATTCACTAATCTCTATCTCTTTGGGCTTTCGTTCCCCTTACGGCTGCGGGGCAGCGTGAGATTTTAACTCAACTTCCCTCAATTTAGGCAGAAAGGTTGAAAAATACAATCACTTTATGCCCTTCTGCGGTAAAATAAAAACCCCCTTTCTCTCAAATTATGGTTAATAGGTATTCTACAAGATTTTTTAAAAAAGTGAGAATACCTATTCTGCTATAACATTGAGGATGTTTGTGTTCTTCTATAAATTCTTTGTAAGTTTACAGGATGTATCTATAAAATTTCTAACTGTCTACAGACCTTTGATTTATATTAAAATTTACCCTTCAAAATTTTTTATGTCCTATTTCTAAGTCTTTAACCTTAATTCCTATTTCCACTGGCGATTTCCTCGTCCTGTGCCAGAAGCCCTTTTTGTTTGCATTCTTCTACTTGCACCACCTGTCGTCTTCGTCTTTTCAGACTGAGACCTTGCCTCATTAACTATAATATTTCTGCCCATTAAAGTAGCACCATTTAAGGTTTTAATAGCCCTTGCCGCGTCCTCCTCAGAGGCCATTTCCACAAAACCAAAACCTTTCATCTTGCCAGATTCATCAGTAATTAACCTGACAGATAATACTTCTCCCACCTCAGCAAAAGCATTCCTAACAGCATCTTCAGAGATACTATAGGTGAGATTACCAACATAAAGCTTTTTTGACATGCCTCCTCCTTAAAGAGTTTTTAATTTTGATAAATCTTATTACTAATTGCCTGTTGTTTGAAGTTTAAGGAGGAAATGAGCTAAAAACCTTTGAAATGATTAAATGAGAAGGTTTCTCAAACAAAATACTCCGTAAGCTTCTTTAACAAACAAGCACAGTTTATTAATTATAGACTAATAGAGCAATTTTTGCTACTAAAAATTTCAGTTTCTTTTATCTTGAAAACAAAACTGAATTATTGTTATATTAAACTCAAAAAGCCGAAGTGGTGGAATTGGTAGACACGCACGTTTGAGGGGCGTGTGGGGAAACCCATGCGGGTTCGAGTCCCGCCTTCGGCATTTTTCTCACCCTAAAATCTCTTTGAGCTTCATTTCCCATCTCCAAGCACTTTCAATAATTAGTTCTATATTATCGAAGCGAGGTCTCCATTGGAGCACCCTCTTTATTTTTGAGCTATCAGCTATCAATATAGGTGGATCACCTTCTCTCCGAAGAGCTTCTTCGGTGGGAAAATCCGTTTTTGTGACCTTTTTAGCAACAGAGATTATCTCTTTTACTGAAAACCCTCGACCATACCCACAATTAAAGATATTACTCTTGCCTCCCTCTGTAAGGTATTTTAATGAAAGTAGATGAGCATCGGCTAGGTCTTCAACATGTATATAATCCCTTATACATGTACCATCAGGAGTATTATAGTCTGTTCCATAAATTTGCAATTTTCTAAATTCGCCCAATGCTGTCTTTAAAGCCCTCGTTATTAAATGAGTAGATTCTTTGTAAGCCTGCCCGATGCGCCCCTCAGAATCAGCTCCTGCAACATTAAAGTACCTAAGTGATACATACCCAAAGTCTCTGTTTGAAGATGCTAAGTCCTTTAAGATCAATTCGATCATCATCTTTGAAGTGCCGTAGGGATTTATTGGTTTCATAGGAGAATCTTCTTTAATAGGAATTTCATCGGGTATACCATAGACAGCTGCAGTCGATGAAAAGATAAATTTTTTTATACCATTCTGAATCATTGTCCTAAGCAATTTAATTGTATTATAGGTATTATTATAGTAGTATTTTAAAGGATCATTTATGCTTTCCTTAACAATAATCGAGGCAGCAAAATGCATTACGACAGAAGGTTTAAAAATCTTTATAACGGACTCTAATCTATTTGTATCGGCGAGATCTCCTTCGAAGAAATCACCATATAAAACTGCCCATCTGTTACCTGTCGATAGATTATCATAGGTGGCAACCTCATAATTTCTCTCACCTAATAGTTTTACTACATGACTCCCGATGTATCCTGCGCCGCCTGTAACTAATACTCTCATAATGAGACTATCTCAGCTGAGTAGTTTTTTCAGTCTCTCTATGCTTTTAAGAACCAGTTGTGGTGAGTGGGTCTCGATGGTGTAAAGGCAATCTTTGCCCTTTAAATAAGAAAGAAGCTTTGGAAAATTGAAAGAACCATCACCAATGGCAAGATGGGAATCGGCATTTTTTGTATTATCATGGAGGTGGAGTTGTAGTATATAGGGGGCTAAAGCTTCCATCCAATCTTCCAGAGGTTTGACAGAAAATATATTAAAGTGTCCTGTATCAAAACAGACTCCAAAATTCTCGTGATAGAGTTTTTCCATAAGTTTCACTAAGTTTGTTGGCTCGTCCTCAAATATGTTTTCTATAGTCAATCTCACTTTTAATCTATTGGCTTTGTTGATAATGTGTTCCCATGTGAGTAAGCTTTTTTCAAGCCATGTATCAATTTTGTGATTGTATGTCCACTTCTCATATCCTGAATGGAAGACAATATGTGATGCTGAGATGATCTCTGCAATTTCAAGAATATGGGTGAAGCGCTCGATAGTAACAGCTCTAACCTTAGAATCTATAGCTCCAGGAGAAAGATCCATGAAGGGAGCATGTATAGATAGAGATGGTGAGTAATTAAATCTTTTCAAAATTTTTTCTATGTCATCTCTTTGTAATGTATCTAGGACTGGTGAAGTGAAATATATTTCGAGGTTTAATCTGTGATAGTTTATCTCGTCAAGAAAGTTTTCAATTTTATCATAAGGTATATGAACATGAATCTTATCCATCGACTAAACTCTCCTTTTATTTTTAAGAGTGTAAAACTAAAACATAATGAGCACCGTTGTGGTCGTAATTGCCCATATTACATCGGTTGGCAGATGGGTATCACAGGTGGAATCGAGCATCAAATCAACACGAGGGGGAAACTCGTCATCTTCAAGCCATAATAATAATTGTATAGGCACCTTCACAAAGGGATATAGTACTATACATGCATCAGCATAATTACAGGGTATGCCGCCAAATTTTTTGGCTTTTTCTATAAAACCTGCGGAATCCTTAGCGTATTGAATAGCTAATCTATCGAGGGGTAGTTTATGAGTACCTAAGGAGAAGATCTGCCCTCCTTGAATATCTTCTGGTTTAACCCACCTTCCTGAAATCCCAACATCCTTAGCAGAAATTAAATACCATACTATGGATAGTTCGAAGAAATATTCTTTTACTTCTAACAATGCATTACCCAAAGGGTCCTCTGTTGAAATCTTTCTATTCTGAGGAGATACAAAGAATTCTATCCCAAAAGATTTAACCTTATATAGTTCTGTAATGTGATCAAAATCTACCGATGCCTTTCTACAGACTTCTTTAGGGTCTGCTTTAGCTAATAAATCCCAAGCCTTTTGTTCACCTAAGGATGTCTTTATATGGTCTAACTCAGGATATTTTTTAATAGTTCTAAAGGGAAATTTGAGGTATTCCATCACCATAAGCCTAAAGGAAGTTCACCTTAATCCCAAGACATCCGTCATATCATAGAGCCCTGCTG
This sequence comes from Thermodesulfovibrionales bacterium, assembly GCA_026416735.1. GTDB lineage: Bacteria > Nitrospirota > Thermodesulfovibrionia > Thermodesulfovibrionales > Dissulfurispiraceae > DYHD01. The sequence continues at coordinate 11,764 of JAOAEO010000029.1, forward strand.
GCTTATTGCTTACCCACAAAGCAGCCTTTAAGGCTCCCCTTGCGAATGTATCTCTGCTTGAGACTCTGTGAGTTATCTCGATTCTTTCACCTAACCCTCCAAATAATACTGTGTGTTCCCCCACTATATCGCCAGCCCTTATAGTTTGAATACCAATCTCCTTTTTAGTCCGCTCACCAATTATCCCTTTCCGTGCAAATATAGCGACTTCATCGAGATTCCTATTCAAGGATTCTGCTATTATTTGAGCCATCTTAAGGGCGGTACCACTGGGGGCATCCTTTTTTAATCTATGGTGGGCTTCGATAATCTCCACATCAAAATCATCACCTAATACTTTAGCTACATCTTGCAAAACCTTAAATAAGAGATTAACGCCCACACTCATGTTAGGGGCAAAAACGATGGGGATTATTTGGGAAGTATCCTTTATTATTTGAACTTCTTCTTTTGTAAATCCTGTAGTTCCGATTACTATAGCCTTTTTATTATCTGATGCGATCCTGAGGTGTTCCAGTGAGGCTTCTGGTGTAGTAAAACTAATTATTACATCTGCGGCATCAATAATTTTATTTAGATCGTCGAGAATGGGTATGTCAATTCTACCAATTCCCACAATCTCGCCAGCGTCTTTGCCAATAGCGCTATGTCCTTTCTTCTCAAAGGTTCCAACGAGTTTCAGGTCTGGATAGTCCCTTGTCAAAGCTGCTATCCTACTACCCATCTTGCCTGCAACACCAGCAACAATTACTCTAACCATTTTTTGCCTCCCCCGATTTTTTCGAACTTAAAGATATAGAATTGTTTTCAGTCTTTTAAGTTGTGTTAAAATATCTTTGATCAAGATAAAACAAAGAATATAAATTTCATAAAAAACCGCGCCTGTAGCTCAGTGGATTAGAGCATCGGCCTCCGGAGCCGAGTGTCGGAGGTTCGAATCCTCTCAGGCGCGTTTAAACATTCTGTAAAATATGACCTAATTTCTTCTTTTTAGTCTTTAGATATATTAAGTTTTTATCATTAGGGGTAGTCTCTATCGATATTCTCTCAACAATCTCCAATCCATATCCTTCAAGTCCTACGATCTTTTTGGGATTATTCGTTATCAGCCTCATCTTTCTAACTCCAAGGTCAACGAGAATTTGGGCACCTATACCATAATCTCTTAAATCCGGCTTAAATCCTAATTTGATATTTGCTTCAACGGTGTCGAGCCCTTGATCTTGTAGCTCGTAAGCCTTCAATTTGTTCGTTAGCCCAATCCCTCTGCCTTCTTGGCGCATATATAAAATAACGCCTTTACCTTCGTTCTTTATCATCTCCATGGCTTTATGTAATTGTTCACCACAATCGCATCTTTTGGAGCCAAAAACATCACCTGTAAGACATTCCGAATGTACCCTTACCATGACTTTGTCGTCTTTCTTAATTTCGCCTTTTATGAGGGCAATATGGACATTATCATCAACAAAATTGCTATAAGCTATCGCTTTAAAATCACCTCCATATTTTGTAGGTAGCTGAACCGTAGCAATTCTTTTAACGAGTCTTTCAGTTCTCATCCTATATTGGATTAAATCCTTTATTGTAACGATTTTAAGTGAGTGTCTCCTTGCAAATTCAAACAATTCTGGGACCCTTGCCATGGTACCATCATCGCTCATAATCTCACAGATAACACCGGCAGGATAGAGCCCTGCAAGTCTTGCTAAATCGACAGACCCCTCTGTTTGTCCTGCTCTTTGAAGCACACCTCCTGCCTTAGCCTTAAGGGGGAAGACATGCCCTGGTCTTGCGAGATCCTCAGGCTTAGTCTTAGGATCAATTGCTGTCTTTATGGTTACTGCTCTATCGAAAGCTGATATCCCTGTAGTAACTCCCCTTTTAGCCTCTATTGAGACTGTAAAAGCTGTACCAAAGGAAGAAGTATTCGTATCTGTCATCATTGGCAGCTGTAACTCAGCAACTCTCTGTGGTGTAAGAGATAGACATATTAGACCCCTTCCATATTTAGCCATAAAGTTTATAGCCTCTGGAGTTACCATCTGCGCTGCCATACAAAGATCACCCTCATTTTCCCTATCTTCATCATCAACGAGGATAACCATCTTCCCATTGGCAATATCTTCTATAGCTTCTTCTATGGTATTAAACTGATTCTCCATTATTTAGCACCTCCTTATGTAAGAGAGTCCCTTCAAAGGCCGAAAAAAGTTAATAAATTAGAATTTTCTATCGATGCTTTTCGATCAAAGGCGTTTTTTCATTTCTGAAATAGTTGTAGAGTGATATTGTTAGATGCCGTTTCTTCATTATCAAACGGACTCTCCTCAATGTTATTAAAACCTAACTTATTACTACAGTATAACAA
>JAOAEO010000002.1:0-18525 GCA_026416735.1 Thermodesulfovibrionales bacterium
CCATTAATGCTATCTATCTTTTTTTCTACCTTCCTTTGAGACTCCCTTAAATATTGCATCAGTAACTATCATTACTCTATCTCTTCTTAATAACTCTACTTGATTTCCTTAGCAGTGAAGCAATATACTGCTTATTTCTGTACAGTATCTTGGAAAGTTCCTCAAGCATCTTAGACTTAAGCTTCTTTGATGCCTTCTGATATGTTTTTACTTTATGGTTTACAATGACAAATCTGTCTTTCATGGTTTATACCCCTTCAGGTATAGAGTATAATCTCCCTTTGATGAAATTGAAGATAAATTAATAGGAGCTAAAGGAGGGTTGCTTTTTTTGTCAATTATGAGGAAACAATACTCTTTCAGAGAGATTATTTTTGAGGAAAGGCGATTTCTTGATCGTTTTCTTATTTTTTGATACAATTTTTTAAAAAAGTCTCGAGTTAAAAAAGATCTAATCTTTTTAATCAAATCTTTTTTAAGTTTTTTAGCTGAATTTTTCATAGGAGGAAAAAGATGAAAGCAGAAGCTTTAGTTGCAAAAGACCTTACAATAACAACTGACGGTCAAGCTATGATCGACAAAGCAAGAAAGGATAATGTTGAAACAGTTTGGGATCGTTATCAGGCACAATCCAAACATTGTAGTTTTTGTGAAGCCGGTTTAAGTTGTAGAATCTGTGCTATGGGTCCATGTAGGATCAATCCAAAAGATCCAGAAGGTAAAAGAGGTGTATGTGGTGCAGATGCAGACATCATGGTAGCCCGCAATTTTGTTCGTATGGTAGCAGCTGGAGCTGCGTCCCATTCAGACCATGGTCGGGATCTCGTAGAAGTTTTAAAAAGAGTAGGCGAGGGTAAAGCCAGTGGTTATTCCATTAAAGAACCTGAAAAGTTGAGAACTTTAGCAAAAGAATATGGAATAGAATGTGAGGGTAAAAGCGATCTTGAGATTGCAAGAAATTTAGCTTATCTAATGGAAGAAGATTTTGGTACTCGCCTCGATGCTATTAGAATGGTAAACAGAGTCCCATCCGCAAGATTAGAGATATGGAAAAAGCTCGGAGTCGTTCCTCGGGGGATTGACAGAGAGACTTCTGAATCTCTCCATAGGACTCATATGGGCGTTGATAATGATTGGGTGTCACTACTTTTACAAGCAGCTCGTAACGCCCTTGCTGATGGATGGGGTGGTTCTATGATTGGGACAGATCTCTCAGATGTTCTTTTTGGTATACCTATACCAAAAGAAAGCGCAGTTAATCTTGGGGTGCTGAAACATGATGAAGTCAATATAATACTCCATGGTCACAATCCTGTAGTTTCTGAGATGATATACAATGCTTCACAAGACCCAAGGTTATTAGCTCTCGCTAAGGAATATGGAGCTTCCGGAATTAACCTTGCAGGAGTATGTTGTACTGGTAATGAAGTTTTGATGCGAAAGGGCATACCTATGGCTGGTAATCACCTAATGACTGAATTAGCTTTAGTCACTGGCGCAGTAGAAGCTCTTATAGTGGACTATCAATGTATTATGCCTTCCTTAGGAAAAGTTGCTCAATGTTATCATACTAAGATGTTTTCAACGAGCTCTAAAGCTAAATTCCCCGGAGCAGAACATGTGGAGATAACTCCTGAGAATGCTAAGGAGAAGGCTGAATACTTAGTGGAGACAGCTATTAGGAATTTTAAAAATAGAATAAAGGAGAGGGTTTTAATCCCAGAAAAACCTTTGAAACAATTTACAGGTTTTTCCATCGAAGCCATAATTAAAGCCTTAGGTGGTAGTATCACACCATTAGTTGATGCAATAAAAGCAGGAAAAATCAGAGGTGCTGTAGGTGTGGTGGGATGTAACAATCCTAAGATTAAGCAGGACAGCGGTCATAGAGCTTTAGTTAGGAAATTAATAGCTAATGATATCTTAGTGGTAGACACTGGATGTGCTGCCGTAGCTACTGCAAAGGATGGATTAAAAGTCCCTGAAGCTGCTCAGTTAGCAGGATCTGGATTAAAAGAGATATGTATCCTTTTGGGAATTCCCCCAGTTTTACATATGGGTTCTTGTGTAGATAATTCGCGAATTATGGTTTTAGCTGCAGCTATTGCTAACCATTTAGGTACCGACATATCCGATCTGCCCATTGCCGCCTCTGCTCCTGAATGGTATTCAGAAAAGGCTGTTACCATAGCTCTATATGCTGTTGCCAGTGGTATAACAACCTTTCTTGGACCAACTCCTCCAATAACGGGTTCCAAAAATATTGTCGATATGGCTCTCGGTGGTTTAGAGAATGTCTTCAAAGCTCATTTCGTTGTTGAAGCCGATCCAAATAAAGCAGCAGATCTTATAATAAATCATATAGAAACCAAAAGAGCAAAGCTGGGATTGGACTCTAAAGCAAAGGTATAATAGCAGAGGTTCTATAGTTTTGCTCAAGGAATCAGAAGAGAGGTGCTCCCACTTCTTTTAAAAATAAATAAGAAGTGGGAGCTATAAATTGCTAAATCTTTCTGTTATCTATAACTCTCTTTGCTTTACCTTCTGATCGACTCAATGTATTTTTCTCAACGAGTTTTACATCTACAGAGATACCAAGTTCAGTATAGAGTCTTTTCTTAATTTTTTCTACGAGTTCTTTCTGCTTTTTAATTTGATCAAAGAAGATTGCCTCAGATACCTCCACGAGAACCTTTAACTCATCTTCTGAACCTCTTCTTTCTATGTAAATCTGATAGTGGGGTTCTGTTCCTTCTATTTCAAAAAGGATTGATTCAATCTGAGAAGGAAAGACATTAATTCCCTTTATCTTTATCATATCATCTGTTCTACCGATAATCCTGCTAATCCTTTTAAAGGTCCTACCGCATGGGCAAGGTTCAGAAATTAGACTTGTAAGATCTCTTGTTCTAAATCTTATTACAGGCATGGCTTCTCGAGTAAGGGTAGTTATAACGAGCTCTCCAGTAGTTCCATCTGGAACTGTTTCGAGGGTTTCTGGATTAATGACCTCCACTAAAAAGTGGTCTTCGTTTATGTGAAGTCCTTTCCTTTCTAAGCATTCACCTGCAACACCAGGACCGATTACTTCACTGAGTCCGTAATTGTCAGTTGCTATTATTTTTAATCTATCCTGTAGTTCTTGTCTCATGGCTTCTGACCACTGCTCAGCACCAAAAAGCCCATATTTCAAAGATAGAGAGTTTACATTTATGTCCATAGACCTAATAGCATCAGCCATCATAAGGGCGAAACTGGGTGTGCATACGAGGGCTGTAGTTTTGAAATCTCTCATTATCTTAACTTGTCTTTGGGGATTGCCACTCGATATGGGAATGACGGACGCTCCTATTCGTTCTGCACCATAATGAAGCCCAAGAGCTCCTGTAAAAAGCCCATAATCGAAGGCAATTTGAACTATATCGCTCTGTGAGACTCCTCCAGCCGTCAGTATTCTTGCTACAAGATTAGACCAAATCCTTATGTCATTCCTGGTATAGCCTACTACTGTGGGCATACCCGTAGTACCTGAAGAGGTTTGTAATCTAACTATTTCTCTAAGAGGTACTGCGAAAAAACCGTAAGGATAACTATCTCGCAGATCCTCTTTTGTAGTAAAAGGTAATTTCTTCAAATCTTCTAAGGAACAAAAGCTGTCTGGGTCTATCTTCAATTCGTCAAACTTTTTTCTATAAAAAGGGACATTCATATATACTCTTAAGAGGTTTGCTTGGAGTCTCTCTAATTGGATTTGTTCGATTTCCTCTCGACTCATACACTCATTTACCGCTTCCCAATACATAAAACCTCCTTGATGTTTATTATTTGAGTTTTTATTTTATATTAAACCAAAAAAAACCATACATAATTAATAACTCTTTAAAGAACTTTCTACTTGATCTATATATAGTTTACTATTCATTCGTCTATATTATAATAAGAACATTATTTAGTAAAAAAACTTTTCGCAAATGCTGATGACTTATAAATAAATTTTATGTTATCATTAGAACATGAGTCTCGAGGATCACAAGCTTAAAGTTTTTTGCACAGTTGCCGAGACAAAAAGCTTCTCAAAGACCTCTGAAATTGTTCATCTAACTCAGCCAGCAGTAAGTTTGCAAATTCAAGCATTAGAAGAATATTATGAAACCAAGCTCTTCGATAGGACGAGCAATACTATAACTCTCTCTCCAGCTGGTGAAGTCCTTTACAAATATGCTAAATACATACTCGCTCTTTATTCTGCAGCAGAAAAAGAGATTGGCAAGATTACAGGTCATACCAAGGGTAATGTCGTTGTAGGGGCTAGTACAACCATAGGTAACTTTATATTGCCAAGTGTAATTCTCGATTTCAAAAAACAATATACCAAGATTAAAATAAATGTACATATAGAAAACACAAAAAAGATAATGGACCTCCTTAATACAGGAGCGATTGAGTTTGGTCTTGTAGAAGGAGAGATGTCTAAATACAAAGTAACTCTTGAGCCCATTATAGAAGATGAATTATTCGTTATAGTTCCGCCCATACACCCATGGGCAAAAAAGAAGATTATTTCAATTTCAGAGTTAACAAAGGAACCGTTTATATTCAGGGAAGAGGGCTCTGGAACAAGACAGATAACAGAAAAATTCTTTTCCTCTCGCGGTTTAAAGATAAGAGATTTAAACATAAGTTTAACTCTTGGAAGTACTGAATCTATCAAGGAAGCTATAGAAAATGGTTTAGGGGTCTCTATATTGTCAAAATGGGTTGTTAGAAAGGAGGTAAAATGTGGAAACCTCGTTACAGTAGGAATAAAGGAGGGTAGAATAACGAGAAATTTTTATCTCGTTATGAATAAAAATGCAATCATATCCCATTCCGTCACAGAGTTTCTCTCCTTTATCAAATCCTATTCCTATGATAGACTCTTTAAAGACTGAGTCTCTGCTTTAAAAAAATCCTTAGTTTATTAATAGCTTTAATCTACAATAATCCTTCCTTTACCTTCCTTTACCGTTCCGATGATGCTGAAGAAGATTCCACTTTCGGTAAAGACTTTCAAGTTATCCCTTTGTAAGGTTATAAGTAGTCCACCGGAAGTTTGTGGATCTAAAAGTAACAATTTCTCCTCCTCAGTAACAGAAGAGGAGAAATCAATCCAAGTTTTAAAAAAATTCAAATTCCTATAGGTCCCCTCAGGAACCATCCCAAAATCTATTAATGTCATGGCATTATTTAATGTTGGGACCTCATCTTTTTGTATTACAAAGTCGATTTCGGAGTCCTTAACCATATTTACGGCATGACCTAAAAGTCCGAACCCACTGACATCGGTGCAAGCGGTAGCGTTTGCTTCGACTGCAAGAGAGGAGGGTATATCATTTAAAGCTAACATCCAATTGATAGCCTCTTGTAAGTCTTCATCTCGAATTTTCTCTCCTTTTAGAGCAGTAGTGAGAATTCCTATACCGATAGGTTTAGTCAGAATTATGAGGTCGCCACGTTGAGCTCCTTTAGTCTTCAGTATTCGATCTTCATTTACAATGCCTGTGACGGAGAGTCCAAATTTAAGTTCATTGTCTTCAAAGGTATGACCTCCGATTAAAAAGGCTCCAGCTTTACTAAGAATGTTTTGAGCTCCTCTAATAATCTCTCTTAATACTGAAGGCTCATAATCACAGGAAGGATAGCCTATTATGGCAAGACAAGATAGAGGTTTGCCTCCCATAGCATAGATGTCGCTAAGGGAGTTACAAGCACTTATCGAACCAAAAGTAAATGGGTCGTTGACTAAGGGTGTTATTACATCTACTGTCTCGACTATTGCGGTGTCATTAATTAAAAAAACACCTGCGTCATCACCAAGTCCTACAAGAATTTTCGCACGGTAAGAATCCCTTTGATATTCTTCTAAAACTCCTGACAATATATTTTCTAAGTCCGACGGACCTATCTTTGCTGCTCAACCAGCAGCCTTAACCTTTTCAGTAAGTTTATATCTAAATTCTCCCATCTCTAAAGGCTTAATCATTTAGATCTTAAATCTATTATAAATATTCTGAGTCAATATTTCACCCCACACCTTAAAAGTTTATATCTATCAAAACTCACTCTTTTAGGTATGACTTTTCATAAATAGCCATATGATTATTTCCGAAATATTTGTTTAAAATAACAAGAGAAGAGTGATTTTAAAACTTTCTTGCAAAGAAGCATTTTAGGAGAAAATTCTATGGGAAATGCTAAAGATGATATCTCGAAGCTCAAAATTGAAAGAAAAAGGTTATCCATCGATCATAAAAAACACAAAAAAATAATATATGCTTTAATAATCCTTTCAATAATCATTATTTTTGTAGCTCTATATCTTGGTGGTATTTTAACTCCTGCCATAAAAGTAGAGACTACTGTCGTATCTAAGATGTATCCATCACAACTCTATACCCTTATGAATGCAAGTGGCTATATAGTCCCTCAGCGTAAAGCAGCTGTAGCTTCCAAATTAACAGGGAGGCTTATTGCTTTGACTGTCGAAGAAGGTAGCAAAGTTAAAAAGGGTGAGATAATAGGCAGGCTTGAGAATAAAGATGCAATAGCCCTTTTAGACCAAGCATATGCTAACCTTAAAGTAGCTGAGTTCAACCTTAAACAGGCTGAAGCGGAGCTCCATGAGGCAACCGTTATCTATAAGAGAAATCAGGAATTAATAATTAATGGGTATATTTCTCAAGCAGAGTTCGATGCAAGCGAAGCCAGATATAAAAAGGCGCTTGCAATGAAGACATCTGCTGAAGCAGCTATTGAGTCTGCTAAGGCAACAGTAGAAGTGTCCAAGTTAAATGTTGAATATACCTTAATTAGAGCCCCCTTCGACGGAGTTGTTCTAACTAAAAATGCAGATATTGGAGATATAGTAACCCCTATCGGTGCTGCAGCTAATGCAAAATCAGCTCTTGTCACGATGGCTGATATGGATTCCCTTCTGGCTGAGGTAGACGTTGCTGAGTCAAATCTTAAGCAAATAAAAATAGGACAACCCTGCGAGGTACAATTAGATGCTATCCCTGAAAGGCGGTTTAGTGGGATAGTCCATATGATTGTTCCGACTGCAGATAGAAGTAAGGCGTCAGTATTAGTAAAGGTAAAGCTTTTAGAGAAAGATAACAGAATTTTGCCAGAGATGAGTGTAAAAGTAGCATTTCTAAGTAAGCAGATATCAGAAGATGAAAGAGAACCTCTAACAGTCATAAATACTTCAGCTATTTTTGAGCTCAATGGGAAAAAATTCGTTTACTCCATAAAGGATAACAGAGCAATACTTTCAGAGATAAAAACCGGCAAAACCATAGGTGAAATGTCTGAAGTCATTAGCGGCTTAAAAGTAGGTGATTTAGTTGTTTTAAGTCCAATAACTAAGATTAAAGATAGAACAAGGGTAAAGATATCCGAAAAATAATGGATAGAACAAAGCCAATAATCGAGATTAGAGGGTTACATAAATCTTATAGACGGGGCGATATATTTATACCTGTATTGGAAAATATAAACTTTGACATAGCCTATGGAGAATTTCTCGCTTTGATGGGACCTTCTGGGTCAGGGAAAAGCACATTATTGAATCTTATTGCAGGTATAGATAAACCTGATAAAGGAACGATCTTAGTTGAAGGGATCGACATTACAAAGCTATCTGAGTCCGAGCTTGCTCATTGGCGAGCATCAAATGTGGGGTTTATTTTCCAGTTCTATAATTTAATTCCTGTTCTTACTGCCCTTGAAAATGTAGAGCTACCGCTACTTTTAACAAATCTAACTAAGAAAGAGAGAAGAGAACATGCTGCCTATGCGTTGAGGATTGTAAATCTTGATGACAGAATGCACCATTATCCAAGTCAATTATCGGGTGGACAGCAACAAAGAGTAGCCATTGCCCGTGCCTTTGTAACTGATCCTACCATTTTGGTTGCTGATGAACCGACAGGCGATCTTGATCGTGTTTCTGCTGAAGAGGTTTTAGAGTTGATGTGCCGTTTAAACCAGGAGCTAAGAAAGACCATTATCATGGTAACGCATGATCCTCGAGCTGCGAAAAAGGCTCGGATAATACGCCATCTCGAAAAGGGAGTCATGAATGCTGCTGTTCAAACTAATTATTAAAAATGCTTTCAGGTCTAAGCTTCGAACAATCTTAACTATCTTAGGATTGGTTATAGCTGTGGTTGCCTTTGGCTTCTTAAGAACTGTGGTGGAGGCATGGTATTCTGGAGTTGAGGCTTCTTCTGCCAGTAGGCTAATAACGAGGAATGCTATTTCCCTCGTTTTCCGACTGCCTATCTCTTATAAAGAAAAAATAAAACAAATCGAGGGTGTTCAGATAGTCTCCTATGGTAATTGGTTTGGTGGAGTTTATATAGATCCTAAGAATTTCTTTGCTAATTTTGCTGTTGAACCTAAAAGTTACCTCGATTTATATCCCGAATATATTGTCTCTGAAGAGGAGAAAATAGCTTTCTTTCGAGATAAGAGGGGAGCTATAGCTGGCAAGAAACTCATAGATAAATTTGGCTGGAAGATAGGTGATACTATTACATTGAAGGGGACGATTTATCCGGGAGAGTGGGAATTTGTTTTAAAGGGAATTTATAAGGGTCGAGATAGAAATATAGATGAATCACAGTTTTTTTTCCACTGGGACTATCTAAATGAAGGACTAAAAAAGAAGGCTCCTGCCTTTGCAGATCAAACGGGGTTCTACATTGTAGGGGTAACGGATCCGAGATTAGCGGCAATAGTATCTGAAAGAATCGATGGGACCTTCAAAAACTCTTTAGCTGAGACTGTCACAGAAACGGAGAAAGCCTTTCAACTAAGTTTTATCTACATGACTGAAGCAATTCTTATAGTTATTCAAGCAGTATCTCTTATAGTGATAATAATAATTTTAGCTGTCGTTGCCAATACAATGGCTATGTCGGTGAGAGAACGGTTAGCTGAATTTGCGGTTCTTAAGACTATAGGATTTGGTAAATGGAATATAATCTTGCTCATCTTTGGTGAATCCATATTGATTACAACCATTGGTTGTTTTTTTGGAATAATACTTACCTTTCCTGCTGCAAAGGCTTTCGCCGATGAGATGAGCAATTATTTTCCCATTTTCAATGTAACCAGAGAGACTATATGTCTTGATATTGCAGTTTCCTTTCTTATTGGGATTTTGGCAGCAATCATTCCAACCCTTAGAGCAATAAATGTTAATATTGCTGAAAGTCTTACGAGGATAAGATAATGAAGATTTTTTTATTATATTGCTTGCGCAATTTGAAATCGAGGCGTCTGACGACTGCTCTTACTTCCTTAGGGATGGCTCTTGTGGTCTTTGTCTTTGCTTCTATATTGATGCTTTCCGAAGGCTTAAAGAAAACGCTCGTTGAAACGGGCTCCTATGACAATGTCATAGTAGTGCGCAAAGGGGCTACTTCTGAGGTTCAAAGTGCGATTGAGAGACATCAAGGTTCTATCTTGGAGGCACAACCAGAAGTGGCAAATAGTTTGGATGGAGACCCCCACTTAGCGAAGGAACTCGTTGTGTTGATAAATCTTTTTAAACGTGCATCAGACAAACCTTCAAATGTAGTAATTAGAGGTGTAGAAAGGCATTCTCTTACTCTAAGGCCTCAAGTTAAGATAGTTGCTGGTAGAATGTTGAATCCTGGAACTTCAGAAATAGTTGTAGGGAAAAACATAGCAGAGCGATTTAAGGGAGCAGGGTTAGGAGAGACTCTCAATTTTGCCCTCCGTAATTGGAAGGTGGTAGGGATCTTCGATGCTGGCAATAGGGGGTATAGTTCGGAGATTTGGGCAGATGTGGATCAATTAATGTTTGCCTTTAGAAGACCCTTTTTTTCGTCAATAATATTCAAAGTAAAGGACTCAGTTAGTTTTGAAGCATATAAAGCCCGTATTGAATCCGATCCGAGGCTTACCCTCGAAGCTAAAAGGGAGGTTAAGTATTACGCAGAACAATCTGAGATTATGGCTAAGTTTCTGAGAATTTTAGGCATGTCTTTAACTATTATATTTTCTTTAGGAGCTATCATAGGTGCTATGATTACTATGTATTCTGCTGTTGCAAATCGTGTTAGGGAGATAGGAACTTTGAGGGCTTTAGGGTTTCAAAGGGGCAAAATACTGCTTGCTTTTTTAATGGAATCTTTACTAATAAGTTCAGTTGGTGGATTGGTAGGGCTAATATTTGCTTCATTATTACAATTTATGACTGTCTCTACTATGAACTTTCAAACTTTCTCTGAATTAGCCTTTAGTTTTAATTTAACCTTTGAGATCGTTGTAATGTCAATTTTTTTCTCGGTATTGATGGGTTTTTTAGGAGGCTTACTACCTGCCTTTAGGGCATCGAGAATGGAAATAGTAGATTCCTTGAGAGCGTAAGCCCTTTTCCTCCAAAACAAAATCTCTTCGCAATAACTATGGGATTAAGCATTATTAAATCTCCTGAGTTTATTCTCATAGGCAATAGATAAATCCTCTGATAGTCTCTCTATTTCCTTAGAAACCTTATTAAACTAAAGAGTCTCTTAATTTTAGCAATCTCTCTTTTAAATATACATCGGTATCAGCAAACTTAATAACTCTTCTAAAAGATATATTCATCTAATAAACTTTCACTACCTTACTAACTCCCCTATGTCCATAGAGAAGCTTCATCTGTGGCATAAATAGGGCTATCAACTTTTCCAGTCTTCTAAGTATCTCTAATTCTTTATCTGTCCCATATCTCCTCCACCCTGTATAAGCCTTTACCATTAACTAGTCTTTATCCTTTATATATATTGGAACCCCTATAAATTCAGAGCTGCCGTCTTACAGGCACTGCCTCATGATCCCATCAAGGGCTGCCTCTGTCCATTACATCGCTTTGTTCTCTATTGGCTGTAGTTTTATCCTGTTTGTATATCTACCGCTGTGAGGGTATAAATAAACTTCTCCCTCTAAGATGCTCCTAAAGGATGAACAAGATCTATCTCTATAAAGAGTATCTCATGGTTAAGTCTTATGAATGCTATAGGATGCTTTGAGGAGGCAAAAACTTTAAGTAGCCATATTCTCTCCTTAATGCTCTTTCTCCATTTATACTATCTATCTTTTTTCTACCTTTCTTTGAGACCCCCTTAAATATTGCATCAGTAACTACCATTACTCTATCTTTTCTTAATAACTCTATTTGATTCCCTTAGCAGTGAAGCAATATACTGCTTATTTCTGTGCAGTATCTTGGAAAGTTCCTCAAGCATCTGTGACTTAAGCTTCTTTGATGCCTTCTGATATCTTTTTGCATTATGGTTGATAATGACAAATCTGTCTCTCATGGTCTATACTCCTTTAAGTATAAAGGCAACCATCCTAATAATCTCCCTTAGATAAGATTGAGGGTTAAATTAAAGGAGATAAAGGATGGTTGCTTTTTTGTCAATTGTGGGGAGACAATGCTCTTTCAGAGAGATTATTTTTGAGGTAAAGCGAATGATTGAAAAAAAACTGATATTTCTGTATGATTTATTAATATGAAAAGAAAGCATAGTGTGAAGGATATCGAGAGACTCCGAGAAAAAATAGACGCTATAGACTCCGAGCTTGTAGAGATGCTTAATAGAAGAGCTGAGATAGTAATTGAGATAGCCAATATTAAAAAGGCACTAAATCTAAAGTTTTATTCACCAGAACGGGAAAGGGCTATACTAAACCGCATAGTAAAATTAAACAAAGGTCCCTTTCCAAATGATGCATTAAAATTTATTTTCAGAGAAATCCTATCAGCAACTCTTTCATTAGAACAGCCCTTAAAAGTAGCTTACCTCGGACCTGAAGGGACCTTCACCCATCTTGCAGCCATCAGACATTTTGGATCTTCCGCAAACTATATGCCTGTAGAAAGTATTAAAGCAACCTTTGACGCTGTCGAAAACACTAAAGCAGATTTTGGATTGGTTCCTATAGAAAATTCTAATGAAGGAGTTGTAAGTTATACCCTCGACATGTTTATGGACTATGATTTGAAAATAGCTGCAGAGATTATGCTTGAGATATCCCATAATCTCGTCTCTAAAAGTGGTGATAGAGAAAAGATCAAAAAGATTTATTCCCATCCTCAGGCTACTGCACAATGTAGGATTTGGTTAGAAAGGAATATGCCTGGTATACCCATTTTTGAAGCTACAAGCACATCTAGAGCAGCAGAGATAGCATCAAAAGATGAAGATTCTGCTGCTATAGCCAGTGAACTTGCAGCGAAAATATACGATCTCAACTTTGTAGAAAAACATATTGAAGACAACAAAAAAAACTACACAAGATTTTTAGTTATATCTAAGGATTTTCCTTCCAGAACCGGAAACGACAAGACATCGATACTCTTTTCTCTTAGAGATAGGCCGGGAGCTCTTTATGAATCGCTCCAACCTTTTAAAGAGGCTAATATTAATCTTAATAAGATAGAATCTCGTCCTTCTAAGAGGAGGGCTTGGGAATATATATTTTTTATTGATATGGAAGGGCATATAGAAGATCAAAAGGTAACGGAAGCTATAGAGAAAACTAAAGAAATTTGTCTATACTTAAAACATTTGGGTTCATACCCTGCTGACAAAAGTTTAGAGAGGTAATAGAAATGCTGAAATCATTGGATTACGTATCTACTATTAAACCCTATGTACCGGGCAAACCAATTGAAGAACTTGAACGCGAATTAGGCATTAAGGAGTGTATTAAACTTGCCTCTAACGAAAATCCTTTAGGACCATCTCCTAAGGCATTGGAGGGCATCAAAGAGTTTATAGCTTATCCTGACAAGGTTAGCAGATATCCCGATGGTGGAGGATACTACCTGAAAAATGCACTTTGCGACTTCTTTACAAAAAAAGGTATAAACTTAACTCACGAAGAGATTATTTTAGGTAATGGCTCCAATGAACTATTGGATATAGCAGTTAGAACTTACATGGGATATGGAGATGAAGCTATCTTTTCAAGCCATTCATTTGTTGTCTATCCATTAGCTGTCCAATCAGTAGGGGGTATTTCAAAGGAAATCCCCCATATAAATTATAAACATAACCTGTTAAAGATGGCTGAAGCAATAACAGAAAAAACAAAGATTGTCTTCATCGCTAATCCCAATAACCCTACAGGTACATGCGTTAAAAAGGATGAATTTGAAATGTTCATGGAGAGAGTGCCAGAGGGTGTTTTGGTAATAGTTGACGAAGCCTATTATGAATATGTAACTGAGCCAGATTATCCTGATACCTTTAGATACTTTAATGAAGGCAGAGACATTTTGATCTTAAGAACATTTTCTAAGGCCTATGGACTTGCGGGCTTAAGAATAGGATATGGTATCGCTAAGAAAGAGATAATAATCGAGATGAATAAAATTAGAGAACCCTTTAATACCAATTCTTTGGCTCAAGTAGCAGCAACTCATGCATTGAATGACGACGAGCATGTTAGAAAAACTATAGAGAATAATGAAGCAGGTAAAAGGTATCTATACGAAGAATTAAAAAAATTAGGAATAAACTTTGTCCCTACTGAAACTAACTTCATATATATACCCTTAGATATCGATTCCCAAGTCCTCTTTAATGCCTTGTTGCAAATGGGGGTAATTATAAGGCCTGTGGGACCAAAAGCAGTGAGAGTTACTATTGGATTACCTCATGAAAATGAAAGATTCATTGAATCATTAAAAATAGCTTTAGCAAAAATTATCTGATTTGTGATAATATAATTGTTATGAATTGTAAAGCTATCTATTCAATAGATAAATTCCCCTCCCTTTCTTCTATCTCTCTTTATTCTGTCTATTATAGCAACTACCCTGCGTAAAACGCAGGGTAGAGCTTTTTATTCAATCTTTCTTTTTTAAAAAGCCCAAAAAGATTTTATTGTTCAGGTAAAAGAAATGCATCTATGAAAGGATTTCTCTATTTTTAAAATTAAGATTTGAATAAACTTATAAAGTCTAAAATTAAAGGAGGAAACGATGGACATTATAGTTTTAGAACCCGGGACACCCGAATCAAATGTGAAAAATATAATAAAGAAGCTTGAAAGCAAAGGACTTAAGACTCACATATCTCATGGAACTGAAAGAACTATCATAGGTGTTATAGGTGATACTTCTAAGGTTACTGAAGATGAGGAGGCAGCTATTCGCGCTATGAGTGGTGTCGAAAATGTTGTTAGAATACTTAAGCCTTTTAAATTAGCAAGCCGCGACTTCAAAAAGGAAAATACCGAGATTAAGGTTAGAGATTTAGTGATCGGTGGTAAAAAAATACACGTTATGGCAGGACCCTGTGCTGTAGAAAATAGAGCGATCCTCTTTTCTATTGCCGAAAAAGTTAAAGCTGCAGGAGCAACAATTCTAAGAGGTGGAGCCTTCAAACCGAGAACATCCCCTTATTCATTCCAAGGACTTGGTGAGGAAGGGTTAAAATATTTAGCGGAAGCCAGAGAGAGATATGGCCTTGCAATAGTGACTGAGTTAATGGATACAAAAGATATTGATATCGTTTTGAAATATACAGATATAATCCAAATTGGAGCAAGAAATATGCAGAATTTTAAGCTTCTATTGGAGGTTGGTTCAACCAATAAACCTGTTTTATTAAAGAGAGGTCTTTCAGCGACGATAAAGGAATGGTTGATGTCGGCTGAATATATTCTATCGAGGGGCAATCAAAATGTCATGCTCTGTGAAAGGGGTATCAGAACATTCGAGACGGCAACCAGGAATACCCTCGATTTAAGCGCGGTCCCTCTATTGAAACAGATTACCCATTTACCTATAGTGGTCGATCCAAGTCATGGTGTGGGAAAAAGAGATTTGGTTCCACCTATGGCAAAGGCTGCCATTGCTGCAGGTGCTGATGCTCTTATGATAGAAGTGCATACAAACCCAGAGGAAGCTCTCTCCGATGGTGAACAATCGTTAAAGCCAAACACCTTCATAAAATTAATGAGTGAATTAAAACCTATAGCAGAGGCTGTGAACAGAGAGTTATAAAATTAATTTAAAAATTATCTTATTTTTGTTATATTTACTGGAAGAAATCACGAGGAAAAGAGGTAAGCAATTTGTTTTTTGAGAAAATAACCATAATTGGATTAGGTTTTATGGGTGCCTCTTTTGCTCTTGCCGCTAAAAAACATAATATTTGTAAAAGAATATATGGATTTGGTCGTTCCATAGATAATCTTGAAAAGGCTAAAGCAAGAAAAATAATAGATGATTACAGCCGTGACCTTAGGGAATGTTGTCAAGATTCTGACCTAATAATCCTTGCGACTCCTGTTGGTGTGTTTTTAAATATTATTAATGAAATTAAAAGTTATATAAAAAGGGGAAGCTTAATCTCTGATGTAGGTAGTATAAAGGGTAGCCTCGTATATGAGATTGAATCGGCACTTTCAGAAAATACCTATTATGTAGGTTCTCATCCCATTACAGGTGGTTAGAAATCTGGAGCTGAGAATGCCAATCCAGACCTATTCAACAATGCATTATGTATAGTTACTCCAACAGAAAAGACCAATTCAGAATCTTTGAGTTTAATTAAGAGACTTTGGGAAACCTTAGGCTGTAAAATAGAGCTTATGGACCCCCATAAACATGATCGTATCTATGCCGTTATCAGTCATCTACCTCATCTTGCCGCTTATGCAATTGTGAATACAGTAAATGATGTCGATGGAAACTTCATTAAGTTTGCTGGGCAGGGCTTTAAAGATACCACGAGAATCGCTATGAGCCCCCCAGAAATATGGCGTGATATATCGGCGTACAATAGAGATAATCTATTAGAGATGTTAACTCTTCTAAAGCAAAATCTCGATAAAATGGAGAACTTATTAATCAAGGGTGATTACAAAGGTTTAGAAGAAGAATTTAGACGATCAAAAAGCTTGAGGGAAAAATTGAAATAAAGTAATTTTATAGTAAAGGCTTGTCCAAGAGTGTTAAAAAAACATCTTGGAGGGGTGCCAGAGTGGTTGAATGGGGCGGTCTCGAAAATCGCTATGGGGGATAACTCCATCGAGGGTTCGAATCCCTCCCCCTCCGTTGAAGACTCCTTTACCACTTAATCGTCCCTTAAATTACAAGCTCATTGATTAAAAACAGATTTTAAAATCTTTTCTTAAATTTCAGCTTATTGCTCCATTCCATCTCTGAAAGCAAAAAGATAGGACTGTAAATTTTTACTAAAAGAGTTATAAACTTTTCGATAGACTTATCTTCATAATCGGAGTTTATAATCTTACTTATTATATGGTATTATTTATACATTATGAAACACAAGGCACATCTAATAATAAAGGGCAAAGTTCAGGGAGTATATTTCAGAGCTTTTACAAAAGAGGTAGCTGACACTTTAGGGTTGAAAGGTTGGGTCAGAAATTTACCCGATGGAAGCGTTGAAGCTATCTTTGAAGGAGATAAAAATCTTATCGAGATGGCAATCGGCAAATGTAGAGTAGGTCCTCCCTTTGCTGTTGTAAATGATATAAAAGTCGAATGGAGCGAAGAAATTGAAGGATACTCTGATTTCTCAATCAGATATAGACTTTAACCACCAATTAAGAACCTTCAAAGAAAAAGCTATTTCTGGAGCAGGTCTAACAGAAAAAGAGGCTCAATTAATCGTTGAAACTCCTAATTTAAAACTTTTGGACCTTCTTGCAGCAGCTAATGATATAAGAGAAAAATTTTTTGGTAGATATATCGATCTATGCGCCATTGTAAACGCTAAATCTGGGGCTTGTTCTGAAGACTGTGCTTTTTGCGCTCAGTCAGCACATTTTAAGACAAAAATCTCAGTCTATCCCCTTTTAGATAAAGAAACCATTTTAAAAAAAGCTGAAGAAGCAAAAAATGGCGGGGTTAGTCGCTTCAGCATAGTTACTAGTGGGAAGAGAATTAATAAAAGAGATCTCATAGTTATAGGTTCCCTATTTCATAAC
Source organism: Thermodesulfovibrionales bacterium (assembly GCA_026416735.1). Classification (GTDB taxonomy): domain Bacteria; phylum Nitrospirota; class Thermodesulfovibrionia; order Thermodesulfovibrionales; family Dissulfurispiraceae; genus DYHD01. The sequence goes on from JAOAEO010000002.1 coordinate 17,038, forward strand.
ATTAGGCGTATAGGTTTATTGCCCTGTGCTTCCTTAGGTACTCTTTCTAAAGATGAACTCCAATTTCTCAAAGAAGAAGGTTTGGATCGTTATCACCATAATATAGAGTCGTCAGAGAGGTTTTTCCCCATGATATGTTCAACACATTCTTATAAAGAGAGGATTAGAACCATAGAGAATGCCTTGTCCGTTGGTCTCTCAGTTTGTTCTGGTGGTATCTTTGGGATGGGCGAAACTTGGGAAGACAGGATTGATATGGCTCTATTACTCAAAGACTTGAATGTTTCTTATATCCCCGTCAATTTTCTCATTCCAATAGAAGGTACACCCCTTGCCTTAAAAGAGATGTTACATCCCTTTGAGGCTCTTAAGATCATCTGTCTTTTCAGATTTATGTTACCTAATAAATCTATTAGAATTTGTGGTGGTCGAGTGCAGGTTTTAAAGGAATTCCATAGCCTAATTTTTATGGCTGGAGCTGACTCAATTTTAACTGGGAATTATCTTACCACCATTGGTAGGACCTTTGCAGATGATTATGCACTGATCAGATCACACGATTTACTGCCCGTAAGTCACAAAAATTGATTCTCCATTTTAAAGTTTTCTAAACCACAACTTGTGAACTGAGGTAATACTGATACGCCTATCTTCAAGAATGGTCTCCTCGAAAAGAACTCTTTCCCTAATCTGCCTATAGATACCTCTCAAAGGTACAGAAGCCTTCTCTTTTATTAGGTTTTTAAGTGATGGCTATACTGAACCCTTGAAAAGTGGATATAGCTACTCTGTAGAAGTTAACCCTCCTTAGATTAATAGAGAGAGCAAAATAAAGAAGGGATGCATTAAAAATGAAACAGTGGAGATGGACAGTGAAAGAAAAGATGGATAGTGATGAGAAAAATCAAAAAAGAGTTAATTTTAGATTGATAAATTTAGTAGTTTCTATCGTCTTCCTCATCTAAAACTGTGTTTGAAGTCTTCATCGTAAAGCTTGGATCTTTTATGTAAATTTCTCTCTGAAGCAAGAAGGGCATCTCCTACATAAATGAGAGCAGTCCTCTTAATACCTGCATCCTTTACAAGCCCTACAAGTTCCTTTAACTTGCCTCTAATGATCTTTTGGTCTGGCCATGTTACCTTCTCTATCACTACGAAGGGTGTTTCTTCTGGATATCCCTCTTTTAGTTCTTCATAGACCTCTTCTATCTTGCTAATACTCAAAAATATGACTATTGTAGCGTTATGTTTTGCTAAACTACTTAATTTCTCCCTTTCAGGTACAGGGGTTCTACCCTCTATACGAGTAAATATAACGGTCTGGCTTATTTCAGGGATTGTCAACTCCTGTCCGAGGATCGCAGCGCCAGCTACTGCAGATGAAACACCAGGAACAACTTCATAATCAATATTAAGCTCTCGAAGCCTTTCTATCTGTTCTGAGATAGCGCTATAAAAGGAGGTATCCCCGCTATGGAGTCTTACGAC
>JAOAEO010000002.1:18535-51449 GCA_026416735.1 Thermodesulfovibrionales bacterium
GTTTAATGCTAAAGATGCCGAATCATAGACCTCTGCCTTTATCCCTTTAAGCAACTCTGGGTTGACAAGGCTCCCAGCATAAATTACCACATCAGCTTCGTTAAGCAATCTTCGTCCTTTTATAGTTATGAGATCTGGGTCACCAGGGCCAGCGCTAACAAAAAAAACCTTAGCCATTTTGGATCCTCTGATTTACATAGTCATCGATAAAATTCTTAAATCTCAATATTTCTCCATCCTGCGATAGAGTAGATAACATTTCTGAAAAAGCTCTCTCCTTAAAAGCTTTAAAGGACCATTTAAAGTTGAGGTCAAAGACCCAAGAAATTTGCATTATCTTGAAATCATTTCTATTCGATACCTTAGATAGAGGCACTACCTGTCCGTTATAAATGAAGTTTAAAAGTTCGACATTATATCCTGCCGTATCAGGTAATCCTAACCCTGCAATAATACTTATTTTCTTATCATTTGAGAAATAATCTTTGAATATTCGCCATATGTCCAACTTATCGGAATCTCTTATCAGCTTCAAATAAAAAATGGAGAGAGCATCCTTTAAATCTGGTATTTTGAAGGCGTTATGATACCTAACTGACTGTAAAACAGTATTTCTTTGTTCATAGGATAAGCCTTCGAGTATTTTAGATTCAATTAAAATCTTTTCACCCAAAAAACCGTGATTGACAGAGATACTATCTTTAAATGTCTTGTATTTATTAAGCTGCTCAAATCTTCCTATATCATGGAATAAGGCTATAGAAAGTGCTAAGTTTATCTCTCCATGAGTTAAACTTAAACTAGTAGCCAAATCCTTAATATTAGTACAAACATTGAAGGTATGTTGTTTCTTTAGTTGGATACCCTCTTCTTCATCTCCGTCGGGAGGAGTAAATGAATCAACATATTTTATGAACCAATTCATATAAAAATGGAGGGTCTCGTCATCCATAAATCTATTTCTTAACTATCATTATGGAGAAATAATTTAAGTCTTTGTCTCTTATTTTTGTAATGTCATAATACACTGCTTCATCCTCCATCCCCACCTTCGCAACATAGATAGACTTCTTCAATAGATCTAATTCTTTTAGGATAGATATTATCTTATCTATAACTTTATGAACCTTCATAAGTACTACAGTATCGAAAGTTATTAGAATGTCTTTAAGCTCCTCTATATATGTCGCAGGGATTATAGCAATCTTTTCATCAGCAAGACCGAGAGATGTGGCAATCCTCGAAGCACAAGCATTAATAGATGACACCCCTGGAACTATGATTATCCTTTGTTGTGGATTAAGCTCTAAAAGTCTATCATGTAGATAAAAAAAGGTGCTGTAAATAGTAGGGTCCCCAATAGTCAAAAACGCAATATCGATACCCCTTTTCAAACGGGTAACTATCTCTTCAACTGTTGTATTCCAACGAGTATCCAAGGTTTCATAATGTTCAGAAGACTTAGTTTTTTTCATTGGAAAATAAGCTTCTACTATCTCCTTGCCTTCTAAGGATAGAACTTTGCTTACAATATCGAGAGCAAGGCTTGTACCCTCTTCTTTTCCTTTTGGTACGCACAGACAGGGAACCTCTCTAATAATCCTCACTGCTTTTAATGTCAATAGTTCAGGTTCTCCAGGACCAACTCCAATTGCATAAAGAGTTCCAGACATATCTATTGTTTAATCCCTCTTATTACAAAAACAGGGTTATTAGCGGATAAGAAATTCCCCATTCCAAGGGCTTTCATTTTTGAAATGGAGACCTGGACCACATCTACCTCATAATTTAAAACCTTCAAGGAATTAATAGATCTATACAAAGTTTCTAACTTGGTGGCGTTAATAACAATTATTTGAGCTAAACTATTTGCAGCAAATTGGACGATCTCCTCAATTTTACCACCACTACCACCAATGAAAACCCTATGAGGAGGAGGGAGATTTCGCAAAACCTCTGGAGCCTCCCCTTCGACCAGCTCAATATTTTTTGTAAAAAACTTTCTTAGATTATTTTTAATATGTTGTATTTGGTCAATATTCTTTTCTATAGTATAAATCTTGAGAAAAGGGGAAACTCCTGCAGACTCAAAAGAGATAGATCCAGAGCCTGCACCTATGTCCCAAAATACACCCCTTTTTGGAAGTCTCAATTTATGAATAACTACTGCTCTCACCTCATCTTTAGTGACTAAACCTGCAGTATGATACAGCTCATCTTCTGACAATCCAAAAACAATCTCCCCCTCCTTTAAAGGGCTTTCAACTCTATCGATGGAATCATTAAGAATAATCACTAAATTAGGATATGAATAGTCCCTCCCCCAGATGTCATGGGGAGATCCCATAATTATCCTCTCATCAGGATATCCCAATCTCTCACAGACATATAGCCTGAGTTCCCCACTAAAACCCGATGATACAAGTTCCTTTGCAATCTCTGAGGGGTTATTTTTTTTATCGGTCAATATGAGTATTTTCCTATGGATCTTTATCAAAGAAGGAAGATCAGTAATATCATAGAGTAAATGCCGCCTCTTTGACGGATCGGGTCCGCCATGCAAACTCATTAAAAAGGCGTCTTCCCAAGATTCCTTAATTTTGGCAAAAGCTACCTGAATACTCGATAAATCTGGTATGATTTCAACAGATTCTTTGCCAAATTCCTCTATTGCTCGCTTGCCAATACCGTAAAAGAGAGGATCTCCAGAAGCAAGAAGAACAATATTATCAGTTTTGAAATAATTAGATCTGATAAACTCTATAGTGTCATCTACATTATTAATGACTTTTACCTTTTCTTTAACTCTCTGGTAGGAGTCTGTCTGGTTAAAGAGTTCAAAGATTCTCCCTGAAGTGAGAATGAAATCTGCCTTCTCGATAACCCCCTTTGAGTAGTTATCTAAAGGTTTATAACCAACTCCTATAACATATAATTTTTGCATCTTTAAGGAACTATCATACCATCAACCATAGTAATTATCCTGTTAGCATAAGAAGCAATGTTTTGATCGTGGGTAATTAAAATAATAGTCTTGCCTCTTTTATTCATCTCTTTCAATAAATTCATGATTTCTGAAGATGTCTTCGAGTCGAGTTGACCTGTCGGTTCATCAGCAAGCAAAAGGTCTGGATCATTGATAAGGGCTCTTGCGATTGCGACTCGCTGTTGCTGTCCTCCAGACAGCTGATTAGGCTTATATTTTATCTTATCATTAAGCCCAACAAGCTTTAATATCTCTTTTGCCCTCTCCTTAAAGTCTGTAGAACGTCGTTCAATATATAGAGTAGGCAGCAAGACATTTTCTAAAACAGTGGCATAGGGAAGCAAAAAAAAACTTTGAAATATGAAGCCTATATGTTCATTGCGTATTACAGAAAGTTCATCGTCAGAGAGATTTGCCACTTCCTTGCCCGACAGAAGATAACTACCAGAAGTCGGAGTATCAAGACAACCAATGATGTTCATTAGGGTAGTCTTGCCAGAACCAGAAGGGCCCATTATGGCAACAAATTCACCTTTTCCAATCTTCAGATTAATGCCTCTTAAAACTCTCACTTCTTGTTCGGAGACATAAAAGACTTTCGTTATTTCCTTAAGAATACAGATATACTCATCTTCCATACTTTACTTCTCTATGGCCTTGCCTGGACTGGAAGAATCAATTTTGTAGCTACAGTATCTCCCTCTTTAAGTCCTGACACAATTTCAGACCTATTCTCACCCCTTAAACCAACCTTAATCTCTACCCTTTCAACCCCATCTACACCTGTTACCTTATAAGCTACCTGTCTACCCTTTTCGAACTTAATTGCAGAATTTGGGACCGTGAGGATATCCTCCTTTTCTTCAAAGATTATTCTCACATTGGCTGTCATCTCAGGTCTGAGATAAATAGAATCTTCGCTACTTACCTTTACAATGCAAAGATAATAAACAATATTATCCTTCACCACAGGCTGAGGATAGATTTTCTCAATGTTACCTTTAAAGAGTTTATCGGGGAAAGTATCCACATAATATTCCACATTTTGATTGAGTTTAACTCTTCCTATTTCAGTCTCGTCTATATAAATCCACATCTCAAGACGGCTTGGATCCATAACAGTTACTAAATTTGCTACTTGGAGTCCTGCAACGATCGTCTCTCCTTCTTGAGCAGTCACTTCCGACACCACACCATCTATGGGGGCATATATCCTCGTATAGGAGAGTCTTGTTTCAGTCTGTAGCAGGCTTGCTGTCCGTTCTTTAAGAATAGCTAAGCTAGTATCAAGCTGATTTTTTGCCTTATCTACTTGATCTTGAGTGGTGTATTCATATTTAATCAACTCTAACTGCCTCTCGTAGTTTATCTTCGAGTATTGATAATTTGCCTCTGCCTCTTTGATTGCTGCTTTTTGTTGTTCAATTAACTTTTGTATCTCCCTATCATCTATGAGAGCTATCAATTGACCTTTCTTCACTCTATCTCCTACTCTAACATTCATCTTCACTATCGTTCCAGTAGCACGGGCTCCTACTTTTACTACTGCTCCAACTTGTGGTTTTATTATCCCTGAAGCAACTAAAACTCCCCTAATAGTTCCCCTTTCAGCTTTCGCAGTCTCTATTATTTTAATAGAGGGTTTTTGAAAAAACTTTTTATAAGCGAAGAACCCTCCGATTGCTAATGATAGTATAAGGGCAGTGATAATTATAATAATTCTTCTAATCATCGAAAATATCTGTTAATCCTACTTAAAGTTTGCAAGATCTTCAATCCCTGCAATCCTCTCGATTGCAATTACAGCTAAAATGGTAGACAGTTTAGTATTAATCATCTGCTCTCGTGCATTTGCCAACGTGCTCTCAGCTTGAACTAAAGTAAGCATATCTCCTTTACCAACTCTATATTCGCCAAAGGCTTGTCTGTAATTATGTTCAGCCAATTCAAGCTGTTTTTGAGCAACCTTAAGCTTGCTTAAAGCAGAAGTAAGATCCTCATAAGCCTTAGTTGTTTCGAGCTGTACGATCCTTTTAATCTCATTATATCTTTCAAGCGCTACATCTCTCTCTATTTCAGAAGACTTTTTCCTAAAAAATTTGCCCAATTCAAAGATGTTCCATGAAGCAAGTAAAGTTATGGCTTTGTCTTCTTGAGAAGGAGCATTAAGGCTTCCTCCTTTAGATTTTGTATAGGAAGCAGAAGCAGAAATTGCAGGATAAAATTCACTACTACTTAACTTTTTATTGCTTTCAGAGATTTTTATAAAGTTTTCAGCCTTTATTACATCAGGTCTTTTAAGAGCTGCTTCTAAAATCTTTGACTTATCTGGAATATTTATATCTAAGTCAAGAGATCCCTTTAAATCTCTCTTCTCCTGGATAGGAAGTCCTATGAGAGAATTTAATTCCGATAAAGCCTTGTTATAATCACCTTCTGCTTGAATTAGATTAAATTTAGCCTGTTCAAGCCTAACAGAAGCTTGCAAAACATCAAGCAGTCTTGCCACACCAAATTTATATCTACCTTCTGCGACTTCATAATCCTTCTGTGCATCCTCAAGCTGAATTCTTCTCTGATGAACAGTCTCCTTAAGTGCTAAAGTAGAATAGAAAGCATTTTTAACTTTGAACCTCAAATCTATGAGAGAATTCCTTGCTTCTTCCCTCTCATTCTCAAAATTTAATCTGGCAATATCTCTATTTGCAAACCTTCTACCACCATCATAGAGTAAATAAGTCATTGTAATACTAAAGGTCTGAGATTCATGATCAGATCCCCGAGTATAGTGTTTACTCTTAGTGAAAAAGCTATCCAGTTCTGGTAGGTAAGGTGAAAGGGAGGCATCATAAAGAGCCTCCACAGATTTTAATCTTAGAGTCGCTGCCTTATAAGAAGGAAGGTTATCAATGGCAAGCTGAATAGCATCTTCAATTGTCAAAGAATAGGAAATAAGTGGTAAAAGAATGAATACAGTTATGACGAAAAAGAATTTCATGCAATTAAAAAGCCTTCCTAAAGTAACAATTATAGCATGAATTTAACACTAATAATCCACTATACTTTCTTTCAAGCATTCTAAAGGTATGATTGATGGGTCTGAAATTAAGGTGTATTCTTTATATCATCGAGTTTAAGTGCCTTTCTGTTTGCTCTATCTATTACCCCTACTTTTATCCCTCTAAGACCCTCTCCATTGCCCTGCCTCCTCATCCAGTCTCCTACTGTAGAGGGTGATGGTATCTTGTTCATCTCTGTCAGCTTCCTCAATCCTTCATCTTCTATTATCTCTCTTAATTCCTCTATGTGTCTGCCTCCTCCATGAAGCATTAGCAGTATAGGCTCTATATATTGCCATGCATTGTACCCTCTGTTTGAGCCAGGCTCAGGCATGTAGGTCTCTACTAAGTTCTTTATCCCAAAGACCCTTAAGAACTCTGAATAAAGAATAAGACCGCTTCTTGGTGTGATCACTTCCTTCGATAGACCTATCTTGAATGGTAAGAGTTTTTGTTTTATCATATATAAAGCCTCCTCTCTTTAATTTTTTTTCACCAACTGGGTGATATTTTATATCATCCAGAAACCTAATAAAAGAGGAGGCTTTTATATTTTTTGTATAGTTCTATTGGCAATCTAAGGTTATATTAAATTCTTGACTTTGAAGTTTTAATAGTGGTAGATTTAAAGTTATGCCAATTGATTATAGGGACACGATTAACTTACCTATAACTGAATTCCCAATGAAGGCAGATTTAAGGAGTAAAGAACCAGAGATACTGAAGTTTTGGGAAGAAGTCGACGTATATAATAAAATTCAAGAATCTAATAAAAATGGTCCTTCCTACATTTTACATGATGGTCCGCCCTATGCAAATGGGCATATTCACATAGGACATGCCCTAAATAAAATCTTAAAGGACATTATAGTAAAATTCCATCTATTGAAAGGGTTCTATTCCCCCTATGTGCCTGGCTGGGATTGCCACGGCCTACCTATTGAATTACAAGTAGATAAAAATTTAGGAGATCAGAAAGATAGAATAGACGTCTTAACTAAAAGACTTCTTTGCAGACAATACGCCGAAAAGTATCTCAACATTCAAAGGGAAGAGTTTAAAAGATTAGGTGTTTTTGGCGATTGGGATAGACCTTATTTGACAATGTCTTATAACTATGAAGCTGCCATTGTGAGAGAGTTTTTTAATTTTGTATTAAATGGTTCTATCTATAAAGGTAAGAAACCAGTTTATTGGTGTCCGTCCTGCATTACTGCTTTAGCAGAGGCTGAAGTTGAATATGGAGAGAAGGAATCACCCTCTATATATGTGAAGTTTCAGGTTCTCCCTGACGATCTTGACAGATATTTCCCTGAACTTAAAGGTAAGAAGGTCTATATTATTATATGGACTACAACTCCATGGACATTACCTGCCAATCTCGCCCTCGCAGTTCATAAAGACTTAGTATACACAGCTGTAGAGTCTAATGGAGAAATTTTGATTTTGGCAAAAGACAATCTACAAGCCTTAATTGAAAAAGGTATAATTTCAGGTACCCCAATGTTTGAATTCTTAGGCTCGAAACTCCAAAACATAAGGACAAAACATCCCTTCATAGAACGATTATCACCTGTAGTTCTGGCTGACTTTGTTTCTGCTCAGGAAGGTAGCGGTGTTGTTCACATTGCACCCGGCCACGGAGAGGATGACTACGAACTTGGCATAAAACACAATTATGATATTTATGCCCCAGTTGATGACAAAGGAAGATTTACTTCTGCAGTTCCAGAATTTGAAGGTCAATTTGTGTTTAAAGCAAATGATGCTATTATAGAGATGTTGATTAACAAAGGTGCTCTAATTCACAGAGACAAAATAAGGCATTCCTATCCACACTGTTGGAGATGTAAGAGACCTATCATATTTAGAGCTACGGCTCAATGGTTCATATCTATGGAAGCTAACGATTTGAGGAAAAAATGCCTCGAAGAGATTGAGAAGGTCACTTGGATTCCTGAATGGGGTAAAGAAAGAATATATAATATGGTTCTTAATAGACCCGACTGGTGTATTTCAAGGCAAAGATCTTGGGGAGTCCCTATAACCCTCATAGTCTGTAAGAACTGCGAAACCTTCATAAATGACCACACTGTCTTTGAAAAGATAGTAGAGAGAGTTAGCCTTGAAGGGACTGATATATGGTTCAAATTGGATGTATGGGATTTACTCCCTAAGGATTATAGGTGTTTACATTGCGGCTCTTCTACTTTTAAAAAGGAGATGGATATACTCGATGTATGGTTTGATTCAGGCGTAAGCCATAGTGCTGTTGTTGAACAAGATGAGAGGCTTTCATGGCCAGCAGACCTTTATCTTGAAGGGAGTGATCAGCATAGAGGATGGTTTCAAAGCTCCCTCCTTGCTTCTGTAGGGACGAGACAAAAGGCTCCTTATAAGAGTGTATTGACGCACGGTTTCGTTGTAGATGGTCAGGGTAAAAAGATGTCTAAATCCCTTGGTAATGTTATTTCTCCTCAAGAAGTTATCAAATCAAGCGGTGCAGAGATCTTGAGAATGTGGGTTTCTGCCGAAGATTACCGAAATGACGTCAAAATCTCTAAAGAGATTATAAACAGACTTAATGAGGCATACAGAAAGATAAGGAATACTTGTAGATTTCTACTGGGTAATCTATATGATTATGACGGCAGAGATTATAGAGCTAACTTATTAGAAATAGATAAGTGGGCGATGTTAAGGCTTCAAAAGCTCATTAAAAAAGTTGAAAGAGCTTACGAAAGCTTTGACTTTCACGAGGTCTTTCACTCAGTATATAACTTTTGTGTAGTCGACATGAGTTCTTTCTATCTGGATGTATTAAAAGATCGGATGTATGTCTTTAAAAAAGATTCTTTACAGAGGCGTGCTGGTCAATGGGTTTTCTATCGAATATTAGTAGATATGACAAAACTTCTTGCACCTATTCTCTCCTTCACTTGTGAAGAGATATGGTCTCACATTAAAAAAATATCCAATGTGGAAGAGAATAAATTTGAAAGCGTTTTCCTTGCAGGGTTTCCAAAGGTGATTGAGGAATTCATCGATAAAGAACTGGAAATTAGATGGGATAGGCTTATTAACATACGAGATGAGGTAAACAAAGCTATGGAGATTAAAAGAAAGGAGAAGCTCATAGGTAATTCCCTCGAAGCTAAACTCATCCTTTACTCTAAAGAGGAACCTTATGCCCTTCTAAAATCTTATTCAGATTTTCTTCCTACATTGTTTATAGTCTCAGATGTCGTAGTGAATGATTATACCTCTATTCCAACGGATGTATATTTAAGTAGTAATGGTAATATAGCTATTAAGGTTGAAAGGGCAGAGGGGAGAAAATGTGAGAGATGCTGGAATTGGAGTTCTTCTGTAGGACATTATAAAGAATATCCTGATATTTGTGAAAGATGTTATCATGTTCTTAGATGAAAAGAGGCCTGTTACCTTATATTATACTCGCCCTATTTACCTTTCTAATTGACCAACTGACAAAATTTGTTGTCAAATCCCATATTGGTCCTTTCGATACTCTGAAAATATTACCTTTCTTTAATATTGTTTATGTTGAAAATACCGGATCAGCCTTTGGAATGTTGAAAAGTGTCGGTAGTCTTTTTTTTATTGCAATATCTGTTATTGTAATAATAGTTGTAAGTCTTTCACTTCTCAAAGAAAAGGATAGCAGATTGGGTTATTCTCTCATTCTTGGAGGTGCGGTCGGCAATTTATCTGATAGGGTTCTATATGGCTATGTCATAGATTTTTTAGAATTTCATCTGGCAGGATATTACTGGCCTATATTCAATGTCGCAGATACTGCATTGACAATAGGGATTTTTCTCCTTTTATACAAAACCTATCTTAACTACAAGCAAAGGGGTGACCAGAAGAGGAATTAAGTCGACTTCAAGTATGAAAAAAGTAAAGGTTAAATCTTGCTTTTATCATTACATATCATAAATCACGGGATAAAGACTCGAAATTAAAAATACTTTTAGAGGGAGTTTAGATGTATTTATTAGAAAGAATAACTATGGTTGAATTCGAGAGATACCTCCAAAATACTAAGACTATAGTCTTCCCCTTTGGAACTATAGAAGAACACGGAAGCCATCTTCCTTTGAATACTGACTCTTTGATTATTCAAGAAGCACTACTATTAGCATCAAAGAGAAAGAGTTTTTTTCTTGCCCCTTTAATTAATTATGGTGTATGCACCTCCACAAAGGACCATCCTGGTACCATAACTATAAGTGCAGATACCCTCAGAAGGTTAGCAGCCGACCTCGTAATAGATAGTTACAGAAAGGGGCTACGAAACTTTCTGTTAATATCGGGACATGGTGGTAGTATACATCTATCAGCTTTGAGGGAGACGGCAGAGATAATTGTGGAACAATATCCTGATATAAAAATTGCTGTCTTCACCCCCTATGATATCCTGTATAAAGAGTTAGCAGAGATTATAGAGACTCCTAATGATTCACATGCCGGTGAAATTGAGACATCTATTGTTCTCTATTTATATCCTGAACTTGTTAAAGGGCTCTCTGAACCTGAATATCCACAGTTACCAAAACCTTTTATTGTAAAAGAGAAGTTAAAATATTGGCCTGGTGGTGTCTGGGGTGATCCTAAAAGGGCAACCGCCGAAAAAGGTAAAAAAGCGATAAATCTTATTGCCGATAAGATAATCTCTGTAATTGAAGAAATCGAAAGCAGATCCTTTTGATTGAAGAGCTAAATTTTTCGGAGGCTATATGATACGTAAAAAATGGTGTAACGAAGTTACTGAATCTGATGTTGGCACCTTAATAAAGCTTACAGGGTGGGTGTTTAGAAGACGCGACCATGGAGGATTAATTTTTATTGACTTAAGAGATAGAAGTGGTATTATTCAAGCGGTATTGAGTCCAGATTATTCTTTTAATGCTCACCAAAGAGGTCACGAATTAAGAAATGAATATGTCGTTTCAATTTTAGGCGAAGTTCGTAGAAGGCCTGAAGGAACGGAGAATCCAAATATCGAGACAGGAACAATTGAGGTTTATGTTAAAGAAATCTCTGTCCTCAACGAGTCTATAACCTTGCCTTTTACAATTGAAGATGCTGCTGATGCCTCTGAGTCCTTAAGATTAAAGTACAGGTATCTCGATTTGAGAAGACCTGATTTGCAGAAAAATCTTATTATTAGACATAAGACTGTGAAGATGATCAGGGATTTTTTGGATAAAGAGGGATTTTTAGAAATTGAGACTCCGATGCTTACTAAATCTACTCCTGAAGGAGCGAGGGATTTCTTAGTACCAAGCAGGCTTTCACCTGGACATTTTTATGCCCTTCCACAGTCTCCACAGCTTTTTAAACAAATCTTAATGGTAGCAGGCTTCGATAGATATTTTCAAATTGTCAAGTGTTTTAGAGATGAAGACCTCAGAGCTGATAGACAACCTGAGTTTACTCAAGTAGATCTTGAGATGTCCTTTGTAGAGCGAGAGGATATCATTCACGTTATAGAGAAGATGCTTTGCGAAGTTTTTAAAAAGGTGCTCCATACTCAACTAAATAGACCCTTTCCAATTCTAACCTATCAAGAAGCTATGGAAAGATTTGGTAACGACAAACCCGATTTAAGATTTGGACGGGCACTTAAAACAGTTGAGGACTTAGTTAGAGGGAGTTCCTTTAAAGTTTTCTTAGATACCCTTAGTAGTGGCGGAACAGTAAAGGGGATAAATGCAAAAGGAATGGCTACACTATCAAGAAAAGAGATTGATGACCTTACTTTGTTAGCACAATCCTTTGGAGCTAAAGGCCTTGCATGGATTAAAGTCAAAAATGGTTTTGAATCACCAATAACAAAGTTCTTCCCTGAAGGAGTTTTAAGAAATATAGCAGATAGATTAGACGCTCAAAGGGGCGATCTTTTACTTTTTGTTGCTGACAAAGAAAAAGTTGCAAATGATGTCTTAAGCCGTATTAGACTCGATTTGGGCAAAAGACTTAATCTCATAAAGGAGGGTTTTTATTTCACTTGGATAGTAGATTTCCCCCTTTTTGAGTGGGATGATGAGGAAGGTAGATTTATAGCGATGCACCATCCTTTTACTTCACCTCTTGATGAAGATATTAAAATTTTTTTTGAGTCTACCGATTCAGACTTTAAAAACCCTAAATCTGAGTTATCGAAGATTAGAGCTAAGGCCTATGATATAGTATTGAACGGCTACGAAATAGGAGGGGGGAGTATCCGTATTTATAAGAATGTTATCCAAAAGAAGATGTTTGAGATATTAGGAATTTCCGATGAGGAAGCACACATTAAATTTGGGTTTCTCCTTGAAGCTCTCCAATATGGAGCTCCTCCCCATGGGGGTATAGCTCTTGGGCTCGATAGATTACTTATGCTTATGGTAGGTTCTAATACTATAAGGGATGTTATCGCCTTTCCTAAAACACAAAGAGCAGCCTGTCTTATGAGTGGAGCCCCATCGCCAGCTACCCAAAAACAATTAAAGGAATTAAACATACGGGTAGACTTAAATTTTTAGGGGTGAAGAAGGATATAATTATAGAATAATCCAAAAACAACAAATTTTCAAAAGGGACAGTTTTATGTCAAAAACCTATACTTTTATGGACCTCTTCAACGTTCTTCCTAAAACAAATTGTGGGAGATGTAACGTTCTTACTTGTCTTGCCTTTTCATTATTAGTATTTAAAGGCGAAAAGCGTCTCAAAGAATGCCCCTTTATTTCACAGGATATTATTGAGAGATTTGAAGGTAAAATAGATACAAACAAAACCTTTGAGCAAAACTTAAGCAAGATTGTAGAGCAATTTAAAGCTAAAATCTGCAATATTGACCTATCTATGGCTGCTGAAAAAGTGGGTGGAGATTATGAAGACGGAAAATTAACTATAAGAGTTTTAGGTAAGCCTCTGAGTATCGATTCTCAAGGAAGGATCTTTACTGACATACATATGCATCCATGGGTTCTTTATCCAATATTAAGTTATATTCTTAATTGTAAAGGAGCCCCCTTATCTGGCATTTGGGTACCCTTTAGGGAATTAAAGGGGGGGAAGAAGTGGAATCCCCTCTTTGAACAAAGGTGTCTTAAACCTCTGAAGAATCTTGCCGATATTCATACAGATCTTTTAAAAGACATAATAGATATTTTTAGCGGTCAAGAGATCGAGAGTTATCATAATTCCGATATTTCTCTCGTTATGTATCCTCTTCCTAAGATACCAATTTTGCTATCCTATTGGAAGGCTGAGGAAGGCCAACAGTCCCATATTAACCTCTTTTTTGACTCCAATGTAGAAGAAAACCTCAATATAGAGGCTCTTTATGCTCTGTGTAATGGACTTGTAATGATGTTTGAAAAGATAGTTCAAAGAATTGTTTTGTTATGATACTTTGAGTATTTTCTATTTTTTTACTAAAATTTTGTCAATAAAAAGATGCCCTTATGCTCAGTTCTATTGGTTATGAAACCTTCGTATTTGAAAGCCCGATAGGTCTAATATACTGCACCTTTGAAGGAGGATTTTTAATAGAGCTAACCCTTTCTAAGGGGGAAAAGAAGTCAGAAAATTTTAAGATAAATACAAAAAAAATTACTCTGTCTCCACGCTTGAAAAGGATGGAAAGGGAATATCCTCTCTTTCTTCATGAACTATCTCAATACTTTAAGGGTAAACTCGAAAGTTTCAGGCAACCTATAAAGATAAAAATTGGTAGCTCCTTCGATCATAAAGTCTGGGCTGCTTTGAAAGAAATCCCTTATGGTGAAACTATTACCTATAAGGATCTCGCTTCAAGGATAGGATCTCCCAAAGCATTTAGGGCGGTAGGAAATTCCCTTCATAGAAATCCCCTGCCGATAGTGTTACCCTGTCATAGGGTAATTGCTTCTAATGGAAATTTAGGAGGTTATTCTGCAGGGATAGAGATTAAGAGATGGCTTTTAAAGCATGAGCGCAGCTTCCTATAATAGCAATTTTCAGGGTTTAGATACAATACAAAAAAGGCTTTTTCAATTAATTATAGCAAGGCTTGATGGAGATAAACTAATTTCTAAAGATTATCGAAAGAAGATAATCTCACTCACCCAAAAAGGCATAGGAGGCTTTATTTTGTTTGGGGGTAGAAAAGAGGAGGTAAGAAAATTCATAGAGACTCTTCAGTCTATTTCGGAAATCCCTCTCTTCATTGCTTCTGATGTAGAAAGAGGAGTTGGGCAGCAGTTTGAAGGTTCTACCACCTTCCCCTGCCCTATGGCTTTAGCATCAGCCTTTGGAAGAGACGAAGAAAAGAGTCAATCGCTACTTGAAAGCATGATCAAAGCTATCTCTGATGAGGCTAAAGACATAGGAATTAACATGCCCTTAATTCCAGTTTTAGACGTCAATAAAAACCCAAATAACCCGATCATATGCACGAGATCTTTCTCCGATAACCCAGAAACTGTTGCGAAATTTGGTTCTTACTTTATAAAGATTATTGAGCAAGATGGTTTATTGTCCTGTGGTAAACACTTTCCAGGGCATGGGGACACAGCTATCGATTCACATATCTCGCTGCCTGTGATATATAAAGCTAAAACCGTTTTGATGGATGAAGATATTTTACCATTTCTTGAGGCTATAAAATTAGGCATAAGTTCTATAATGGTAGGACACTTAGTAGTAACAGAGCTTGATAGCAAGCCTGCCAGTATTTCAAAAAAAGCGATTTCAGACTTTTTAAGGGGAGAGTTAGGGTTTAAAGGTATTGTTCTCACTGATGCACTTAATATGGGTGCATTAAAGGGGTTTGAAAAGATTTCAGTTGAAGCTTTGAATGCAGGTGTAGATATTTTATTACATCCGATCGATGTCGAAAGAACGATAGAGGAGCTCCTTTTAGCACTGAAAGCTAAAGATTTAAAAGAAGAGCGAATAGATGAGGCTTTACAAAATATATTTAAGGCTAAAAGTAAATTGCCTATGATTCAGAAAACCTATGTTAATTATTCACTTAATAAAAGGATCTCACAAAAAATTTCTGAAATGTCTATCTCTCTTTTGAAGGACAAACCAGATGTTATTCCCTTAAAGAATTTTGAAAGGGTGAATGTATTCTTTTTTGGTGAGAATGAATCCCATAATTTATCTTTTTTTAGAAGATATTTTGAATTACAGGCAAAGACCGATGGAGAAGTAACCATTGTAGCAATAAACTCCAATATTTCAGCTTGGAAAGGAAATTCAGGAATCGACAGAGAAGACATTGCAGAAATCAAAAGAATTGTCGAAAAAAGTTCAAACTCCATCATTATTTCTTTTGGAAATCCTTACATATTAAAGCATTTTAAAGATGCTGATGTTCTTATAGCTGCTTATGAATCCTCTGATGAGGCGCAAAAATCGGTAATTAAAGGTTTGCTAGGAGATATATCCTTTAGTGGTAAGATTCCTATAAGTATTTAGCTTTTGTTGGGATTGTAAAGTTATATTTTACCTACTGCAGCCAAATAAATAGTGAACTCATTCTCTCCATCCACGCCGATGAGCTTATCCACCATTTCCTGATGATAGGCTCCCACTGCACAGGCTCCACAACTGACTACAGAACAGGCTAAATACAAATTTTGGCAGACATGACCTACATCTATAGCTATAACCTTGTGAGAAGCGAGGTGATACCTCCACTCCATCCTATAAGGGATGGTAGTCCATATGAATGTAACTGCACCTCTACCCGTAAAGGTTTGGTTAAAGGTAGCCTCTATTATTTCTCTAGAAATATTATCATTTAAAGAAAGAAGGAGCAATTTATGTTCAAGTGGCAGATAGCGATATAGACCTCTCTTTAGCTCTTCGACATTAAGGACACATAAGTATGTTTCAAAAGAATGACGACAACCAGCAGAGGGGACAGTCCTAAATGCTATGCCATTTTTTGTTATAAGTCTAATACCTTGTGTAGCCCAAAGCAGAAAGGATAACTCTTCTAAAGAGAGAGGTGTATCTTTGTAATGCCTATGGCTCTTTCTGTTTTTTATAGCTTCAACAAGGCTTATATTGGAGATAGTTACCCAATCTTCTCTTTTAGGTAAATCGATAAAAGTACTATCAGTAGGATAAGGTTTCTCAACGGGGGGCGGAGGTAATCCTTTGTTCTGGTCTGTCATACTAAAATCAATCTTTTGTCGGATTGTATCCTTCAAAAAAAAACGAAATTGTCTGAATAAATCTTTCATAGTTCTACTCTAATCTATAGCTTAAATAATACACAATAAACTACTAAATTTGCCAATTGGAACCATCAAGGTAGCTATAAAAGCCTTCTCTTTTTTTAGGTTTCAGGGTGAGGCTAAAATGTCATCCAGCAGGTAAAAAACCAAAAAAGAGGTTTCTTTTTTAAATGATAAGAGAAAAACTCTTGCCATTCAAGATAGGGCTATCTAAAGAAGCTATCACTCCAAAAGTCTGACTAATTTTTATTCATAGTTTTTAAAAACCTTTGGGATAAAGGAATTAGTAGAGAGACGAAAACCTTCACCTGGCTTAATAGAGTTGGTGGCGTAAGTAACAGTCCAATATGAGGCAAGGCAACAGATAGAGCCCCTATGGCTTATACTTTATAAAGAAGACAATTAGGATTAAGGTAAGTATTAGGGGGCACCATCTACTCCAAAGATTAAAGACTGATTAAGAAGGAAAGTAAATAGTAAGGCTCTTAAAAGAATAAAAGTTAGCTATTACGACATTTAAAAACTACTACTGATAGTGGATCATCAATTTAAAAGAAGGGAATGTAGTAAGAGATTTAATAGATGCGATAGAGAGACACTATGGACCTTACTAAAAGATAAACATGCTTACCTTACCAGTGAATACCATAGATATAATGGAGCCTTTGAGGAGCAAGGGGGCGACCTTCAGTATAGCAGTCGCTAAAGATAAAGTAGTGGAGTGCTTACCCATAACACATTTAACAATAAGAAGCCTTTTATATCATCAGAGGCATTTAAGGCAAAGACCTTAGAGAGCATGAATAGTTCTTCTATGAGGTGGCGAGGAAGGAAATAAAGCATAGATATAAGCTCTGCTTTGAGATATATTATATTTTATTAAAAAGTAAAGCTAAGGTGTGTGAAATTAACAGTTTAAAAGCATAGTCTGATTTAAAAGATTAAGAGACATAAAAGGCATAGAGTTTTCTCTTAAGACTAAGAAAGTTCAAATATTGAGAGAAAAAAGATTAATGGTTATAAAAAGCCTATTTAGATATAAAGATGTATTCTTTTAATCCTCTGAAATGCCAAAAAGAAGAAAGTAGAAGATAAAACTTCTATCGGCAAACTTGGGTATAGCAGCTCAACATATCCTTTAAACGTTTTGGCTGAAAGATAATGTAAATACTATATGGGAAAAGTCTAACATGTAAGGTTATTGACTCAATATTTTTCAAAATAGTTGTAAAATATTCAAGGAGCTTATCAAGCAAAGTCTAAAAATTTGCTACTAAATCAGAATTTTACCTTTTTTGATGTATAGGAATAACATAGTAGCCTGGCGATACTTTAAAGGGCTCAATTAAAAGTAGTATGGGTTGATTTTTAAAGGATGTATCGGGCATGAGTTCCATCTTTAGGTCTAAAACATCGCCGAAGATGTTTCCGCTAATTCTTGCATAAATGCCTTCTCCTTGTAACGCAAGAGATTTGATCTCTAAAGTATTACCTGTAAATTCAAGTAAGCCTCTAATATCATTAAAAAAATTTAAAGGTATAACATAGCCACTTGACAGAGTTATAGCTTTAAGTTTTGCTTCGGTTATCTTAAGAATTATCTCTCCCCGAGTTCTCCCCATATCGATTTTTAATGAAAGATTCCCGTCTCCTTCTATATTTAATAATTTTAAAGAGGGTATCTCATCAATCTTTATATCTCTTCCTATTAGATTTATAGCATCCTTTTTTAAACTGTATATGCCTTCTATGGAGCCACCATGTATTTGCCCTGCAAGATTTATTAAAGGATTGAATTTTAGAAGGGACATAAAATCTGGTTTAATCTCCACATTTTCAATGATCACAAGGCTTGTATCATCTTTTTTTATATTTAACCATATTTTTCTTAAGTGTAAAGAAAGAAAGAGACCTTTTTGGATGCCTTCTACTTTTATATGGAGATTCTCAGCTTTTATAGTATTGTCAATAAGATGGTGAATTGTATCTTCAGGAATGGCAAAATACCATATCCCTAAACTTGATATGATAACAAAAAGGGGAGTTGATATAATTATAAATAGAATCTTCATCTTTTGGTTTCTTGCTTTAGTTGATATAGTGAAAGAGTAATCTCTAAATCGAGAAGTTGGGGGCTTTCGAAGGTCTTTTTAATGTTAGTTTT
Organism: Thermodesulfovibrionales bacterium; assembly: GCA_026416735.1. GTDB lineage: Bacteria > Nitrospirota > Thermodesulfovibrionia > Thermodesulfovibrionales > Dissulfurispiraceae > DYHD01. The sequence continues at coordinate 36,992 of JAOAEO010000002.1, forward strand.
TTTGATGGATAATATTGTTGGCATGTCTTGGATCTTGTAGTAGATGTTGATTAATTCGTTTAAAGTTATTTTTTCTATTACAATATCGGCTGTCTCTTCTGAGAAACCTTCCTTTAACTGTCGATTTGTAACATTCTTTATTGATTTAACTTTATTTTTTATCCCCAATGGAGAAGCTATCTCATTAATAACGTTTGTAATGCCCCCTGCCTGTGGATTAGATATTTTACTTTCTAAAAATGAAACCTTTTCTCGAAGAGTTTTATACTCTGTGTTTAGCATTATTAGATCATTGAGTTTTATTCGATAGGAACTAAGTGATGTCTGCAAAGATCTCTCATATAGAAATAGTGGGACAATTAAAAAAGTTTGCAACAAGAGTAAAGATATAAGAATCCATATTTTACGAGATGGAACTTTGTTATAGAGGTATAAAATCGTTTCTATGGGCTTTCTCATTTTTGTAATACTTTTTCTCTGATTAACATAGTAAATAAAATTTTATTTTGTGCAACTGTTTTAGTCTCTGAGATGGAGACCTCTTGATATTTTTCAGATAGGTTCTTTTTTAATTCATCTAAGTTTACCAGTGAATTTGCTTCGCCCTTTATGGTAAAGAATTCTCTTTCAAAATTAAGCTCTTCTATCGTGATGCCGTTGATCTTCTTTTCAGACATTTTTAATAGATGCTCAAGAGGTGATACACCAATGAGTATATCGGCTTTCTCTTTAATATTTTTCAAGTGAGACTTCATCTGATGAAGCTCATCGAATATCTTTCTGTCTTCAGGAAATGTTGTAGAATAAATATTTCTCATTTGATTCTTTATTAGTGATATATCTCTATGGGTTGTAAAAATCCTTACCCCTAAGATTAAATTGATTACAAAAACAAGAACGATAATTAGGGTTATAGTGAGTTGTAGTTTCCTTAAAAAAATTTCTAAATCTTTGGTATAAGCAAAATCACCCGTTTTAAGATTAAAGATAGGGGAGATTAGTTCTTCCTTTACTGCCTTTATTCTATCTTCTCCAGAAATTTCCACAGGTGAAATAAGCTCATAGGCGAGATTATCAACCTTTTCTCTCAATATCTTACTTAGCTCGATGGAACTAATAAGGTAAGGAACAATTCCTAATGGTGATAATTTATCCAAGATGGAGGATAGAATATTTTTTTCGACAAAGATCACCAGTATCTTATTTTTATCCTCCATAACATTAAGAGTTTTAAAGTCGAAGACAACCTTACTTCCGCTGTGGATAATTAAATTATCGAGTTCAAAGGGGATCACCTTTCTAAGTTTTTCCTTATCGGAAAAAGGAAATTCCAAGATTCTGAAGTTCAACAATGTAATGGGTAGGCTCAAGTAATAGTCTACTGCTTCTTTGAAGGACTCCCTATGAGGTTCTTTTATTACTCTAATGAGCTCGTAATTATTGTTAGTTTGCTGGAAGATATAAAGATGATAATTAAAGTTGGTAATGGTTTTAGTGTTTTCATCCTCTGTAATTTCGAAGATATCTATAACTCCAATTTTTCTCACAACTATGTCTCTTTCCAGTATCTAATGGTATGGGAGCTTTTCTTGATTTGAACAACGCTTTCAATAACTCTCTTTATTTTATTTTCTTCAGCTATAGAAGTAATCCTAAAATTAACGGGGGCAACTACGATTTTTGTTGGATTTAAACCGATTCCCTGAGCTACTTTTTCAACAGTACTGACGCTATCAAAGGGTCTTGCAAGCATTATTTTCTGAGCCAATTCCTTTGTGATTCCCTCTGCAAGAGACATAATAATTAATTCTGAAGCAGTGTTTATATTGATTAATTGGGGGTTTCCTCTGTCGATCTCATAGATCGTTACATAGGGAATCAGTTTCATAAAAGCTTCTTGATTGTACCCCTTTATATGCAGTAGTTCCTCTACACTATCCATATAGGAATTCTTTGCATTTTCTTCCGAATCTTTGTATCTTGGCTCTCTATCTTTGTCTATCCAATCAGCTAAGTAATCAGCTAAAGCTTCGTTGAGTTCTAAATTTTTGAGTAGCCTTCTATAAAGATTATATGCTTCTTTGTTCAATGTCTGATTTTCGTTAATTATCGAGTTTAGATTGAATTTTGAATTTTCATCTATTATAGTAATGGTAACATTTCCTCGAAAGTCCTCAAAAAATTCAGAGATAGGAACAGTTATCCCATTAGTGAATTTATATAATTCTGATGGTGGCATGTTAGATATAGTCCTTATAGCTAAAGAAATTCCAGATTTTGACGCTAATGAAAGCTTTTGTGCTTCTTGCCAGTTATTTAAGCTGACAGTGGCTATATAAACCCCATACGAAAACTCTATGGTCATGGCTGTTAAAATGGTTAGAAGCATAAGAGTCAAGATTAGAACTAACCCCTCTTGGGAACTAAAAATTATAAATTTATTATTTTTCTTGAATACTTTCATAAAGTTCTGCCAATTAATGGTCTGGCTGTTTCAAAGACTTTAATGGGTTCTGTAGATTTATCTTTCTCCTTTAGTGGGTTCTCATAAAAAGTAATAGATATCCTTACTTCATCAGGCAGTCTATAGGTGATGCTACTATCCCATGTCTTTACCCAATTGTCTCCCAGTTTTACCTCCATTAAGAAAGAATAAATTCCTTCCATTAATTCAAATTCCTTTAGTTGTCCTTCAGTATTAAAAGCAGAGATTATGGATTTTTTTAAAATTAGCTTACCATCGGCTTCTTCAACGGTATAGCTAATTTTTGCAAGTCCATTCACTAAAGGAGAAAAGGATGTAAAGGTTACATGAGAGGCAGGTCTTCCGTAAAAGTCTCTATCTTCTAATTTAAATACAGAGTATTCTCTGTCTTTTGAGTAGAAGGATGATTCTATTTCTCTTTTTAGGATATCTAAAGCTGAACGTGTTTCTTGAAACTTAAGGAGAGATTCGTTTAAGGATTCAATAGCTCTTTGAGATAAGAAGAATGTTATATAGAGAGCAGTTATTATTAGGGAAGTTATAGATAAAGCTATTAAGACTTCAATTAAGGTAAAGCCCTTTGACTTGTTGTTCATTTGGACTCCCAAATTAATTTAGAAAACACAACACTCTCATTATCTCTATTCACTTTGACAATTATCTCAATCATTGAAGGCACAGAGGACCTTTTCATAGATGTCTCATAATAGAAATCTGAATAGGGGAAGTCAAATTGTCCTTTAGTAATGGAAGGGCTTTTTTCCATTTGATAGAGTTTTTCTTTAGCCAAGAGAGTGCATATTGTAATGGTTTTTTGTCTTTCAGCAATTTGTAGATGATAATTGATGGTATAAATCAAAGTTATCAACAAACCACCCACAAGGGCAAGGCTTATCATCACTTCGATGAGACTAAAACCATTTTTATTAACTTTAGAGTTTTTCATCTCTTATTGTTCGTAAATTTTTACTCTACCACTTAGGTGATTTAAAGCTATAGTGAGGTTTGAATTTTTGTCAGAAAGATATATATTTATATTCTCAGAGGCACCATGCTGAGAAAAGAATATAGTTACTTCCCCTATAGATATTCTACCCTTCGATGGGAGCTCCACTGAATTAAGGGTCTCAAATATTTCTTCTTTCTTTCCCTCTTGTGAGATATAAGTAAAGAGCTTCTTTCCAAGATCTATTTTCAAGGAGTTTGATTCTTTAGTCGTTATGGCATTATCATTTAGAAATCTTAGGATGGATGCTATTTTTTTTGCTTCCGATTTTATTTTTTTATCTTCAAAGAGTGTAAAGGATGGAAAAATAATAGCTGCTGAGATTGACAGAATAAAAATTACAACTATAAGTTCAAGGAGTGTGAAGCCCTTTTTATTGCATGTCCCAGTTTCTAATATCGGCATTTTTGCCCTCACCACCCTCTTTACCATCAGCTCCGTATGATATTATATCGAAATCTCCATGAACACCAGGTGAAATATAGATATAAGGGTTTCCCCAGGGATCGAGAGGTATCCTTCTTTGTTCGAGGTAGCCGCCTTCTCTATATTTTTGGGGTATTCTGCCAAAAGTCGGTTTTTCAATAAGTGCTTGCAGACCCTGTTGGGTATCTGGATAGAACCCGTTGTCAATCTTAAAAAGTTTGAGGGCTGTCTCAAAATTCTTTATTTGGACTTTAGCTTCGGCAATACGTGCATCATCGGTTCTACCGATAATCTTTGGTGCTACAATTGCTGCCAGAATGCTGAGAATAAAAACTACGACGATAATCTCAAGAAGTGTAAATCCTCTTTTATCTTTTATCATCTTTTAAAACCTCCTTAGAGAGGAGAGTGTCTGAAAAACTTCTAATATTTTTGATTTTTCCTTTTGCTAGTATTGTGTCTTGAATTTATAGACTGAAATCTTTCTTATTGTGAAAATTATGCTTTTCTTCATCAAGAAAGGAGAATTAATAATTTGTTTTTTCCATAATTAATGATTCTTAAATTTCTATTTTATCATTTACTTACTGTTTGGAGCATCAATAGTTTAACCCCACTATGCAAAGCAGGGGATGTAATCTTAACATTATCTCCTTGAAATAGTGTAATCATGCATTTATATGATTTTATAAAGTTTGTTCGTCCATAAAATATAAATATAAATAGTCTATTTTCGATCTCATTGTATGCTTAAAAATGCGTATGGATTATCATTTCAAATGTATATTTCATAGAATGCTTCATTAGTTGGATATTTTATTTTATAAGCTGATTTAATTGGAATATAGGCAATAATACTGCCAATACTATAAAAAACACAATTGCTCCCATAATAACAATTAGCAATGGTTCAAGGACTGCTATTGCCCTCGTTATTCTTCTGTTAAATTCCATATCGTAAGAATCAGCAGCCTTTTTAAGGCTTTCTGTGAGCTTGCCGCTTTTTTCGCCTATAGAAATGAGTTGAAGAAGAAAAGGTGGTAATCCTTGTAGAGAAGCAGATAGTCTTTGACCTTCTGAAACTTTCTCTTTAGCTTGGAAAACTCTTTTTTCTAACTCTTTGTTACCTGTGGAATGTGCTGATATATCTAATGCTTTGAGCAAGGGGATTCCACCTTCCAATAGGAAGGCTAAAGTTCTTGTAAATCTCGAATAATAAAGGCTTTGTAAAAGATTACCAGGGATTTTCAAAAGAATTCTATCGAGGAGCAATCTTTGTTTCTTTAATATCTCCCTCACTGAAATATAGGCACTAATAACGATTATAAGCATCAGCCACCAATAATTAACAAAAAGATTACTTAGAGCGATTAATACTTCAGTGATAAAGGGGAGAGAGCTCTTTGTTTCAGAAAAAACTTTCACAATCTTTGGTATTACGAAGGTAAAGAGAAAGGATAGGACGATTGAGCAAATGATAATCATCAGCAAGGGATAAGTCATTGCTGTATATACCCGTGACTTTATTCTGTTTTGATTTTCTATATAATCGGCAAGCCTTTTAGTAACATCAGGTAGGTTACCCACCTGTTCACCAGCCTGAATCATACTTATATAGTAATCAGGGAAGATATTTTTAAAATCTTGCAAAGCTCTATAAAGACTCGCTCCTTCCGAAATTCTATCCTTTATGCACACTAAGATATCTCTATAATATGATTTGTTTTCATAAGAGATAGACTGTATAGCATCTCTTAAGGGGACTTCTGCTATCAGAAGGATAGAGAGCTGCCGAGTGAAGTTTTCCAAAAAGAGTGCATTATTTGAGCGAGCAAAGAAGCCCTTCTTTAATTTACTTTGGGAGTCTGCTATATCAGAAGGATATATACCTTCAGATCTGACCTTCAATAAAGCTTCGTTTAAATTGGAGGCTTCTATTGAACCTGTAATTTCAGATCCCTGCTTGGTGAACCCTTTATATTTAAATATCGGCATAGTCCTTTTGTATGACTCTTAAAACCTCTTGCAAAGTAGTATAACCCTTGATAATTTTTTCTATTCCGTCTTCATATAATGTCTTCATTCCCTTAGAGATAGCATAATTTTTAATGACTACAGAGTCTTGGCGTGAAGTGATCATCTGTCTAATTTGATTGTCTATGAGGAGTAATTCAAATATTCCTGTTCTACCAACATATCCCGTTTGCCTACACTTATCACATCCCTTTGATCTAAATAATTTATTTACTGAGGATTTAAGATAGGTTTGTTCGTATACATCAGGTTCATACGGTTCTTTGCAAGAGTTGCATAGAGTTCGTACTAACCTTTGGGCTAAAACAGCTATAAGCGAAGAGGCTACCAGAAAGGGTTCAACTCCCATATCGAGTAACCGAGTGATTGCAGAGGGGGCATCGTTGGTGTGGAGGGTGCTTAAGACGAGATGTCCTGTAAGAGATGCTTGTATGGCAATCTCTGCTGTTTCAAAATCCCTAATTTCACCAACCATTATAATGTCCGGGTCCTGCCTGAGTATCGATCTCAAACCTGTAGCGAAGGTAAGGCCGATCTTGGGATTTACTTGAATTTGTCCAATCCCTTTAATTTGATATTCGACTGGGTCTTCTACAGTTATGATATTTTTTTCTTCAGTGTGAATCCTATTTAGTACTGCATAGAGCGTGGTAGTTTTACCGCTTCCAGTAGGACCGGTGACGAGTATAATACCACTCGTATGTTGTAAAAGTTGTTCGAAGGATTTAGCATCTTTCCCATTTAGCCCAAGCTGACTCAAATCTATAAGTCCATAACTTCTATCGAGCAATCGGAGAACAGCTCGCTCTCCAAAAGTAGTAGGAACTAAAGATACACGAATATCGATATCCTTTCCTCCTATAAGCAGTCTAATACGTCCATCTTGAGGGAGCCTCTTTTCAGCTATGTCGAGATTCGCCATAATCTTGATCCTACTTATAAGAGCATCTTGTATTATCTTAGGGGGAGTCAAAACTCTTTGTAAGATTCCGTCAATTCTAAATCTTACTTCGAGTTCTTTTTCGTAGGGTTCTATGTGTATGTCGCTTGCCTTGTCTTTCACAGCTTGAAGGAAGAGAGCATTAAGAAGCCTGATAATGGGAGCTTCCTCTGTAAGGCCTAAAATATCCCTCGGTTTTTCAAACTCGGTAGCTATTGTGGTTAAATCTTCGCCTGCTATAGTATCCATCACTTCAAGAGCTGAGCCTATTTGCCCATAGAACTTATTAATGGTCTCCTCTATAATTGATGCCTTAGTATACAGAGGCATGGGTTTTAATCTATAGTGTTTCGACAACTCTAATAAAGCGAATAAACCGCGTTCATCCGCTACTGCTGCATAGATGTTTGAATCATCCTTTTTAATCGGCAAGATCATATTGTTCCTTGCGAAGGCAATAGGAATTTCTTTAAGAAGGGTTAAATCTATGTCAAATTCCTTAATTGTATCATTTAACTGTAATTGCATACTATTCATATTTTCATATCTTTAGTGTTTAGTTATTTAAAGGTGGCTTATAAAAAAGCTCTTTTATTAGTTTTAGAAGATTAATAGGAGGAAGAGGTTTAGATATAAAGTAGGTGTTGTCTTCCATAAGGGATTTATCATCTATGAGATCTTGACTATAGCCACTCATAAAGATAACTTTAATGTTTGGTTTGATTCTTTGTATTTCCTTGACAAGCTCCTTACCATTCTTTTTTGGCATTATAATATCAGAGATGACTAAATCTATTTCATCCTTGTTCTTTATAAACATTTCTAAAGCCTCTTCACCATCTTTAGCTGAGATGACTTTGTAACCAAACTTCTCCAATATCTCGCTATAGGAGCCTCTAACTAAATCTTCGTCTTCGGCTATTAAGACTGTCTCTTTTCCTCTCAGTTCAGTTTTGTATTTTATTCCAATTGTCTCCTTTAACTCTTCTACTAAGGTTTCAACCAAGGGGAGATAAATTGTAAAAGTTGTTCCTTTACCTTTTTCGCTACTTACATCAATAAAGCCATTATGTTGATTAACAATACCGTAGACAGTCGCAAGCCCTAAGCCAGTACCTTTCCCTACTTCTTTAGTGGTGAAAAAGGGATCAAATATTTTGTCTATATCATCAGAATCTATACCTAATCCCGTATCACTCACTTTTATAATCGCATAATTACCAGCTTTCATGTTGGGTTGTTTTTTAATGATTAAATCTTCCTCTCCTATTGCAACAGAGTCTGTCTCTATCTTTAAAGTGCCACCCATTAGCATAGCATCTCTTGCATTTGTGGCAAGATTCATTATAACTTGATCCAGTTGGGAGGGATCTGCCATAACCGTTATCTTTTCATCACTCAGCTTTAAATCTATTTCGATGTTTTTTTCTATAAGTCTTCTCAAAACTTTGAATACTTTGTTAATCTCTTCATTTAAATCTAATGCCACAGGATGGATTGTTTGTTTTTTACTAAAAGCCAAAAGGTTACTAACTAAGTTTGCAGCTCTATCAGATGACTTGAGAATTTGCTCAGTATAATGCTTTAAAGTTGAATCATTGGCAACTCTCATTTGTAATAAATTGCCATATCCAACAATAGCAGTTAGAATATTGTTGAGATCGTGGGCTATACCACCAGCAAGAATACCTATGGATTCAAGTCTTTGAGATTTGCATAACTGTTCTTCAAGAAGCTTACGTTTAGTGATATCCTTTGCAAGAAACACTAAATGGGTGATGTCCCCTTTCAAATCTTTAAGAGGGGAGATCGAAACCTCAAGATATCTTTTCGATGAATTTTTATCGACGAAGATTCGTTCAAAGGTGATAGACTTTCCCTCTGTGATTACTCGATTACCATAACATTCTTTGCAAGGTTCGAGACTATTGAATATGAGTTCATAACACTTATCTTTCGTCTTATCTTCTAAAGAACCAAAGAATCCTTTAAAGACTTTGTTTGTTTCAATAATTTTGAATGAACCGACTTCGATTATACAAAGAGCGTCATTTAGACTATTCATAATAGTTTCATTGAATTCCTTAGCATTAATAAGTTCTTTTTCTTTATCTTTCAGCAGCTTTACTTTCTTTTCTAAGGAATCCATCATTATCTTGATAGTCTTAGCAAGGAATTCAATCTCTTTAGTCCCTTGATAGTCAGGTTCTGCTCCTCTTTTTAGAGACTCGATGATTGAATTTATGGGTTTTCTAATGGTTATATTTAGCAACCATATCAAAGAGAGTATGCCGACAAGGAGTATCAAGCCTGAAGTTAGATAAGCGGTCTTGACTTTATTTTCTAAATAAAGGTACTTAGATGGATCAACTAATAGGATTATTTGCCAGTTCCAGGGTTGAAAGTTCATAAGATAGGCATAGTAGTTATAATTATTTAACTTAACTCTTGATATGATACCTTCTTTCATAGTCTCTATATCTAAAAATTTTTTGTCAACACTGTCCATCGTAAGAATTTCTCGATCATCAGAACTGATAAGTATAGTAATATCCTTTTGTTTTCCGTAGGTCTCGATGGTATCTAAGGTTTGACCTTTTTTGATGATCACAGATTTTTCATCATTGGACTTACCTTGAAAGAGCAGATCAGTAATGTTTTTATCGCAGATATTATAGATCTCAAAGGCATAGTTTTGTATCTCCCGTTTAATAAGATTTTCTACGAAGTCAGACAAAGCTTTAAGGCTAAAGTAATATAATCCACTGCCTATCAAAGTTGCTGTGATAAGAGTGGGGATGACAATTTTTAATATGAGGGAACTTTTTTTAGGATTTATAAATTGCATTACTAAGATTTGTTAAAAAAGTTCTTTTTTTCTAATCTTCATAACCAAAATTTTCCTAAAATATAGGATTAGCTGTAGCCAGTTGGTCAGGCCAAACAATTTCCTTCTTCCCCTTCTGCCATTGAGTGATAAACCCATGCTGCCTTATCTGTCTACCAGTATGATCAATACCGAATCTTCCGATGATCGTTATAGTATCCATATTAAATAACGCCTCTCTAATCTTCTTCCTGTCTAAAGTACCTTTTCTTCTAATTGCCTCTTCAAGCACCTGTCCACCAGCATAGGCGAGGGCAGCATGATATGCAGGCGGTTTATTAAAGGTTTTTAGATAATCTTCATAGAACTTCTTGGCCCCTGAGAATCCAGCTTTTTCAGTCCAAAGAGAGGAAGAAAAGGTTAGGTTTGCGTCTTCTTTCAAGCTTTTGTAATACTCATCAAGAGCAGCTCCTACTGAGGCAAAATAAGCCTTAGGGTAATAGTTAATTTTTTTCAGTGCTAATCTCATATCTATTGCTTCGTTTAAATGCCCACCAACTAATAGTGCCTCGGCACCTGAATTCCTAACTTTTATGGCAAGGGAAGTTAGATCCCTGGTATCCTTTTTGAAAGACTCAAACATTATTACATCCATATCAAACTTTTTTGCAAAGGAGAGGGCTCCTTTTGCTACATCTCGGGAGTGAGGATCGTCGGCACTGAGTATTGCTACTTTTTTAATGTTATTTTTGACAAGCAACTCTAAAAACCCCTGGGCAACTCTATCAGAAGGTGTATAAACTCCTATGGCATTCTTATAACCTTTCTCCCATATGCTGCTTGCACCTGCCCCGGATATTATAAGGGGGTAGTCAAACCTCTCAGTTATTGGCAACACAGCATGGGTTATAGGTGACGAGTATGGACCGAATAGGAAATCCATCTTTTCTTTTACAATCATCCTCTCATAAATTTGTTTTGCGGTCTCAGTATCACCTCCATCATCATATATGGTTACCTTTACCTTTTTCCCTAAAATCCCGCCTCTTTCATTTACATTCTTTTCCCAAATCTTATAGCCATTCCTTTGCTCGTTGCCCATCACAGAAAATTTACCCGTGAGTGAAAGAGTTACACCAATCCTGATAGAATCATCGGTTGAGGTAATTGAAGACTTAACAGAGAAGAAAAGAGAGAAAATAATAACAAATGCAATAAAGAAGTAAGACATCTTTCTCATAGTTTTTTCACTTTGTTATAGAAAGGCTTATTGAATTAATTATAACAGATAGTAACTCTAAGAAAAAAACAAATTTTTCAAAGGGAAGTTCCCCATACTATTCTACTATAAAACTATACTGAACCCCTTAAAAAGTGGACACAGTTACTTTGTAGAGGTTACATTTTTTTCAGACTAACAGAGAAAAATAAAAAGGAGGTATTAAAGAGGTATTAAAAATGAAGCAAAGGATATGGACAGCAGAATAAAAGATGGCAATTGTTCTGGAAGGGATTAAAGGCAGCAAATCTGTAGCTGAACTTTGTAGAGAATACAAGATAAACAAAGGGTGGACATATTTAGTTTTAGTGTTTGACTGATATACTAAGAAGACGGTTGAGCATGGAGTTTTCTTAAGGGGTAGGATTGCTGAACGGAGGGAAGCCTTATAGAAAGCATTACAGACTGAATTTCCTAAAGGAGTAAGAGGTAGTGGTTTAAAGTTAGTCAGTGATTATGGAAGTCAGCCTACATCTACAGCTTTTATGAAAGATATGTAGTGCTTGGGATTGAGCAGATATTCAACTCTTATGACAACCCGAAAGGAAATGCTGACACTGAGAGAGTGATGAGAGCAATCAAAGAGGAGTTGTGGCTTAATAAGTTTAGTAGTTTTGAGGAAGCGAAAGAGAAGTTAGGGGAACATCTTTTATGAGATACAGAAAGGAGATGTTGCATAATGGTCGATAGATTGAAAGACTGAAAGGTGCTCTCAAAGGGGATGTAGTACAAACGGATTAAGTGTTTGTAAAATCAGACTATTTAGGTCAGCCTTGAATGGAAAGTTCGGAATAAAAACTCTTGTCTTTGTTTATTTTTCAAAGAGGTTTTTTACTTCGAGAATTAGATCATTTATATCTTTAAATTCACGGTAAACAGAAGCGAAACGGACATATGCAACTTTATCGATCTCTTTCAAAGCTGTAACGACTTCCTCTCCAATCCACGAAGAGGGAATCTCTTTGCATCCCATGTTTATAAGTTTTTTTTCGATCTGAGAGACTATATTTTCCAATGCGTCTATAGGAATGGGTCTTTTCTCACATGCTTTTTTTAAACCATTTAAAATTTTCTGTCGATCATAAGGCTCTCGACGTCCATCTTTTTTGATTACTAAGGGAAGAGGATCTTCGACTCTTTCATAAGAAGTAAAACGGTTTTCACACTTTATACATTCTCTTCTTCTACGGATTACTTCACCATCTTTACTGATTCGGGAATCAATTACCTTGTCTTTTAGACCTCCACAGAAGGGACATTTCATAACTTAAAAATGCTCACAGTGAAGAATATACTGGAAATCTTTTGGCTAAATTTTTTGCTTTTACGCTTATATCTTTAAGCACAGAAATTTTGTTGAAGTTTTTGATTGCTGAATAAATCATATCGGCGATTTCGTCCATTTCTTCCTCTTTCATACCCCTCGTTGTTACACTTGGAGTGCCAAGCCTTAATCCACTTGTGATTGAAGCAGGTTTGTCATCGTAGGGGATGGCATTTTTATTTACTGTTATACCAGCTATCTCGAGAGCTGTTTCAGCATCTTTACCTGTTATATTCATATTTCTAAGATCAACGAGCATTAAGTGGTTATCTGTGCCATTGGTAATAATTTTAAACCCAAATTCTTTTAGTTTTTCAGCCAATCTTTTTGCGTTTCTAACTACTTGTTGTTGATATTGTTTGAATTCTTCAGTCATAGCTTCTTTAAAGGCTACAGCCTTAGCAGCTATCACATGAATGAGGGGACCACCCTGTATTCCTGGGAATACCATTTTATCGATAATTTTTGCATATTTTTCTTTGCACATGATCATTCCACCTCTTGGTCCGCGCATGGTTTTATGAGTTGTAGAGGTTACAAAATCGGCGTGAGGTATAGGAGATGGATGAAGCCCTGCTGCTATTAATCCAGCTATGTGGGCTATATCTGCCAATAATAAGGCATTATTTTCTTTGGCAATCTTAGAAAAGGCTTCAAAATCAATAATTCTAGAATAAGCGCTTGCTCCAACGACTATGATTTTAGGTTTGCATCTTTCAGCCATCTCTCTGACTTCATTCATATCTATAAACCCTGTCTCTTTGTTAACACCATAAAAAAAAGTTTTGTATAACATCCCCGTAAAATTAACGGGGGAACCATGAGAAAGATGGCCTCCATGAGTTAAATGCATCCCAAGGATGGTATCATTTGGGTTTAGAACTGAGAAGAAAACTGCCATATTTGCTTGTGTTCCTGAATGGGGTTGGACGTTAACATGGTCTGCACCAAAAAGCTTTCTGGCTCTTTCTATTGCGAGGGTTTCTACTTCATCCGCATATTTACACCCCCCATAATATCTCCTCTCGGGATAACCTTCAGCATATTTATTAGTAAAGGCAGAACCTTGAGCTTCTAAGATAGCCCTGCTTGCATAATTTTCAGAAGCAATTAGAATAATCTTCTCCTCTTCCCTTTGTATTTCCTTTAACACAGCTTCATAAATTTCAGGGTCAATTTGCTTTAGATATTGTAAATTCATCTTTTCAAAAACCTCTTTTCTATGAGGCTAATTTTTTTTAATCTATTACAATGCCTCTCCCCTTCGTAGGGAGTATTGATCCATGTAATAACTATCTCTTTAGCAAGGTCTATGCCAACTATTCTACTGCCCAAGACTAAGACATTAGCATTGTTATGTAGTCTGCTCATCTTAGCAGTATATAGTTCATTGCATAAAGATGCACGAACATTTTTGAATTTGTTGGCAACTATTGTCATTCCTATTCCTGTCCCGCATATTAAGATACCTCTGTCTGCCTGCCCTCTGGATATTGTGATAGAAACCTTTTTGCCGAAATCGGGATAGTCGACAGACTTTGTAGAATTTGTTCCGTAGTCAATATAATCATGTCCATGTTCTTTCAGTATTTTGATGATCTCACTTTTTAGAAAATAACCAGCATGATCAGACCCTATAGCAAAAAGCATTTGTTCTGTTACCTTTTAAGGGTAGAAGTTTTTTGCTTAAACATTTAATAATAAATAAGAGGAAATATTGAAGTCAAGAAAACAATCTACGGTATCTTCGTTCTCTATCTCACCCAGTATAAAAGATGGATCGAAGCTGAATAGCAGAGGGCAATCCATTAAGAAATTTTTGTTTTTATTATTTTTATAGATAGTCTTAAAGCTTTAAAACTTTTTTACTATAAAATGCCCTTAACTGACCACAGGCTGCCTCGATATCTCCGCCTCTACTTTTTCTTATAAAGACAGAGAGATTTCTCTCAGTTAATACTCTTTGAAATTTAAGAATTGTTTTACTATCAGATCCTTGAAACTGACACCCCTCGAAGGGATTAAAGGGAATAAGATTTATCTTTGAAGGTATTCCTTTAATTAAATTGGCTAACCTTTGTGCATCCTTGAGGGAATCATTTATACCTTTTAACATCACATACTCAAAGGTTATTCT